>JAKSLN010000018.1 GCA_024401165.1 Bacteroidaceae bacterium
TGTTTACACGCTTGCGGAAGTCGCCATTGGTGGTGTAGGGAGCACGGTAGTCGATAGCCTGTGCATTGGCCAGTGCGCCGTCGCAGCTCTGACCGGTGCTGGCACCAGTGAAGATGCTAATCTTGAAGGGACGGCCAGCTGCATGCTCAGCCTCTGCCTTCTCTGCGATGGCTGCGGGGATGCTCTTAGGAGCACCTGCAGGGGTAAAACCACTCAAACCGATGGTGTCGCCATTCTGAATCAAGGCAGCTGCTTCTGCTGCCGTAATCTTGTTGAATTCCATAATTACTATCTTTTGTTTTGATTTTTTGATACTTTTCGAGCACAAAGTTACAAAATATTTAATAATAATGGATTCTGAATCGGGAATAAAATGCAGATTTTTGCACAATTTTGCCAACTTTGTGCCATTCGCTTCTCTGTTGTTGCAAAAAAGTAGTGTGAATTTTGGGCAAACATCCCCTTCTGACGACAAGCGGAGGATAAACCATTTCTTTAAGCCCCAATAGAAAATGATGTAGAAACAGGCATCGTGCCAGGTGGCAATAAATTGCATAAAAAAAACGGCGAACTTCGCAGTCAGCCGCTTTTCAAAACTAAACCTTAACTATGAAAAAATCTAATGTGATGCAAAGGTAGATATTTTGACAATAACGGCAAAGGAAAAGTGTAAAAAACTGCAAAAATTAAACTCTTTTAACATAAAATATGCTAAAAAGAGTGCCCAAAAGGGTAGAAAAGTGGCCGTAAAAGGTAAAAAGGGGACGTAAGATTGACAATTCTCGATTTTTATTCGTACCTTTGCAGTCACAATCGCGCATACGCGCCTATAGATAATGATGAAAAAACTACTGATAGAAACATACGGATGCCAGATGAACGTGGCTGACAGCGAGGTTGTTGCCTCGGTCATGGGCATGGCAGGATACGAAACAACGGAGAAGCTGGAGGAGGCAGACGCAGTGTTCCTGAACACCTGCAGCGTTCGCGACAATGCAGAGCAGAAGATTCTCTCAAGGCTGGAGTTCCTGCACAGTCAGCAACGCAAGGGCAAGCGTCTCATCATCGGAGTGCTGGGTTGCATGGCCGAGCGTGTGAAGGAAGACCTCCTGAACCAGCATGGTGCAGACCTCGTGTGCGGTCCCGACTCATACTTGTCGCTTCCCGACCTCATTGCTCAGGCAGAACTTGGCCAGAAGGCCATCAACGTTGACCTCTCGCTGAGCGAGACCTACAAGGACGTGGTGCCCCAGCGCATCTGCGGTACCCACATTGGCGGTTTCGTGAGCATCATGCGTGGCTGCAACAACTTCTGCCACTACTGCATCGTTCCCTACACCCGTGGCCGTGAGCGCAGCCGCGACGTCGAGAGCATCCTGCGCGAGGTTCGCGACCTCAGGGATCGTGGTTTCAAGGAAGTGACGCTGCTGGGACAGAACGTGAACAGCTATAAAGCCCCTCTCCCAAGTTCACCCGAAGGGGAGGAGTCGTTTGTGTCCTTCCCACAACTGCTGAAGAGGGTGGCACAGGAGGTTCCTGAGATGCGCATCCGCTTTACGACCAGTCATCCCAAGGACATGAGCGACGACACGCTGCGTGTCATTGCTGAGGTTCCCAATGTCTGCAAGCACATTCATCTGCCCGTGCAGAGCGGCAGCGACCGCATTCTGGAGACGATGAACCGCAAATATACGCGTGAGTGGTATATGGGTCGTATTGAGGCTATTCGCCGCATCGTGCCGGACTGTGCCATCACGACCGACATCTTCGTTGGCTATAGCAGCGAGACGGAGGAGGACCACCAGCTGAGCCTTAGCCTGATGCGTGAGGTGGGCTACGACAGCGCCTTCATGTTTAAGTATTCTGAGCGCCCCGGCACGTATGCAAGCAAGCATCTGCCCGACAACATTGACGAGGAGACGAAGATTCGCCGCCTGAACGAGCTTATCGCCCTCCAGAACGAGATGTCGGCCAAGCGCAACAAAGAGTGCATCGGCAAGGAGTATGACATCTTGATCGAAGGCGTGAGCAAGCGTTCGAAGGAACAGCTCTTTGGTCGAACGGAGCAGAACAAGGTGGTCATCATCGACCGCGAGAACCACCACATCGGCGACACCGTACGTGTCAAGATTACCGAGAGCAGCAGCGCGACGCTGATAGGTTGTGCGTGTGAAGTGAAATAGCCCCCCAACGACTCAAAATGAAAAAGGTCAAGAAGACATTCCCCCTGCAATGGCAGGCGTTTACCAGCACGTTGAGTACGACGATGGTGCTGATACTGATGGGCTTGGTCGTGCTGTGTGTGCTGACAGCCAAGCGCGTAACGAGCACGGTCAAGGAGAATCTGATCGTCACCGTCACCCTGAGTGAGGACGTTTCGGTGAGCAGGACGGCAAGCATGCAGTCGATGCTGAAGACGGAGCGATACGTGAATGACGTGACGATGATCTCGGCCGAGGATGTGCTGAAGGAACAGATTGAGACCATCGGCAGCGATCCGTCGGACTTCATCGGTTTCAATCCCTACAACACGGAACTGGAGCTGAACATGGAACCCGACTATGCCAATTCGGACAGTCTGGATTGGATAGTGGAGGAGCTGAAGACGCGCTTCCCCGAGATTACGGACATCAACTACCAGAGGGATCTGGTGGACAACCTGAACAACAATCTGAACAAGATAACGCTGGTGCTGGTGGTGCTGGCAACGCTGCTGCTGCTGGTACTGATTACACTCATCAACAATACGGTACACCTGACTATCTACAGCCGCCGCTTCCTTATCCACACAATGAAACTGGTGGGTGCAAGCTGGTCCTTCATTCGCCGTCCTTTCCTTGTCCGCAGTCTGTGGATGGCGCTAATCGCTGCCTTTGTGGCCGATGCCCTGCTGTTCATCGGAACGCGTACCATGCTAAACTATGACCCGGCCCTCGAGCGCATCATCCCAACGGGCAACATTGTCATCATGCTGGGCTGCGTGCTGTTGCTTGGCCTGTTCATCATGCTCCTCTGCACCTATCTCAGCGTCAACCATTTCATCAAGATGAGCGAGCACAAGATGTGGGAGAAATAGAAATGCCTCGACAAAACGTCGGGCTCTTGACGATTCAAGTATCGAAAAAAACGATAATCGATAAATCGAAAGTTCTAGCAATTGAAAAACAAAAAAGCCAAAAGAAAACAAAAAACGATATGAAAAAGAACGATTTTGCATTCGACAAGATGAACTTTATCCTGCTGGCCATCGGCATGGCAGTGGTTGTTGTCGGCTTTGTCCTAATGGCAGGCAGCGGAAGTACGGAGGAGGCTTTCAATCCCGATATCTTCAGCGCCCAGCGCATCAAGGTGGCTCCCATCGTTTGCTTTGCTGGTTTCTGCTTTGTGGTGTACGGCATCATGCACAAGCCCAAGACCGTGAGCGAGGAGGAGGAAATGAAGAAAATTGATCAGGAATAAGCGGACATGGATAGTTTACAAGCTCTCATACTGGGCCTCGTGCAAGGCCTTACGGAATATCTGCCCGTCAGCAGTAGCGGTCATCTGGAAATTGGCAAGATGCTGCTTGGCATAGACCCAGAGGCAGGCGGTCTGACGTTTGACATCGTCGTACATGTTGCCACCGTGCTGGCAACGCTTGTCATCCTGTGGAAAGAGGTGTTCTGGCTCTTTGGCGACCTTTTCAAGAAACCCAACCCCATGAACGAGGGGCAGCGCTATGTGCTCAACATCATCATCTCGATGATTCCCGTTGGTCTGGTGGGCTTTTTGCTGAAAGACACCATCGAGGGATTGTACGAGGGCGACGAGAAGGTGAAGGTCATCGTTGTGGGCTGCTGCCTGTTGCTGACGGCTGCCTTGCTCTCGCTTACGCACTTCTATCAGAACAGAAAGGAGAAGGAGAATATCTCCCCCCTGGACGCCTTTATCATCGGTATCGCACAGGCTTGTGCTGTGCTGCCCGGACTTAGCCGCAGCGGTTCGACCATTGCGACAGGCCTCTTGCTTGGCAATAGTAAGAAGACGCTGGCGCAGTTCTCGTTCCTGATGGTCATCCCTCCCATTCTCGGTGAGGCGTTGCTCGACTTCAAGCATATTTTTGCACCCAGTGCTGAATATCTGGCATCGCACCCTGGTGCTAATGTGAGCGTAGACACGCTGCCTCTGCTCATCGGCTTTGCAGCCGCCTTCGTGTCGGGTTGTTTCGCCTGCAAATGGATGATCAGCCTGGTCAAGAAGTGCAAGTTGATTTACTTTGGCATCTATTGCGCATTGGCTGGTCTTGCCTTGCTGATTTTTGGTTAAAGGAGATATGGACTTCATACAAGGCGAAATACTCTACTTCGACAAACCGTACCGCTGGACATCATTCGATGCAGTGGCCAAGGTGCGCTGGCTCTTGTGCCGAAAGTTGGGCGTCAAGAAATTGAAGGTCGGTCATGCCGGCACGCTCGACCCCCTGGCAACGGGTGTCGTCATCGTCTGTACGGGTCGTGCCACTAAGCGCATCGACGAACTGCAAGCCCATACGAAGGAATATGTGGCTACGCTACAGCTGGGTGCGACAACGCCCAGTTTTGACCTCGAAAAGGAAATTGACCAAACCTATCCGACCGACCATATCACGCGTACCCTCATCGACGAGGTGCTGCCACGTTTTCGCGGACGCATCGAACAGGTGCCCCCTGCCTTCTCGGCTGTCAAGGTAGATGGCGACCGTGCCTACAAGCTGGCTCGCAAGGGTGAGGAGGTGAAGCTGAAGGCCAAGGTGCTGGTCATCGACGAACTGGAAGTGCAGGCGTTTGACGAGGAGAAGATGCAACTGACGCTTCGCATCGTCTGCAGCAAGGGAACCTACATCCGAGCCTTGGCCCGTGATATTGGCGAGGCGCTCAATAGTGGCGCCCATCTCATTGCCTTGCGCAGAACCCGTGTTGGCGACGTTCGTGTCGAAGACTGCATGCAGGTTGAGAACTTCGCTGAGTGGCTTGACAAGCAAGAGATAGAAATGCCATCGTGATGCCAACCCGTCTTGCCTCCTTCATCTTGAAAAAAGGGGAAAGTATAGAAAAACAAACAAAAACTACATAATGAAACTATCACAATTCAAGTACAAGCTCCCTGAGGAGCGCATTGCCCAACATCCCACCCGCTTTCGTGACGACTGCCGACTGATGGTGGTTCACGCCAAGAGCGGAACGATAGAGCATCGCGACTACTTCTCCGACATCCTCGACTACTTTGACGAGAAGGACGTCTTCGTATTCAATGACACTAAGGTCTTCCCCGCCCGCCTGTATGGCAACAAGGAGAAGACGGGTGCAAAGATTGAGGTGTTCCTGCTTCGCGAGTTGAATGAGGAACTGCGCCTGTGGGACGTTCTGGTAGACCCTGCCCGCAAGATTCGCATCGGCAATAAATTGTATTTTGGCGAGGACAACTCGATGGTGGCCGAGGTCATCGACAATACCACAAGCCGCGGTCGTACGCTGCGCTTCCTCTATGACGGTCCTCACGACGAGTTCAAGGCTGCGCTTTATGCCTTGGGTGAGGCTCCGCTGCCCAAGACCATCCTGAAGCGTCCGAGCGAACCTCAGGACTTAGAGGACTTCCAGTGTATCTTTGCCAAGAACGAGGGTGCCGTGACTGCACCTACCGCTGGTCTGCACTTCAGTAAGTCGCTGATGAAGAGAATGGAGATCAAGGGCATAGACTTTTCTTATGTCACCATGCATTGCGGCTTGGGTGATTTCCGTGCGATAGACGTTGAGGACCTTACCAAGCACAAGATGGACAGCGAGGAGATACACGTCAACGAGGAGGCCTGCGACATCATCAACCATGCAAAGGCAGAAGGTCACAAGGTGTGTGCTGTCGGCACCACCGTTCAGCGCGTCATGGAGACTGCCGTCAGCGCTGACAATAAGATCAAGCCTTACGATGGCTGGACGAACAAGTTCATCTTCCCCCCCTACGACTTTTATCTGGCCGATGCCATGGTTGCCAACTTCTACATGCCCTATAGCACATTGCTCATGCTGACCTGCGCCTATGGCGGATATGACCTGATTATGAAGGCTTATAAGGAGGCTGTCAAGACGGAGTTCCCCGTGCTTGACCGCGATGGCAATACAATGCTGGACGAGGAGACGGGCGAACCTTTGGTTGAGCACTATCGTTTCGGAACTTATGGCGATGCCATGCTGATCCTGAAGGACTAAGTTCACCCTTGGATGGCAAGCCGCTTTAGGCTTCATGTTTTATTTCAATCGGAGAATCTCCTATATAAATATAAATAAGGTATAGTGAGACATCATGTTTACTTTGGCCTAGGTAGTAACCTGGGCAACCGCCACATGCTGCTGGAGCAGGCTATCGATGCCCTCCAGCAGCATGTAGGCAGTTTGGTGGCGTGCTCATCGTTCATAGAGACCGAACCTTGGGGATTCGAGAGCGAACATAGGTTCTTGAACGCGGTTGTACACTTTACGACTGAATATTCGCCCCTTGATACCCTCCTGGCAACGCAAACCATTGAACGTCAGTTGGGAAGGACCCAGAAAAGCTGTGATGGGCAATATCACGACCGCCCCATCGATATTGACATCCTTATGTACGATGACATTCGTCTTGACGAAACGTACAACGTGGATGGAAGGGTAGTGCGGTTGACCCTGCCCCATCCTCACATGCATGAACGGGACTTTGTCATGAAACCGCTTGCCGAGATTGATATTCATCGCAGTTGTTTAAGCCTCCTCAACAACATTCTTCCGGGCATTTCTTCATAAATTGGGTGCTATAAAGAAGAAATGTGAATGTGTATGTTGGAATGTGAAAAAAAATGCGTACCTTTGCACTGTAAAACAAAATGTGGATAGATTTGGGCTGCTTGCAACCACAGAAAAAAATGCTAAAACGACAAGGCTGGAGCGATACATAGTCGCAGGACAACTCTTATGCCGACAATGTCTTGTCATGCATTTCTGCCCGATTTCTTTCCCCATTAATTTTTAATTATTAATTTCTAATTCTTAATTACAAGATTATGGGTTATTTATTTACTTCAGAGTCTGTCAGCGAAGGACATCCCGACAAAGTAGCTGACCAGATTAGTGATGCTGTGCTGGACAAACTGCTGGCTTACGACAAACAGTCGAAGGTGGCTTGTGAGACGTTGGTGACAACCGGTCAGGTGGTTCTTGCCGGTGAGATCAAAACCGACGCCTACATTGACTTGCAGCAAGTTGCGCGCGAGGTAATCGAACGTATCGGCTACACCAAGGCCGAGTATATGTTTGATGCCAACAGTTGTGGTGTCTTGAGTGCCATCCACGAACAAAGCGGCGACATCAACCGTGGTGTTGAGAGAGAGAATCCAGAAGAGCAAGGCGCAGGCGACCAGGGTATGATGTTCGGCTATGCCACCAACGAGACGGAGAACTATATGCCTCTGTCACTTGACCTCTCTCACCGACTGGTGAGTGTGCTGGCTGACATTCGCAAGGAAGGCAAGGAGATGACGTACCTGCGTCCCGACTCTAAGAGTCAGGTCACCATCGAGTATGACGACAATGACATTCCTGTTCGCATTGATACCATCGTAGTGTCGACGCAGCATGATGAGTTTGTGCTGCCTGCCGACGATTCGAAGGAGGCGCAGGACATTGCCGACAAGCAGATGCAGGAGCGCATCGCCAAGGACATAAAGGAAATCCTTGTCCCTCGCGTTGTTGCAGGCATTCAGGACGAGAAGACCAAAGCGCTTTTCAATAATGAAGACATCATCTATCATGTCAATCCAACAGGTAAGTTCGTCATCGGAGGCCCTCATGGAGACACGGGTCTGACTGGACGCAAGATTATCGTTGACACGTATGGTGGCAAGGGCGCTCACGGCGGTGGTGCATTCAGTGGAAAGGATCCCTCAAAGGTTGACCGTTCTGCTGCCTATGCTGCCCGTCACATTGCCAAGAACATGGTAGCCGCCGGCGTTGCCGACGAGATGCTGGTTCAGCTGAGCTATGCCATTGGTGTGGCAGAACCTGTCAGTGTTTATGTCAATACGTACGGCCGCAGCAAGGTCAACATGACGGATGGCGAGATTGCCAAAATCATCCCCACCATCTTCAAACTCACTCCACGTGCCATCGAAGAGCGTCTGAAGTTGCGCAATCCTATTTATCTTGAGACGGCGGCATACGGCCACATGGGTCGTCAGCCACGTACCGTCACCAAGAAGTACCATAGCAAGTACAATAAGGTGAACGACATCGAGATAGAGGTTGAACTCTTCACTTGGGAGAAGTTGGATTACGTAGAGAAGATAAAGGACGTATTCTTTAAGTAAAAGATGAAGAGTATTGCCGTTTATGCCGCATCAAGCACCCAGATTGACGAAGTCTTCTTCGAGGCTGCTCGTCAACTGGGCAAAGGCTTGGCTGAGCACGGCCTTCGTCTGATAAACGGGGCAGGTAACATGGGCCTCATGCAGGCGTCGGCTGATGCGTGCCTGGCGGCTGGGGGAGAGGTGACCGGTGTCATCCCGACCTTCATGATTGAGCAGAACTGGCATCATCAAGGGCTCACCAAATTGGTGGAGACGCCCGACATGCACACGCGCAAGCAGACGATGGCCAGCCTCTCTGATGGTTGTGTGGCCCTGCCTGGAGGATGTGGCACCCTGGAAGAACTGTTGGAGGTCATCACCTGGAAGCAGTTGGGGCTCTACCTCAATCCCATCGTCATCCTTAACGTCAATGGCTACTACGACCCACTTATAGAGATGCTGAATCGGGCGGCTGAATGCAACTTCATGCGCAAGGCACACCTCGACATCTGGAAGGTGGCGACGTCAGCGAGTGAGGCCATAGATATCCTATTGTCAACGCCAAAGTGGGACAGCAGCATCAGACGCTTTGCTGCCATTTGAAACTTTCCTATTTCTGTTTAGAACACCTTATTAGATATAGGTTGTATGATTCAGGTAGACACATTGGAATCCATAAAGGATACGGCACAGGCAACGGTCGTTCATGTTGCCGACAGCCTGCATGGCACAGCTGAGGCGTTGTCTCATGCGCGTGCCGTTGTCAGTGTGTTGCCCGACACTGCAGATGTGACAGCTGTTGATACGTTGGAAGCAGGTTGTGACTCGCTCCTCAATTTAAGTGCCTGGCCCGTCACTATGTGGGGAGACACGCTCGTTGCCCCCCAGTCCCTGAGCGACCTTATGCAACTGCATGGGCAGGCGTTGCCTTTCAGTATCATGAGTGACGATCTATGCCAGGGTGTTATCATGTCCTGTTTTGTCGTTGTTGTCCTGGTTCTTACTCTTTGTTCCAAGTACTTCAAGGAGCAGATGAAGGACTTCTTCTTGCCGACAAACAACCAGGAGGCGCTGACAGCGGTCAAGAAACCCAGTGCAACCTACACCCCGTGGATCATGTCCGCCATCCTGTGTACCTGCGACGGTCTCCTTCTTTTTGCGGTAGCTAATCAGCACTACTATGTTCAGGCAGGGTACATTCCTTCGGGTGTGCTTCTGGGTCTTTGCGTCGGGTGTTTCTTTGTCTACAATCTGTTGCGATGGATTCTTTACAGTTTTGTGAACTGGATCTTTTTTGCGAAGGTAGAAAAACGTTCTTGGAACAGTGGTTTTTCATTTCTTTTGACATTGGAGGGATTGCTGGGCTTCCTCGTTGTCATTATGGCTGTTAATATGGGTTGGAATGACAAAACGATAGCAATTGCCCTAGTTTTGGTCTACGTATTGATGCGAATTCTGTTACTTTACCATTCATTTCGTATCTTTTTTCCAAAATTATATGGTTTATTACATTTATTTGCGTACCTTTGCACGCTCGAATTGATACCTCTCTTAGTACTTTGGAAGTTTGTAGAGACAATCAGTTGTGAATTGTTAGTAAAATAATAGGACATTAGTTTTAAGGTATGATTAAGAAGATTTTGGTCTCACAGCCCCAGCCCACCTCACCGAAGTCCCCTTACTTTGACATTGCTGCCCGTTACAATGTTGAAGTCGTCTTCCACCCCTTTATCAAGGTAGAAGGTCTGTCAGCAAAAGAGTTTCGTCAGCAGCACATCAATATCTCAGACTACACGGCTATTGTCTTTACCAGCCGTCATGCGGTAGATCACTTCTTTAATCTTTGCAAGGAACTTCGCGTTTCCATTCCAGAGGATTTGAAGTACTTCTGCATCACCGAAACGGTTGCCCTCTATATTCAGAAGTACGTGCAGTACCGTAAGCGTAAGGTTTTCTTTGGCGCCACTGGCAAGATCAACGATGTCCTGCCAGCCATGGTAAAGCACAAGACGGAAAAGTATCTCATTCCTCTGAGTGACGTGCACAACGACGAGATCTGCAAGATGATGGAGTCTAAGTCCTTGAACCATACCGAATGCGTCATGTACCGTACGGTAAGCAATGACTTTGCCAAGGATGAGGCTTTCGACTACGACATGCTGGTGTTCTTCAGTCCCAGCGGAATAACCTCATTGCAGAAAAACTTCCCTGATTTCGAACAGAAGGAAATGGCCATTGCAACCCTCGGTCCCACCACGGCCAAGGCTGCCCGAGAGGCCAACCTGCGCGTTGACGTTGAGGCACCCTCTCCCCAGTTCCCCAGCATTACCGCAGCCATAGAGGATTATATCAAGAAAGTCAACGGATAGCTTACGTCATAGATTCATGATCTGCCTCATGGGCGAGCGTCTAGCGAACGCCGACACATAGGCGCGTTCTTCCTGGCATTAACGGAAATCATGAATTGGACCAAGCGCTGCTCCAGTTATGCATTATGAATTACGAATTGAGGAAATCTGAGCGGCTGTGCAGCAAAAAGCTTATAGAAGCCCTATTCGAAGGTGGACACAAGTCTATGTCTGCCTATCCGATTAGGGCTGTCTTTATGCTTGTTGACGAACCTCAAGGTTCGAAGGGAAGTACGTCTGTTTCGCCCGCAGCGCAAGTTTTGCTGTCGGTGTCAAAACGCCGTTTTAAGCATGCCGTTGATCGTAATCGAGTAAAGCGCCAATTGCGTGAAGCCTATCGTCTTAACAAGCATCTCCTCCTTGAAAAAGTCCCAGAGGGGCAGCAAATGATTCTCTCGTTCATCTGGCTTAGTGACGAGTTGTTTGACACAAGTGTCGTTCAATCAAAGATGCAGAAGCTTCTTCTTCGCATCACTGAAGAGATGTAACCATGAAGAAAGTGTTTGATTGGATTTGTATCCCCTTTACGCTTTTGGGGAAGGCGGCAAGTTGGTTGCTCATTCTCCCCATCCGCTTTTACCAGCACTGCATCTCGCCGCTCACTCCTCCGTCATGCCGTTTTACTCCAACTTGTAGTCAGTATGCTGTCGAGGCGTTGCGCAAGCATGGTCCCATCAAAGGTCTCCTTCTGACCATTTGGCGTATCTTGCGATGCAATCCATGGGGTGGGAGCGGCTACGATCCCGTCCCTTAATCGTTAGGAAACTTCTTATTTACTTCTTATCCACTACCTCCTCGATTCCGGTGGTTAAAGTTGGCCTGTTTCTATTTGTTGAACAATACGTTCAACCATCTTGTCATCATCGTCGGGACGATAATCCTTCTTCAGGCTGGCTCCAAACGTCCATGCAAATACCTGATAGAAGGCAGCTCTTGTCGGGCCCAGGAATGCCTGGACAATTTCGTACGAAGACTGGTGGCACTCGCGGTCAACCAGTTTAATCAGCAGCTTGCCTTGCGAGAAGGTGAGTTTCTTCATCTCTGGCGTGAACTGTGCCTTGATATCACGTTCTACGGCCTTGATGTGTGCATCTTTACTCTTCTCGTCGGGCAACATCTCCAGCATTTCGTATGTCTCTGAAATAATGCGTTTCACCTTTTGAGCCAGTGGCAGGGTCTTTTTGACGTTGGCAATCATGCGGTTCCACTTTGCACGCTGTTTCTCGCTCTTAAAGACCATGGGTGGATATACGGGTAGTTCGGGCATCAGGTACACCCACATTTCCTCGCCCAGATAAATCTCGGGTTCCTTGTAGCGATAGAACTGGAGACTGATCATACTGCCCGACTCTATCTTGTCACGGCTGACGCGCATCTCCATCATCTTGTTGAGATCGACATCCTCGCCTTGCGCCTGAACCTGGGCGCAAAAAGCAAGAACTATGAATATGAAATATAGACGCTGCAAGGCAAGTGTGATTATGAGGGTTGGTTTAACTTAGTGACTTCTTTCACGCCAGAACGAAGGCATGAACAGGAATAGAACGGTGTATATCTCGAGACGACCCACGAGCATGTAGAAACTCATCAGCCACTTAGATATGGCATTGACATGCATGAAGTTGGAGGTTGGGCCAACAGATCCCGTGCCTGGCCCTACATTGCTCAGCATGCTGACGCAGCTGCCGATGCTCGTGTCTACGTCCAAACCGAAGATGCTGAATACCACCATTCCCAGGACAACAAGCAAAAGATAGATGAAGATGAAGGCCAAGGCACGGCGCACTCGGTCATCTGACACAACCTGCCCTGAGATGCGAATGCTTCGTACGGCACGAGGATGCAGCTGCAGGACAAATTCTTTGATCACACTCTTGGCGCAAACCAAAATGCGGATAATCTTTATACCCCCTGCTGTACTGCCTGCACAGGCCCCAATGCCCATGATGACCACGGTTGGCATCCAGAATGAGTCGCCCCAAGCGACATAATCGCAGTATTCACCGGCGAAACCGGTGCTGGAGATGGTTGTTGCCACGTGGAAAAGCGCTGCGCGGAATGTGTCTTCGCCCGGCGGGGGGAGTGTACCTTCGGCAGAGATGGGTGTTGGGGCAAAGTAGAAAAGGAGGACAAAGCAACCTACAGAAGCGGCTACGATGAGAAGAAACGTGCGCAACTCCTCGTTGTTCAGCAACACTTTGTGGCGACGAATACTCATGTAGTAATAGAGCGAAAAGTTGACGCTGGCAATCAACATGAAGAAGACGGCCACATATTCCAGATAATTGCTGCCAAAGAAGGCCATACTGCTGTCGTGGGTGCTGAATCCACCCGTCGCAATGGTGGTGAAGGAATGGCAGAGTGCATCAAAGAATCCCATTGGTCCTAACAGGTAAGCAACGGTACAGGCCATCGTCAAAATGAGATAGATGACGAGGAGGCGGCGTGCTGTGCTGCCAATCTTGGGGCGAAGTCGGTCCAAACCAATGCCGGTCACTTCGGCAGAAAAAACGTTGCTGTTCTTAAGGTCGTGAACAGGAATCAAGGCAAAGGAGAACACAACGATACCCAGACCGCCCATCCATTGTGTCAGCGAACGCCAGAGCAGGATGCCATGGGGCATGTCATCCAGTCCGCTCAGTACCGTGGCGCCAGTTGTCGTGAATCCGCTCATCGCCTCAAAGAAGGCGCTTGCCACATCGAGATTAAGATAGAGGATGTAGGGGAGCATGCCAATGGCAGAGAAGACAACCCACGACAGTGCAACGATTAGAAAACTGTCGGCGTGGGTCATGTGTTTTCTTTCCTCTTTTGCTACTGCCAGTCGGGCCATACCTCCTGTCAGGAAGCATGCTGCAGCAGTGATGGCCAGACTTTGCCAGTCGTCCTCGCCTTGGGTGAAATGGTAATAGAGCGATACAGCCAAGGCCATGAGGACAAAGACGCCCTCCACCATCAGTAATATGCCAAATATGCTCTTCTTCATTTCAAGTCCTTACCTATGAAACTTCCTTTTGAATCAATAACTTACTGAACATTCGACGCCCAGTGCTCTCACGCGTTCGCCAATGGCATCCAGTTCTTCGCGACTTGCCTTCTCGAGTAGAGGTGAAGGTGTCTCGCGGTCAATCGTGTAGATCATTACTTTCTGGGGCCGAATCTTGCCGATTACTTCCAACCAGGGCGCTACATAGTTTTCTTCGCAGTTATTCACGTCTTGTCCCTCGTGGGTTCCCTTCATGAACATGGTTTGGATGATGATGCGGTCGTGTATCTCGGTCAACCAGCGTATCTGCTCCTCAACGTCGTACTTTCCGTTCGGACGGTCCACACGTTCGATGTAGTCCTTCGATACGGTGTCGAGCTTCATGATGGCGTTGTCGAAGTGGCGCAACGCTTCTCTAACCTCAGGTTTGTAGATGTGGGTTGCGTTGCTCAGTACGCTCAGTTTGGCCTCGGGGAAGTAGGTATCGCGCAACTGTGCCACATCCTTCACTATCTCTGCAAAATGAGGGTGCATCAAGGGCTCGCCGTTGCCGGCAAACGTCAGAACGTCGGGTTTTGGCCCCTTTTCCTTCATCTCGCACAGTTTGGACTCGAGGGCTTTTCTCACCTCCTCCCTGGTGGGAATGCTTTTGTGAGGACGATGGTCCTTGTTGTAACCGCACTCACAATAGATGCAGTCAAAGGAACATACCTTTCCGTCCGAAGGCATAAGGTTGATGCCTAAGGATACGCCCAGCCGTCGGCTGTGCACAGGTCCGAAGATGGGAGATGGATAAATGACCGTACTCATAATTGTGACATCGTGGGGTTCTAAAACGCTGCAAAGGTACACAATTAATTTGGAACGGATTAGAAATTAAGTTTTTTTATTAGGTGAATCTGTGCATTTTGACAAAACTTTCCTACAGAAGACGGTACATGCCACCTACCATCGTCTTTACCAGTCCCTTCATCTCCATAGTGAAGAGTAGCGAGGATAACTGCCCGATAGGCATGTTTATATCTATCGAGAGCTGGTTGATGGCTTTCCCGTCGCATCCTTGCAGTCCGTTGGCCACGCGGCGCTCTTCATCCGTCATCTCAACGAACAGTTCGCGTTGGATTCCTTTCTTTCGTGCTGTTTCCGACTTTTCCTGTGTTGGCCACCCCAGTATGTCTATCATGTCTTGTGCTGACGTTATCAGATGAGCTTTATCTTCGCGGATTAGGGCATTGCAACCTGCGGAATAGGTGTCTCCAACGCGTCCGGGAACGGCAAAGACGTCTCTGTTGTAATCTTCAGCCAGCGAGGCTGTTATAAGTGACCCTCCCTTGCTGGCACTCTCAACGACTACAGTCGCTTCGGCTATACCTGCCACAATGCGGTTTCGGGCTACGAAGTTCATCTTCTCAGGTGACGTTCCGCTCATGTATTCAGTCAGAAGTCCACCCTTCTGGAGCATCTCCAAAGCAGTTGAACGGTGTAGATGCGGATAGATTCGGTCTAGTCCGTGGGCCAACACTCCTACGGTTGGCAGGTCGTTTTGCAGAGCGGCACGATGGGCGTGTATGTCGATGCCGTAAGCCAGTCCGCTTACGACCAGACAGTCTGGTCGAAGTGCTGCCAGTTCGGCTGCGAAATTGCGACAAAAATCCTTTCCGTACTCTGTACACTGTCGCGTTCCCACCATATTGATGACATGTAGGCAGTTCAGGTTGGCCTGCCCCAGGTAATAGAGCACAAGTGGGGCGTCGGGGCACTCTCTCAGTCGTACTGGATAGTCGGCATCGTTTATGCAGAGGCATTGTATCTGCTTTTCCTTGTCCCAGGCAAGTTCCTGCTCTACTCGTGGCAACAGTTCGTCCATGCGTGCCAGATTCTCGAGCAGGGTATCTTGCGCATCCGGTAGGTACTGCTTCAGTTCGTGGCGGTTTTCGTACAAGGCAGTTGCGCTCCCCATAGCTTCGTAGACAAGGCGTTGGTTGAGAGTGTTCAGACGCGGAACATGCGTCAGAGCCATTGTGTAGAGTGTCTCTTTCTCCTTATTCATAAGGTTGGGTGGTGGTCGTGTTTGGGATTAGGGTTCGGGAAAAAGCATCTCGTCCAGTTCGGGACAAGAACGCATCAGTTGGCCGTTCAGGACGCAAACGGTATCGATCTTGGCGCGAACGCACAGTTGTTCGTCGGGCAGACGGTAGATATTCTGGTAAAATACATATTTCACACCGTCGCGCTCAAGGCGAAGGCGGCACACGAACTCATCACGGCTTTTGAGCGGCACTTTGTAATCGATGGTGATGCGGGCAACCACTGCATCGATTCCCTTGTCATGCATCTCCGAGAAGCTGATGCCTTTTGACAGCAGAAACTCATGCCTGCAATGTTCAGTATAGTGTTGATAGTTAGCGTTGTTTACGATTCCTTGCAAGTCACATTCGTAGTCTCGAACTTTCATCTTCAGTTCGTATTGATAGCGGAAATCCATTGCCATATTTTCTTTCTTTTTTGCGTGTAATGACCTTATTTTCTTTACCTTAAATACCTCGTTCCCTCTTGTCTTCTTTTACTCCCTTTTTGTTCTCTTCATATACTCGTGTCCGAATCGGCAACGCAGACAGTCCTTCGTGTCACAGTACTCACGTTTGAGTTGGATGAGGGCTTGGCTGTCAGCTGCTGTGTCCACCGTCAGTCCGCATGCCTGCCATTGGCGCATAATGTAGTTGTTCTCTGCTTTCAGTTGTTCCAGCAAGTCTAAAGCGCGCTGCTCGTAACGTTCGTCGTTATGTTGCATGCCATAGGCATAGAGTACGGGAACTACCGTGTTGATAATCAACAGATCTATTGTGGTCTTGGATAACCCTTTCATCGCGAAGCACATGCGCAGTGCATCGGCGTCTTTGGCTTCGAGCAGTCGGCTCAGCTCAACGGTTCCACGCTGGTATAGGTTGGCAAGTTGGCGAATTCTAACGTGAGGAAAGTTTTGTGGCCGTGTTCGCATGTAGCGCCAGTCAGTTTCTTTCAGTGTTTCTTTCAGTTCAAACTTGTGTGCCAGGTAGGTATATTCCTTTGCCAACTCACTTTCCACGCGTCCTGTCAGTCCCGCGGTTCCAATGAAAAGCGCTTCCACTTGGAGCAGGTTGTCGCGATGCTTGGCTGCCGCATGGAGCGGAAGTTGTCGTCCCCATCGTTCGAAAGCATCTCCATTCAGTGAGAATCCAAAGTTGCGGGCAAGCGTCACCATTAGGGCGCGACTCCAGTCGCCTTGTGTCTCGTCCAGACGTTTCAATACACGTTCCGAACGCTCCTTTAACCGCTCAACAAGAAGGGCGTCCATCCAACTGTGTATCAGCAATGAAGACAGGGTGGGGATGATGCTGTGGCAACGCGGGTAGTCCATCGTTGCTAACAAGTCTTCGTAGTTTCGACACAAATTGTCGGGAATGGGAATTTCCAGTTGGGGCACGAGTTTTCTGCTATGCGTCATGACGTCTGTATCTACCACTTCGACAACGTGCAGCACCACGTTGTCATAGGCGGCGTCTTCTGTATGCCCGTGACGCTGCCAGTCTGATGAACGCAGGTGTATCTCAACATTTCCTGCCCATATCGTTTCCCCAATGCGTATCTTTGCATTGAAGAAGTCCGGTCCGGCATTCGGGTTGCTTTGCCCCGGATCGATGACTTCCACCTCCCTGCCATCGGTTGTCAATAATTGGCGCAGAGGCAAGATCCTGCATTTCCATGCATAGTGCAGCATTTTTTCCATTACGTGTGTCCAGCTACATTTTCTGTTTGCAAATTAACGCTTTTGTTTTCAATTAACCAAATGTAAGAACGTTTTTTTGTGCGTTGCACGGTAGTTCGTGAAGGATATTCCCCTTTTACTTATTTTGCCAACCGATAAACCGCTTCTTTAGAATGGAAGACTATTAGTGCCTCATGTAAAAATACAAAGGACTAAATTGCATATCATAGCTTAAAATTTGGTGTATCAAAAAAGAGTTTGTAACTTTGCAGCCAAGAAAACACAACGATGGATTATAAGAAGATCTATTTTGCAGAACAGGGCGTAACCATGGAAGTGACGACCTTTGCTACCGAGGGAGGCGTGACGGAGTGGCACGTGATGCTGCATGTAGAACCCCGCCGAGAGTCGTTTGAGGGCCAGATGGAACGCATTTACGCTGTAGAGGACAAGATTCCTTGCTTACCTGAGTTTGCCGGTTCGAAGTATGTCCTGAAGCGATACTTCCTCTCGGACAGCGCCAATCAACAGCCTCTCATGCGAGGTGAGGAAAATGTGTCACTCAGTTTTATTCAGCAGCAACCTCTTGATGGTAGCAAGATAGCGGCTTGGCTCTACATGCAGAGTGGTACGGAGGTTCACAATGAAGAAAACGTCACCATAGTTGACCACAACGGGTATCGTCATCTTTGGAGAATGGGCATGTGCCGTGGAGAGGGAGGAAGTGCCTGGCAGACGGAGGCCCTACTCAGAGAGTACGAGGATATGCTTCAGACGTATGACGCAACTCTGGCTGACAACTGCATCCGTACTTGGTTCTTCGTCCGAGATGTGGATACGCAGTATGCAGGTCTGGTCAAGGCTCGTCGTGAGAACTTCATCGAACAGGGTTTGACAGAAAAGACGCACTATATCAGTAGTACGGGCATCGGTGGAGGGCCTGCCGACACGCGTGCTGTTATCCAATTGGGGACCTATGCATTGACAGGATTTGATCCATCTCAGCAACGTTACTTATATGCTCCAACTCACTTGAATCCTACTTACGAGTATGGCGTTACCTTTGAACGTGGTACCGTGATGGAGTATGGCGATAGGGCGCAGGTCTTCATTTCGGGTACGGCAAGCATCAACAACAGAGGCGAAGTCGAACATGTTGGCGACATCGTGAAGCAGACCAAACGCATGTGGGAGAATGTCGAGACTTTGCTGGCTGAAGCTGACACCTGTTTTGAGGATGTGATGCACATTATTGTCTATCTACGTGATACTGCTGACTATCAAGTTGTTTCAGAGATGTTTGCAGAACGTTTCCCTAATACTCCAACTGTCTTTACATTAGCTCCCGTTTGCCGTCCAACATGGTTGATTGAGATGGAGTGCATGGCGGTGAAGACTCGCAAGAATTCGCAGTTCAGAGATTTCTGATGAGAAACAAATTACCCTTCATCTTGCTTGCACTGACGGCTGTGAGCATCGCTTTAATTACAGTCTTCGAGCATCAGTATGGAGCAAAGGCTGCCTACGAGGTGGGGTACGGATCGTGGTGGTTCAAGGCGCTATGGGGCGTGGTGACATCTGCTGCTCTGTTTTTGATGCGTAAAAAGCGTCTTTGGCGTAACCGTCCAGTATTTCTGCTTCACATCAGTTTCCTTATTATATTGTTGGGTGCACTGACGACCAGTCTCACCAGTCACCGTGGCATCGTGAGTTTGCGGGAAGGTGAAACGTCAATGCATTACATGGAACCGGAAGGCGATGGATATGTAATGCATCTCAAATCGATGCCTTTTTATTTAACCTTGGATTCATTTCGGGTGGAGTATGATGCAGACGGTGTGACTCCAAGCGACTATGTCAGTTACGTACAACTTTCCGACAAAAAGGATGGGGAAAAGATGAGGATTAGCATGAACAATATTGGTCGCGCGCATGGTTACCGCATCTTTCAGACTTCGTATGACGAAGATTTGCATGGATGTGTTCTAACAGTAAGTTACGATCCGTGGGGAACTGCCATGACCTACTTCGGTTATCTCTTGCTAGCCATCAGTATGTGTTTAACGGCCAGTCGGCATGGGAAAAAGAGGGGTATTGTGCAAACGAATGTTGAAAAAACTTCCGAAGTCATCGAAGAAAATAGAACTACTTGGCGCTCCATTCTGCTGTGGTTGCTCGGCATCCTTTTGGCTTCGTACATGGTTATTGCCATTGCTTTCCGCCCTCTGATGCCTATCCTTCGTTCTCCCATGCTCGTAGTGCACGTGGGTACGATTATGATAAGCTATGTGCTTCTCATTGTCAGCATGCTCAATCGTAATTTGCTCAGGGTGGCGGTTTTCTTCCTGGCCGCCGGCATCTTCTTGGGTGCCATGTGGGCAAACATATCCTGGGGGACGTACTGGAGCTGGGACCCAAAGGAGTCATGGGCGCTCATCACGCTTATTGTCTATAGCATACCTCTGCACCAGAAATCGCTGCCTTGGTTCCAATCCGAACGCCATTATCGTCTCTATTGCGTGCTGTGCATCCTATGTCTGTTGATGACCTATTTTGGGGTTAATTTCCTTCTTGGTGGAATGCATAGTTATGTGGGGTGAAGAGTGCTCTTTTTTCGGTTTATAAAGGGGTAATAGGCCTCATAGATGACGGACGAAAATGAAAAAGTTCGTTAAAAAGCTTTTAAAGTCTTGTTTTTTTGGATTATTAGTCGTAACTTTGCGGCAATTATGAATATTAAAAGAATTATCATAGCACTTTTGGCGGCAGTAGTGGTACCCTTTGGCTCCACTGTTGACGCTGCAAAGGCACGCAAGAAAAACGCTCACAAGACGAGCGTACATAAGAGTTCAGCAAAGAAGACTACAACTACTAAGACGGTGGCTGCTGCAGAGGTTATGACCTCAAACGAGGCTATCGCAAATGCGGATGATGTCTCAGGTGAAACAATCGTTAAGACTGCCATGCAGTACATTGGTGTCCCCTATCGCCATGGTACAAGTAGTCCCAAGTCGTTTGACTGCTCGGGTTTTACAAGCTATGTTTTTAAGCAGTACGACATCAATTTGTCTCGCAGTTCACGTACCCAGTACACTCAAGGTCAGGTAATTAAGAACAAGTCTGATCTCCGTGCTGGTGACTTGGTCTTCTTCCAGGGCCGCTCAGGAAAGGGTGGAGTTGGTCACGTTGGTATTGTTGCCGAGGTTCACAAGGACAAGAGTTTCACCTTTGTCCATGCAAGTACGAGCAAGGGCATCACGACAGAGCAGTCAACCACCGCTTACTACAGTCAGCGTTATGTCGGCGCACGCCGTATTTTGACAGGCGAGGAATAAAAAAACTAACGTATAGATTCCTTTTTGTCGCAGGTATAGATTTGCTTGGCATTACGCAAAGCACAATCCATATTTCCACAACCGCAGCACCCTCCAGTGTTGCGGTTCTTTTTTATGTAGTGTCTTAGTGCTATGACAGCAAGTACCAGGACAATGAAAAGTAGAAGACTGCTTTGCCAGTTCATAGTGAAAAGTCAGTTTATGGGCAATCAATGATAATGTTCGAAGTTCGTTCGCTTTATTCATGAGAACGGTGAGCGAACTGTTGTTTAAAACGAAATGGAAATGATGAACTGTACGGCTGCTGCGATAACCCATGCAATTGCACACTGACCTATCACCATGCTTGCTGCCCATTTGTTGCCCAATTCGCGGCGAATGGTTGCAATGGCTGCAATACAAGGAGTGTACAGTAAACAAAAGACAAGCAATGTAATGACGGTTGTGGGTGTCATGAAGTAGTGTAGCATGTCAGCTCCACCATAAACTTGTTCCATGATGGCGCAGACGTTTTCCTTTGCAATGAAACCGGTGACGAGTGCAGTTGTTGTCTGCCAGTTGCCAAAGCCAAGAGGAGAGAAAATGGGGGCAACAATGCCGGCAACAGTTGCTAGGATGGACTGCTCAACATTTTCGTCTTCAAGGAGATTGAAGTGGAAATCAAAGTGTTGCAAGAACCAAATGACGATGGTGGCAACGAAAATGATTGTAAAGGCCTTTTGCAAAAAGTCTTTTGTTTTCTCCCAAAGCAGTTGACCTACGTTCTTCAGGGCTGGGAGTCGATAGTTAGGAAGTTCCATGACGAATGGTACAGCTTCTCCCTTGAAAACGAGCAACTTGGCCATCACTGCTACAAGGATGCCGGAAACGATGCCGAGCAGATATAGTCCGATCATCACCATCCATGCTTTGTCTCCGAAGAATGGACGGGCAAGGAAACCATAGATTGCGATCTTTGCCGTACAACTCATGAAGGGTGTGAGCATGATGGTTAGTTTTCTGTCGCGGTCACTGGGAAGTGTGCGTGTGGCCATGATGCTGGGTACGGAGCATCCGAAGCCGATGAGCATGGGGACTATGCTTCGCCCCGAAAGGCCTATCTTGCGAAGCAAGGAGTCGGTGACGAAGGCAATGCGGGCCATGTAGCCGCTATCTTCCAACATGCTGAGGAAGAAGAACAAACATAATATAATAGGTATAAAGGTTAGAACGCTCCCAACTCCTGCCCAGGCGCCGTCAAGGATAAGCGAACTGACATAGGGATTGATGTTCCATGATTCGAAAGTTTCGGCAAGCAAGGCACTAATGCCGGTGATGCCCTCGTCCATCAGGTCTTGCAGGTTTCCGCCGATTAACTGGAACGTAATCCAGAAGATGAAGCCCATGATGAGCAGGAAGGAAGGGATGGCCGTCCATCGTCCGGTTAGTAGTTTGTCGATGCGCCGACTGCGGCGATGCTCTTTGCTTTCAATGGGTTTCACGACGGTCTGCTCGCTGACGCGCTGAATGAAGCTGAAGCGCATCTCTGCCATGGCGGCGGAACTGTCTATGCCGCGTTCCTCCTCCATCTGTCGAATGATGTGTCGGACGGTCTTCTGCTCGTTTTCGCTCAAGTGCAGGGCGTCTTGGACGAGCAAATCACCCTCGATGAGTTTGTTGGCTGCAAAGCGGACGGGTATGTTGGCGGCCTCTGCATGGTCCTCAATAAGGTGCATGACAGCGTGGATGCAGCGGTGAACGGCTCCGCCGTGGTCAGAAGGTGAACAGATGTCTCTGATGGTCGGAGGTTCTTGGTAGCGTGCAACGTGCATGGCGTGTCGTATCAGCTCGTCGACACCTTGATTCTTCATGGCCGAAATTGGAATGACAGGTACGCCAAGCATCTCTTCAATTTCGTTAATTCGTACGGTTCCACCGTTGTTTTCCACCTCGTCCATCATGTTTAGGGCCACAACCATGGGAATGTCCAGTTCCATTAGTTGTACGGTGAGGTATAGGTTGCGCTCAATGTTATTGGCATCGACGATGTTGATGATGCAGGTGGGGCGTTCCTCTAAAATAAATTGGCGCGAAACGACCTCCTCACTGGTGTAGGGGCTAAGGGAGTATATGCCGGGCAGGTCAGTTACACGTGTGTTGTCCTGTCCCTTTATTTGCCCGTCCTTTCGGTCGACGGTTACCCCAGGGAAGTTCCCGACGTGCTGACTGGCTCCTGTGAGTTGGTTGAAAAGAGTCGTCTTTCCACAATTCTGATTACCGATGAGAGCGAAAGTGAGCGTCTGCTTGGTAGGCAGGGGGTGTTCACCTTCGTGGCGGTGAAACTTTCCCGACTCGCCCAGTCCCGGGTGCTCATGTTTGTGCCTTGACCAGTTGCCATCCGCAGTCAAGTCTTCTTCTCTGGTTCCTAATGCCTTGTCTTTCTCGCCGATGACCTCGTCGACTTCAATCTGTCCTGCATCGGCTTTGCGCAGCGTTAGCTCATAACCATGCAGACGCAACTCAAGTGGATCTCCCATGGGAGCATACTTCACCAGGGTGACATTGACTCCTGGAATCAATCCCATGTCGAGGAAGTGCTGACGAAGCGCACCGGTTCCGCCTACTTCCTTAACAACGGCTGAATGACCTATCTCGATTTCATTGAGTTTCATCTGTCTTCGTATTTTGATTGCAAAATTACAAATAAATCCCCGTTTGGACAAGTGCTTCTGCTTTTTCTCACTTGCCGGATATATAAAATACCCACTTTTAAGTAGATAATAATACCTGCTATAGCATTGATCTCACCTATTCGGGAGGCTATTGCTGTTCACCTCCTTTCCATCTCTTTTCTACTTATTCATACTGTTTGTTTTTCGTGATTCAGTGTTTTTCGTGATTCGGCGCTTTTTTGGTAGCCATGTAAATTGCAGTCCAAAAAAAATGTGTAACTTTGTACATCATTACATTGATGGTAACTTTAGCATGACAGATCAGCAGGGGTAGGGCTAACCGACGGTAAAGACACCTGCCAAAAACAATTTCTGGCAATACAGCAAAAAACGAATGAATGAATGGAAACCTTTATTTTAGATAATGGGTTACGCGTGGTGACCGACAGTTCGGCGACTGATGTGGTATATTGTGGAATTGCCATAGATGCCGGAACGCGAGACGAACTCGTGGGTGAAGAGGGAATTGCGCATTTTACCGAACACCTGACGTTCAAGGGCACGCATAGACGTAAGTCGTGGCACATCCTCAATCGCATGGAGAGCGTGGGTGGCGACTTGAACGCGTTTACGGGAAAGGAGGAGACCGTATACTACTGTACTTTCCTGAAGGAACATTTTGCTCGTGCCATTGACTTACTATTGGACATTGTGTTTAATAGCACGTATCCGCAACACGAGATGGATAAGGAAGTTGAGGTTGTCATCGATGAAATCGAGAGTTATTGCGATTCTCCATCTGAGTTGATCTACGATGACTTTGAAAATCTACTATTCAATGGGCATTCTCTTGGACACAATATTTTGGGCGATGCCGAGGGACTACGTAAGATGAAGAGTGAGGACATTATCCGTTTTGTACAACGACTTTATCGTCCTGACCGGATGGTTCTGTTTGTAAAAGGCAATATTCCGTCCAAAACGGTGCTGCGCCTAGTCCAGAAGTCGAAAAATGTTGGACGGCATGTCGAGCCGAATGTTACGGAACGCCTTGCTCCACCGTCCTATATGCCACAAAACATCGTGATGGAAAAGGGAACTCATCAGGCCCATGTCATGATGGGAACGCGTTCGTTTGGTGCCAATGACCATCGCCACTTGCATCTCTCCTTTCTTAACAATATCCTCGGTGGACCCAGCATGAATTCGCGCCTAAACCTTGCCTTACGTGAGCGAAATGGACTGGTTTATACGGTCGAAAGTAATTCCGTCTGTTATTCCGACGTGGGTGTTTGGAGTGTCTATTTCGGGTGTGACAAGGACGACGTGAAACGTTGCCAGAACTTGGTTTTGAAAGAGTTAAAGCGCTTGACGGACCGCCCCTTGACAGAGCGCGAACTTATGGCAGCCAAGCGCCAGATGATTGGTCAGATTTGTGTGTCCTACGATTCTTTTGAGAATGTCGCCATTGGCATGGGAAAGCGGTTCTTGCATTACAATCGGGTACAAACGTGCGAAGACCTTTGCTGTCGCATAGATGCTTTGACGGCAGAGGAACTTCACCAAACCGCGTGCGAACTCTTTGTTCCCGAAAAAATGACCACTCTTGTTTATAAGTGAGGCAACCCTGCCGCAAACTCGCGGCTGATGCTGTTGTGTTCACTTTGGCAAACCTCAGCCGCAAAAGCACAACCGCTTTTCAGCAGTTTAATCCACATATCTTCGGATAGGTTGGCCAGGTCATCGCGCTTGATTCCATTTTGAATCAAACCATAGATTAAACCAGCATTGAAATTGTCGCCAGCCCCAACCGTACTTACTGTATTGACGGGTGGAACGGGGAAGTCGATGGTGGTGTGTGGCATGCAAACCGTGATAAGACCTGGGCCGCTGGTGCAAATGAAGAGTGGGCAGTACTGCGCAATGTGCTCTCTGTAGATGGTACGGGCATCGCGTTCGTTGTACATGATTTCAAAGTCATCGGCTGAGCCTCTAACGACGACGCTGTGCTCAAAATTCTCGATGAGAGCGGGCATTAGTTGCTCCAATTCATGCTGGTGAGATTTGCGGAAATTTAGGTCGTAGTATACGATGGAACCAGCGTTTTTTGTTGCTTTCAGTACCTTCTGAACATACGCTCTTGTGCCAGGACTTGATGCGTAGAATGAACCGAAGAGCAGTACGTCGTCTGGTGTAAAGGTGGGGATGGATGTTTCTGGTTTGGCGTTGGGAGGAGTTTTGTAGAAGAGGTAGTTTGCATCGCCCTGCTCGTTCAGCATCGCCAGTGAGATGGCACTCTTCTCGTCCTCGCGTAGTTCGAAATAATCGGTGTTGACGCCGTTGTCTTTCAGAAAGTCAATGGTCTGCTGACCCACAACGTCTCCACCCGTATAACCGAGGAAGATAGAAGGCGTCTCCGTTCGTCCTAACGAGATGATGGTGTTGAAACAACTGCCACCGGGGACAGCTGCAATAGGCTGGTTGTTACGGAAGAGAATATCCATTATCGTCTCTCCCATTGCGATTACTTTGCGCATTTTTGTCTAATTTGTTGCAAATCTACAACAAATAATCGAGATAAAGGCATAGTTCCATCTTTTTTTCGTACTTTTGCACCCAAATTTGTAACGAACAAGGTAAAGGTGAGAAGTAAGTAAAACTCCCATTCTCTTCATCGGGTTCGTAGTTTAACACCAATAATTAATAATGACATTTCAAGAACTAGGCCTTTCAGAAGCTTTACTGAAGGCCATTGATGAAGCGGGCTACGTGCATCCCATGCCCGTTCAGGAAGCGGTTATTCCTTTCCTACTCCAACAGGATCGCGACGTAGTAGCGCTCGCACAGACCGGAACCGGCAAGACGGCAGCGTATGGCTTGCCCGTGTTGCAGCAGATCGCTTCGCAGCCCCTCAGCGGTGCAAAATCACAAGGTGAACAGTCGTCTTCCAAACCTCAGGCCGTCATTCTGGCACCAACCCGTGAGCTTTGCCTCCAGATTGCCGATGACCTCGAGGGATTCAGCAAGTATATCCCCGATTTGCGCCTATTGGCCGTGTACGGAGGTGCTAATATCGAACCACAAATTCGTGCCCTGAAGCACGGTGTAGATGTCATCGTGGCCACTCCCGGTCGTCTCATCGACTTAATGAACCGTGGTGCAGCACGCTTGGATGCTGTGCGATATGTTGTTCTGGATGAGGCAGATGAGATGCTGTCGATGGGTTTTCAGGAAGATATGGACACCATCCTCGAAGGCGTTCCTGACGACCATCGCACGCTACTCTTCAGCGCTACGATGAGCAAGGAGATTGAGCGCATCGCCAAGAACTATCTGACAGATTCTGAAGAGATTCAGGTTGGAAGCCGCAACGAAGGCGCTGAGAACGTCAACCACATTTACTATATGGTTCACGCCAAGGATAAGTATCTGGCACTCAAGCGTGTAGTCGATTACTATCCCAAGATCTACGCCATCATCTTCTGTCGCACCCGATTGGAAACCCAAGAGGTGGCAGACAACCTCATTCACGATGGATACAGTGCCGATGCCCTGCATGGCGACCTTTCGCAGCAGCAGCGTGACCTGACGATGCAGAAGTTCCGCCAGCATCGCACGCAGCTTCTTGTGGCAACCGACGTGGCTGCTCGTGGCCTTGATGTGACGGACCTCACCCATGTCATCAACTTTGGAATGCCCGATGACACCGAGAATTATACGCATCGAAGCGGCCGTACCGGTCGTGCCGGAAAGAAGGGAACGAGTATCTGCATCGTCCACGTCCGTGAACGTGGAAAGATCAAACTCGTGGAGAAAACCATCCAAAAGGCATTCGTCAAGGGCGAACTTCCCAGTGGCAAGGACATCTGTGCCAAGCAACTTTATCGTGTCATCGACGACATCGAGCACGAAGAGGTGGACGAGGAGGAAATTGCAGATTTCTTGCCCGAGGTTAACCGTCGCTGGGAATGGCTCGATAAGGAGGATTTGATAAAGCGCGTTCTGAGTCGTGAGTTTGGCCGCTTCCTTCAATATTATGCCAATGCACCAGAGATAGAGGACGTAGAAGACCGCGTGAGTAAGGCGGGCAAGGAGGGCGGACGCCGCAAGAAAGGTGACCGCAGCGCCGAGTCTGGCTATACGCGCCTCTTTGTTACTGTGGGTAAGATGGATGGTGTATATG
The DNA here is from genome assembly GCA_024401165.1 of Bacteroidaceae bacterium. Taxonomy (GTDB): domain Bacteria; phylum Bacteroidota; class Bacteroidia; order Bacteroidales; family Bacteroidaceae; genus Physcousia. Next base: position 27,638 of record JAKSLN010000018.1, read on the forward strand.
CTCGCGAGATGATTCGCCTCATCGATGCGAATTTGGGCGAAAAGATAGAGGTTGGCCGCATCGACCTCATGAAGAACTTCTCTTTTGTTGAGGTGTTAGAACAGGACGCTTCTCGCGTCATCAAGGCTCTGCAGGGTGCCCGTGTGAAGGGACGTGAGGTGAGAGTTGACTATGCCGATGCCACTCCAGACGGTGCAAAGGAACCTAAAAAGGCCAAGCGTGACAAGGAACCCAGAGAATCCAGATCGCCTAAGGATGCAAGACCTTCCAGAACGTCAAGGGATTCCAGGCCCTCCAAGGAAGAGCGCCCCATGAATCGTGCCGAACGCCGTGCCGCTCAGGCTGCCGCGAAAGCAGGTAAGGGTGGCGACGGTCGTTCTGCTCGACAGAAACCCTCTCGCGAAGAGCGTGGTTACACAGCAGCTCGCGGCAAGAAGGTTACCAAGGAGGACTGGATGCAGTTCCTCAACCCCGATAAGGCTCGCAAGGGCAAGGAAACGCTTGTTGGTGAGGAACCCGACTTCAGCGAGGAAGGATGGGCACGCCGCTATCCAAAGAAGAAGTAATTCCTCTGCAACGAGTCCTTTAACGATTAAACGACTTAACGATTAAACAAAAAACAGTAATAATGAACTTCAAGAAGATTTTATTATCAGGCCTTATGGCCGTAGGTACCCTTTCGGCAAGTGCCGATGAAGGAATGTGGGTGCTTCACAAGATCGACCCTCGCACAGAAGCTGCCATGCAGCAGCTGGGTCTGAAGTTGAATGCCCAGCAGTTGTACGACCCCGAAAGTGGTGTGTCGCTCAAGGATGCTGTCGTTGACTTTGGCGACTTTTGCTCTGGTGTTGTTGTGAGCAAGGACGGTCTCGTCTTCACCAACCACCACTGCGGATTTGGTGCCATCCAGTCGCTGAGCACCACCGAGGATGACATCCTGAAGAATGGTTTCGTGGCACACAGTTATGCTGAGGAGCGTCCTGCCGAGGGCCTTTACGTTAATTTCCTGCAGCAGAGCATCGATGTCACCGACCGTGTCATGGCTGGTATCAATGCCGAGCGTCGCAAGGATATGGCCGACCCCAACCGTCCTTATCGCACCGAACAGGAACTCTACCAGCAGACGGGTGCTGAGATTCTGGAGAAGATCTACCAGGAATATCGCCAGCAGTATCCCGGTCCCAAGTACGAGGTCCGCGCTCAGGCATTCTATGGCCAAAGCAAAGCCTATATCTCTATATATAAGGTATATCGCGACATCCGCCTTGTCTTCACTCCCACCCAGACTCTGGGTAAGTTTGGTGGTGACACCGACAACTGGATGTGGCCTCGCCAGACGTGCGACTTCAGTGTCTTCCGCATCTATGCCGACAAAGATGGTAATCCCGCCGAGTACAGCGCCGAAAACGTTCCCTACCACCCCAAGCGCTGGGCACAGGTCAGTCTGCAGGGCTATGCTCCTGGCGACTATTGTATGACCATCGGTTATCCTGGCTCTACCAGTCGCTATCTGAGCAGCTACGGTATCACCGAGCGCATGGAGATGCAGAACAAACCTCGCATCGAGGTGCGCGGTCTGAAGCAAGACGTTTGGACTAAGTGGATGAAGCGCGAGCGTGCCATCGGCATCAAGTACGCCAGCAAGTTCGCCTCTTCCAGCAATTACTGGAAGAACTCCATCGGTATGAACAAGGCCCTCGCCGATCTAGGCGTTGTGAGCCAGAAGGAGCAGCTCGAGCAGCGCATCCAGAATTGGGTCAACCTGAGCGAAGCTCGCAAGGTGCGCTTCGGCAAGATGTTGCCCACCCTCAAGGAACTCTATGCCAAGCGTGGCAACCTGGTTCGCAACATCATGTATTTCAACGAGACACTCTCTGGTTGCGAGATTGCTACCGTTGCCCGTCAGGCCGACCGTCTGCTGTTGGCTCAGGGCGATGAGGACAAGGCCGTTTGTCGCAAAGCATATGAGGACTATCTCAAGGACTACGATGAGCGTCTCGACGAGGAAGCTACCGCCACTCTGCTGAAGAATCTGGCAGCAAGACTCGACGCCCAGTACCTGCCCACCATCATCGACACCGTCAAGAACAAGTTTAACGGCGACTATGCCGCCTACGCCCGCGACCTCTTCAGTCGTTCGGCTGTGGTAGGTCCCGATGCCATTAGCAAGGTGGAGAAGATGGATAAGGAAGCCTTGCAGCGCGACCCCGCCTTGCAGTTCCGTCAGGAGATGGCGGCAGCCTATGGCATGCTTGCTGTCGAGGTCAACCAGTATTCTGCCGACATCGAGTACAACGAGAACCTCCTCACCCAGGCATTCCTCGAAATGGAGCAGGAGAGCCCCCACTATAGCGATGCCAACTTCTCTATGCGCCTCTCATATGGTATCATTCAGGATTACACCGCTGGTGGTATGCACTATCAGTACTACACCAACTCTCAGAGCCTCCTCGACAAGGCTGCCCAGCAGAAGGAGATTGAGGACTACCTGCTCGAAGATAACATCGTCAGCCTGCTCAAGCAGGGTGATTTCGGTCCCTATGCCGACAAGCGCACCAAGGAGATGCAGCTTTGCTTCCTCTCCAACAACGACATCACCGGTGGTAACTCAGGTTCACCTATGTTCAACGGCAAGGGCGAACTCATTGGTTTGGCCTTCGATGGTAACTGGGAGGCCATGTCGGGCGACATCTCCTTCGATCCCGCCCTGCAGCGCTGCATTGGCGTCGACATCCGCTTCGTCCTCTACCTCATCGACAAGTGGGGACACGCCGACAATCTCATTCGCGAGATAGGTGCTAAGTAAGGTGCAGGGTCGTTCTTAATCGATTGATATGCAAGAAGTCATCATGACGCCAGACATGTGTATGCGTTTCCTTGTCTGGTCGTACTACTATCACAACGTAATGCCAGAGAAGAACCGCAGCTACGAGGCTTGCGGTCTCTTCTCCGACAATGACGTTCGTCGTCTCGACGAACTCAAGGACATGCTCTTCCGCTGTTTCGAGGAGCAGTCCGTCTTCAATGCTTGCAAGCAGTTTCAACTGGCCAAGGTCAGGGGCGAGGCATGTCCCTTCCCCCAGTCAGAGTTGGACCGCATGTTTGCCAAGCCCCAGACTAAGTAAAAACATCCTAAACTGTATAAATGATAAAACGGCTAAGCGATCATGACCGCTTAGCCGCTTATCTTTTTTAGACATTCGCTTAGCCGCTTAACCGCATAACCTTCTAACTGCCTAACCGTGCAACCACTCAATCACTTGAACAGCTTGGGAGCCAGATCGTTGAGGTAGAGGCGCCAGTTAGCCCAAATGTGACCACCGTCCGACTTATAGAAGATGTGGTCCAGGCCACACTCGGTCAGCAGGGCGTCCAGCTTCACCGAGTTGTCCCAGAGGAAGTCCGTCGTTCCACAGCAGATCATGTACAGTTTGACGCCAGCAGCCTTCAGGGCCTTCACCTGCTCAGCATTCGAACTGCCTGCAGCCGAGAGGGGGCAGATGTAGTCGAACATGGCGGGGTAGAGGTTGGCAGCCGTGATGGTGTGACCGCCACCCATCGACAGACCGGCAATGGCACGCTGCTCGGGCTTGGCGTCAGCGCGAAACTCCTTCTCGATGAAGGGCACGATCTCTTCGCACAGACTCTTGACATAGGCATTCGCCATCTTCGGGTCGCGGAAGTTCTGCTGACTGTTGGGCAGACCCAGCGTGGGCGCGGCCTGCTGGTTGGGGTTTCCGTTGGGCATCACCACGATCATGGGCTTTGCCAGTCCCTTCTCGATTAGGTTGTCCAGGATCTGCGCTGCGCGACCCATCGACGTCCATGCCTCCTCGTCGCCGCCGGCACCATGCAGCAGGTACAGCACGGGGTATTTCTTCTTCGGGTTCTTCTCATACTCGTAGGGCGTGTAAACCGTCAGGCGGCGGTTGATGCCCAGTATCTGACTGTCATACCACTTGTATGTCACCGTGCCGCGCTTGTTGGCCTCGAAGTAGTTCTGTGTGCGGTCGCCCGGCACCATCAGCATGTTCAGGTAGCGCGTTCCGTCGCGCTGCACCATGAAATTCTGAGGGTCGTTCACGGCCACGCCGTCCACCACGAAGTTGTAGGTGTAGATTTCGGGCGATGGTGTGTCCACCGTCACCTCCCACACGCCGTTTTCCCCCTTCGTCAGGGGTACGCCACCGCGCTGTCCCTCCATCCAGTTGCCTGAGAGGCTCACCTGGTTAGCCTGTCGAGCGTTGATGCGGAAGGTCACCTTGCTTCCGTTCAGTTCGGGCGATTTAACCTGTTGGCCGCGTCCTCCGAAGTTGAAGTTGGCCAGTTCCTGTGCGCTGGTTGTACCGACGCTCATCAGCGCCACAGCCACGAGAGTTAGAAGTTTTTTCATGTTTCTTATGGTTTTGAGGTTTAAGTAAGTGATCATATTTGTTTTTTATAATCAAGAATTTGTGAATGAGTGAGTTTTCTGTCTTACTTTTCTTATTAATTCATGAATTATTTGGAATTGATAGACCTACCATCACCAATTGACTACGTCGAGCTAAACCTTCACTAATTCTTGATTATATAAATCTTTTTGCACAGTTACTTATGGTTTTGTTTTTTTGTGGTTTTACGGTTTTGTCCGTCTGTTGGGGGAACAATTCCACACAAAGATACGTTCTTTTTCCCGATAATATTGTATAATGCGAGCAAAAACCGAAGATTTATGTCAAAAATGCCATATAAGTGAATGAATATGTGTATCTTTGTGAGCTAATATCGAGATTTTATCCGAAATATCTAACAATACTAACAATGAAAAAAATCCTTTCCACCCTCATGCTCACCGCCCTCTGTGGCATGGGCTTTGCACAACAGGCAGTCAGTCCCGATGGCCACTTGCGCGTCCAGGTGTCTTGCAACGAAGGCAAGGCCAGTTACACCGTCATGCTCGATGATGATGTCGTTATCGAGAATTCGCCCCTCGGTTTGAAGACTAGCATCGGCGACTTCACCCAGGGCCTCAAGCTCACCGAGGCCAATCCCGAGGCTAAGCAGGTCAGCGAGAACTACTCCCTGCCCAACGCTAAGATCCAGAACATCAGCTACACGGCCAACGAGTACACCTACAACTTCACCGTCAGTCAGCCCGTGCGCCAGCGTCAGCGTCCCGGTCAGCAGCAGAATGGTCAGCAGCCTCAGATGCGCGACGTGCCCGCCTTCGACGTGGTGATGCACATCGACAACAGCAACGT
>JAKSLN010000019.1 GCA_024401165.1 Bacteroidaceae bacterium
CGTCTTTTTGAGCAGGAGCCCCGAAGCCACAGCTTCGGGGCTCTTCTCGTTGTATAACGTCTACTGTCCTCTAATAATGTTGATTCCAAAATGCGATATTTCATAACCTTCAGTTACGATGGAACGAACTATCATGGTTGGCAGATTCAACCGAATGGTATAAGTGTACAGGAAGTTCTGCAGAAAGCACTTTCCACACTTCTTCGTATGCCTATAGAAGTTGTGGGTGCAGGTCGTACGGATGCTGGTGTTCATGCTCGCATGATGGTTGCTCATTTTGATTTGAACCAACAAGACAACAAATCGGATAGTCCTACAATCTCGGACATTGATTGCAGACAGTTGGTTTATAAGCTGAATAAAATATTACCACATGATATTGCCGTTCAGAGGGTAGAACGTGTGGCAGATGACTTGCATGCCCGTTTTTCTGCAACCTCGCGTACGTATCATTATTTTATTCATACTTTCAAGGATCCATTTCAAAGAGCATACAGTTGGCAAGTGTATGGCGAGTTGAATTTCGAAAAGATGAATGAAGCGGCTCGTGTTTTAATGGAATATAATGATTTTACGAGTTTCTCGAAGGTTAATACCGATACGAAGACGAACTTGTGCACGGTAACGGAGGCACATTGGGATCCTCTTGATGAGGATGGTAATGGCGCTGCTACGGCCTGGCGTTTCACCGTCAGCGCAAATCGTTTCCTGCGTAACATGGTTCGTGCCATAGTCGGCACGTTGGTTGAAGTGGGACGTGGCAAGTTAAGCATAGAGGATTTCCGTCGGGTGATTGAAGAGAAGAATCGTTGTTCGGCGGGAGAAAGCGTGCCGGGTAATGCCTTATTTCTGGTTGACATAAAATACTAAATCATAATCTCCCGACTTTGTCTAATCAGTTTTTATTACTTCAGATATAACTCCTCAGTTTTTGCTCCAATTGTTAACTCTTAATCTTAAATTTTCGTGTGGCTGATATGTGGGTTTCTTAGTGCGATGTTGCTTGGCTTCTACGATGTATGCAAGAAGCAGTCGCTGAAGGATAATGCGGTGATTCCAGTGTTATTCCTGAATACTTTGTTCTGTAGTTTGATTTTTCTTCCTTTGGTGCTTGGTTCATTAACGGGTGTCGTCAAGGAGGAAGCCTTACTCTATGTGCCCGTCCAGGGGTGGGAGGTGCAGAAATACATCGTGCTGAAGTCGTGCATCGTGTTAAGTTCGTGGTTGTGTGCCTATTTTGGCATGAAGCATCTGCCCCTGACGTTGGTTGGGCCCATCAATGCTACCCGTCCGGTGATGGTGCTGGTGGGTGCTATCGTCGTTTTTGGCGAACAATTGAATCTTCTGCAGTGGATAGGTGTTGTATTGGCCATATTTAGTTTCTTCCTGTTAAGTCGCAGTGGCAAGAAGGAAGGTATTGATTTTAAGAATAATCGCTGGGTGCTTTGTGTGGTTCTTGGAGCCGTGCTGGGCGCGGTAAGTGGTCTCTATGACAAGTATTTGATGGCTCCCGTTGAGAATGGTGGAGTGGGGTTGAACCGCATGGTTGTGCAGAGTTACTACAACTTCTATCAGTGCTTGATGATGCTTACCATGCTTCTTGTCATCTGGTGGCCCACCCGCCAGAAGACTACACCTTTCCACTGGAACTGGGCCATTGTGCTCATTAGTGTTTTCCTTTCGGTTGCAGATTTTGTCTATTTCTACGGTCTGAGCTTGGATGGAGCCATGGTGAGTGTGGTTTCGCTGGCACGTCGAAGTAGCGTTATCGTTAGCTTCCTTGTTGGCGCCTTTATTCTTCATGAGAAGAATCTCAAAAGTAAGGCTGTTGATCTCCTGTTCGTTCTCCTTGGTATGTTGTTCTTGTATTTGGGAACAAACTCATAGTAAATAGAAAAACTTACGTAAAAAAAAGTAAAGATATCACCATGCGTCATTCTTTCTTCCTGTTATTTGCATTCTTTGTTTCTCTTGGTTGTTCTGCACAGACATTGAAAATGCGCGATGTTTTTGTTGCCATGCCAGATAGTGTTTTACTCCTTGTGACAGAGAACAATCGTCTGGACTGTATCGACTTTGTCGACAATAATATGGAGGCAAAGGTTCGAAATCGAGCAGACGAGTTTGTAGAGATGAAGAAGTTGACGGGCGATTATTTGTTTTTCCTGACAAGTGAGAGTAGTCGTACTGAGATGAAATTGTTGACTGTTCAGGATTCTGTGCAGGTTGTTTGCGTCGTTCGCACTTATCTGGGACCTGGTGCAGACAGCGACGTGGCTTTCTATCGTGCGGATAGTTGGCAGAGTCTGGAAGGTTCTGTTCTATCGTGTTTGAATGGTGCAAGGCCGGCAGTAGAAGATTTCTTTGTTGATGAGAATGGAGACGATTCGAAGGACAACTATATACAGATGTTGCGTGATTTTCCTTTGATGGAAGCAAATCTGTCTGCAGATACCCTCGAACTCACTTGGACGCTTGGTTTGAGTGCGCTGTCAAAGGACGAAAAAAAGGCTGCACAAAAGATTGTGCAGCCCATACGGCAGTCTTTACTGCGTTAATTCTATTTCCTAAGTCCGCGTTTCGCGCAATTTTTACTTGCGAGTGCGAGCGTAGCGGCTCATGAACTTATCAACGCGACCAGCGGTGTCAACCAACTTGCTCTTACCAGTGTAGAAGGGGTGAGAGGTGTTAGAGATTTCAAGCTTGATCAGAGGGTAAGTCTCGCCTTCGAACTCAATGGTGTCATTGGTCTTAGCGGTTGAACGGCTCAGGAACATGTCGCCATTGCTCATGTCCTTGAAGACAACGGGACGATAATTCTCGGGATGAAGTCCTTTTTTCATTTTACTAAAATTTTATGTCCCCGAATTTCCCTGTTGGGAAGCAGATAAGGGACTGGTTAATGTTAATCGACTGCAAAGGTACGATAAATATTTGGAAAAATGAAAGTTGCGATACAAAAAATGATGGTTTTGAGAGAAAAAATGTTGATTTACACATTATTTACCTTTGTTGGATAGGTATTTGTGAAAGATTTCATCTGCAATCTCTTTTGTCTCTCCTTCTGGCTTGGCACGGTAAAAATGTCTTTTTCTCCACATTTTTTGCCCCTTTTCGCCATCGCCCCATTTCGATTCAAGTTCGTGAGACCAGTTCCATTCGCTGTAGAACCAACCTTGTAAAGGTGCTTGCATATTGTGGTCGAACCAGTACTTCCAACGTTCGTAGTAATAGTCCTTCAACAGGCCCTGCCATTGACGGCAGCTGTAGTCGCGTAAGCCTCCTTTCTCGCTGGGGATGAAGTCTCCCCAGGTGGTGATGAGTGTGCGGGCGTTGTCCAGCTCAAGCCAGTCGGCCGTAGCCTGACCTCCATGCCTGACTTCGCGAGCAACTTTACGTGCAGACTCTGTCCAGTTGCCCAATCGAAATAGACGATTGGTTCCAAGCAGACGATCCGTATCCAATATCAGTTGCAGGAATTCATTCTTGCTTCTGGCAAAGAGACTCTGGTCTCCTTGCTCGTTTGCCTTCTTGATTCTGTCCAGTAGAACCTTGCTGTAGTCACTTAGGCATTGACGAATCACGTCCGTTAGGTCGTAGCTCATGTTTTGGGCACCGATGCTGCCTTCTGTTCCAATCTCATCTGCTGCCTGAAGCAGTTCTGCTGCCGAAAGCACGAGTTGTTCCCTGTCGTAGAATAGTTGTGTTCCACCCCACGAACTCACCCTTTCCAGGTTAAGTGAGGGTCGTCCGCACATCACGCTCTCGTGAGGTCCTTGGAGTGCGGTTAATTCGTTCAGGATGGTTCGAAGCATGTTCTGCCACGCCTGCTTGGCATGCTCGTTCTTTTTTCCGTATCGCGCTTCGGCATAGCGGTTTATCCAAGCAAAGATGTCGGGCTCTTGCTGCATCCACGGCATTTCAAAGAGCAAGTCATATACAACGGGGACACTTTCGATGGCTTCGGGTGCAGCACCAATTCCCTTGATGTTAGCAAATCTTCTCTTTTCTTTGTAAAAGTTATCTGCCATCTTGGGCAAGCGTCCCATGATTCCCGTTCTTCCGCCGAAGTTGGGGATGGTGCAGTAGATGGCGTCATGTGGTGTATAACCGCTATGCTTTTCAAAGTCCGGTTTTCCATCGGAATAGAGGTCTAAGACGATTAGTCGGCCCGACGGGACGGCTGACAGGACCTTGGTTTGATAGGCTGTCCATTGCCATTGTTGGATAACCCATTTTGCCTCTTCGCCACAGTTCTTGTTCATGGCGTCAAAGACAGCGCGATATCCCTCTTTGTACCTGCCGCTGCTAATGGTGCCACCCTCGTGAAAAGGATCCATTGAATAGTATTTGGATACCCCCATGACCTCTGCCAATCGAGCGTAGTATCTTTCTGCTGCAACGGCAAATTCGGAACCGCTTGGGTCAAGGATGGCGGGTCGCTGAAATCCACACCAACTATTTGCCTTTTCGGTGTTCTTCCCAGTTTTCTCTTTGAAATTGCTGGGTACCATTCCGCAGAATCCTGGAAGTACGGGCTGCATGCCGAGTTCCCTTTCCCTATCACAAATCTTTTTCGCCAGTTTTGCTTGTCTGTCGAACCAAGCATTGTTATGTGTGCCTGCCCATCCTTCGAGATTATTCATCCCCCACCAGGCAATGTAGGCTGGCCCTGGAATGAAATTCTCTGCCTCGTCTTCGCTATATCCATAGTCTTGCATAAGAAGGTCTCTCCATACCTTCTCGAGTCCGATTATCTGCAGAGGCATATTGATGCCATGCAGTGCCATCCAGTCTATCTCTTGTTCCCAGCGTTCCCACGTCCAAGTGGCCATGGAGTAGCAGAAGGTACAGTAGTTTAGATAGTAACGATAGTCAACGTTACAAGTGTGACGCTCCTCGACAAGCGGGATGGGAAGGGCTGCTTTGCGAAGGTTGGCGGTTAGTTGGTTCCAACTGATGTTGATGTGTGCATAATGGTTCAGATACCAGTTTATTCCTGTCGTGATTGCTGTCAGGCTGTTACCCTGAATGAATGGTTTCTGACCTTTGGAAGAGATGGAAAAATACTCCGCTTCGTTTTGTGGGGCAGTCATTTCCAGGCGAATGGCAAAACGTTTGCTTGCACCTTTTCCGCCAATGCGATCTAGAAAGTTGCAGATAACCCGTGGATTGTCCTCGAAAACAGCATCTCCATGCCCCAGTACGTTGATGGGTAGGAGCAATGCTGAGATGAGAAGTGTCAATAGTCTTAGTTTAGTCATGCCTTGTCGTCACTTGTTTGCTACAGTCCCCACGCTGCAGGAACCATGTTGGACTCTACAAGTTCTTCAATGTCATCGGGCAGGTTGCAGAAGAAATCTATGCCTGTCTTCTTTTCCAGTTCGTCAATGCTGATGGCGTATGGCAGAGCGTATGTGTCGTTGTTTGCCTTGTGCTCCATCCAGAATGCAATTGCCTTGTATCCTCCCTGGCTTGTACTTTTGTTTTTGCAAAGCAAGGCCATGTAGAAGTAGTTGGGAACTATGAGTTTGCGACCGGAGAATCCTTTGACGGTTGTGAACTGTCCCTCGGCAATGGTTCCTCCCTTAATAATGTATAAGGTGTCGCGAAACGCTGACTGGTCGTATTGTTTGCGCAGTTTTTCCTCCAGCGTCATCCAGATGCCACCTTGGTTGAACGGGGCCGTCTGAGGATGCATGTTGCTTAAGTAAAAAGTCTGCCCATTGGCCTCCTTCGAGTTCAAGCGGTCGGCAGACCCTAGCATGTGTCCACGGTCGTACCTGTTGTCGCGGTGGTCCTCCAATTCGGTGCGGAATTCGCGTGGGATGAGAGGATCGGGTTGGAAGGGGTCGCCTGTACCTCCGTAACCATTATAAGTCTCCCCCTTTGACCATTTGTTTCGGTTCCACGATGCCTCGTTGCTACTGAAACCTCCATACCATTGATAAGCCGTCCAACGTGAAGCCAAACGGTCACAGTCGTACTCCATGCAATAGTTGACCCCATAGGTGGGGATGGTATGGCAGATGAAAAGGTTGGACGCCCCGCCTTTCAGACGTGGAATCTCAAGTCGCTTGGCAATTTCTGTAAGGTTGGTCGACCGATTTTCGGTTGCCCCGTTCATTACGAAACCGTTTGCGTTTTCGTTGGGCACCTTCTGCTGTTGGGGGGCGATGTCCTCGTCTGAACAGGCGTGGAAGATGAGCGCAAAGGAGAGTATGGTTAGGAGTGTTCTCTTCATTTCCCTAATGATGCGGTTGGTTACTTGCTCTGCATGCCGAAGAAGATGACTCTCTTCTCGGAGGTGACGGTGATAGTCTTTCCTGCGGGAACCTCAATCTCGTACTTGTCTCCGCTGGTGACGGTCATGGTGTAGGGTGCGTTGCCGCTGGCGCCATCGTTAGCCTTGACGGTGACTGTCTTGACTACGGTGCTGCCGTCCTTGAACTGCACGTCGGCCGAACCCGTTCCCTTCCAGGTGACAGCATAGAATGTGAGCTTACCACTGGGTACGCTGAAGGTGAAGTCGCCGGCGGCTTTAGATGTTCCAATCTTCACGGTTGCCACATTCTCTATGCCGTTGACAGTTGCCAGACCATCCGTGTATGCATTCGCACCGGTCGCTACCGTAATGTTTGAGGCAAATTCACCCGCATCACCGCTGGGCGTGTCGGTACTGCCCGAACCGCCCTGCTCGCCGCTTGAGTATTCTGCCTTGCCGTTTACGCTTACCAGTTGTCCCTTGCCAGAAACCGTTTCCTTGGTGCTGCCGTATGAACTGGTGTAAATGGTGACAGGGCTCTTGATGACAACCTTGTCGCCAACCTTAAGTTGAGCCGCGCTGGTGAACTTCTCACCGTTGAATCCCATGACACGATAGCAGTAAAAGTCCTCGCCGCCGGTCTTGCCATCCTCTGAAATGTAGAAGGTTGCGTTGCCGTAGCTGTTTCCGGGTTCTTCACCGCTCTTGAACTTGGTGATGATGCCCGTAAAGTAGACTTCCTTGTTCGTGTCGAAATTGCCATCCATGTAGGCGTTGATGCCTGCCACATTGAAAGGATTGGCTTCGCTACCGTCGCCCTCTGCTGTGCCGGCAGTAGGCGTGTCGGCTGGGTCGTCTGCGGGCGTGTCGGTTCCTTCGCTCTTTCCATTGATGGATACGACGTAAGCAGATCCCTTACCTACCGTCTCGGGAGTATTGCCCTTGTAGTTGACTACCTTGCCGCAAACGATGACCTCGTCACCCGACTTGATCTGGTCAACGGCGGTGAACTTCTTTTTGCCAGGGCCATAAACCTGGAAGGCGGTGAAAGTTGTCTTTTCGTTGCCTTCGTCAATGATTGTGAAGGTCATGTTTCCGTATTGGGAGATGGTGGCGTCGGTAGTCTTATTCTCTGCCACTTTTCCCTTAATGTAGACGTTGCCAGACGACTCGATGTCTGCGCCGAGGCTGTTGCAGAGTTCAACGGCTGCAGCCACGTTGAAGGGGTTGGCTTCAGTGCCGTCGCCTTCGGGAGCGATCTCTGTGTTGTCCTCTTCGCCGTTGTCAACAATCTCGGGATTGGGAGTGGGGTAGGGAGCGGGCACGTCTTCGCAACTTGAAAGAGCAAATAAGCCAGCAACGGCAAGTGTGAAAAGTCTAAATATCTTTTTCATAATGATGTGTCTTTTATTTGTTGTTGAATGATGTGTATTCTGTTGTTTTTTCTATTGGAGTAGAATGATTCTCCTTGAATGTTCTCTGGATTTTCTTTCCCATGGTAGCGACTCTACTTGACAAGTTCTATGTCGTTGAGATCGCGGATGATGAGTTCCCAATACTTGTTGTAGCGTTTCCAAATGCCCGTAAGGTTCATTTTCCCTGTGGGGATGGGTTCGTAGGCGAACTTGCAATATGTACTGCTGTAAACTTCAAAACTGGTGCTTAACTCGTTGAAATAGAGAGTTACGCTAGTCTGACTGCCGGCATCCTCTGTGTTCGCCCATGTCTTCTTGCCGTCTGCGCCCTTGATGCTGACTCCTTTAAGGGTCATCAGTTTACCGCAGTTTTTCTCAATGTCCAGTTTCTTGAACTGGTCAATGGTGTAGGCGGGGATGATGGTGGCACCGTCGATGGGATGTTGGGCCTGTTCGGATTCCGTCTGGATGTTCTTTTTCGTAGGCAAAATCTTGAAACTGTTCTGCCAAATGCTGCTGCTTATGCGGCTTACGTACGTGTTGCCACTTTTGTTCGTGAATGGCTGGCCAATCTGAGGCTGATTGCCGTAACCGCCGATGTAGAGTCCTTTGGTTTCGATGAGAATCTCTTGTCCAACGGGCAGGTAACCGAATATGCTGTTCTCGGAGATAGCCACAATAAGGGCGTCTCCATTTTCGTCCTGAACGGAAATTGCGTTGTAGAGATTTCCGCTGATGTCATTCCCCGTAATGTAGACCTTTAACTGAGCTTCCTTGTTCATCAAGGTGCAAGTGTAGTTGTCTGCGTACTTTGGGTACATCTGCTTCAGTTGAGCGATATTGATGACGTTTGTCGCCTGAATGTCGTTGTTTCCGTATGGCGGCTGCTCAAAGGTGGGGGCGTCCCAATCTTTATCCATGCAAGAAGTGAAACCACTTGCACAGATGATTAGAGCGAGAAGACTGAGAATATTGTTGATTTTCATTGTTTTGTGATTGATGGTCAATAGTTCCGATTAGTCCAAACTGGTGGGGATAATGAGACAAATGAGACTTTGTGTGTATTCAGAATCTGTAATTGATGTTCAACATGCCGTTGATGCCTTGTGCATAGAACTTCTTGGGATTGTTTGAGAAGCTGTAGGTTCGTTGGTTTGTCGTGCCTGTTGTGCTGTTGATGCTGTAGTCGCTGCGACTCTGTTCGTAGCCACCCGTACAGATGTTGCGGTTGTTGAGCAGGTTGGTAATCATCAGATTGACACTCAGAGGGCGGTGTGCAATGCGGAATTGATGACCAATCGAGAAATCAAGCATAAAGCCACCCTTGCCTTTCGCTTGGTCGGGAATGATGAACGAGCCGTCGTTCTCGATAAGGCCGGCTGCCGCGAGTGAACGTCCGAACCTCATGCTCGGAGAGTCGGAAAGGTAGATGCGGTCGTAGTAGTTGCCATTGAGGTCAATGTACCAACGGTTGATGCTATAGCTCAGTCCAACGCTTGCTGCAGCCAGAGGGGTTCCGCTCTCACGCATACCCTTGTTGTGGCAAACGTCCGTCAGTACGGTTCCCTTGGTCGAAAGCATGTAGCTGATGTTAGTGTTGTCTGCATATTCTGCCTCTGCCAAGGTTCCGATAACGTTGACGTCAAGGTTGCTGGTGACTTTGAATTTCAGTCCCAGCTCAGCACCATAATATATCTTTTTAACGTCTGTCAGACTTACGTATGCAAAGCTGTTTCCGTCATCAAAGTAGAAGTTTTCCCACTCTGTCCCGTCGTAGGTGTGTGTGAGGTAACCCGTCAAGTTCATGCGCATCCATTTGGTGTTGAGCGCGTACCCCAGTTCTGCACTCAGTATCTTCTCGTTTTTGAGATTGGATACGAAGTTGTTGTTCATCTCGGGACTGACGAACGCAACCTTGGCGTGTGGAGCACGAGCCTCGGCACCTATGCCCATCGTGACGGCGCTGCCTCCGCCCAGATTAAGCGTGCTTCCGGCTTTGACTCCACCGTCCAGAAAGCGGGCAGTCTTGCTTTTTCCGTAAGATGCATTCTTGTCCCAACCCTTGGCAGGGTCGTAAAATCCGTTGAGCATGTGACCGTCTCGCCACATCTGCTGACCGCCAATCTTTGCTGCCGCAAAACTGTGGGTGATGCCTTTGTCAAAGACTAGGGCCGTCCATAGTTTTGCATTCTGGGTGATGATGTCGTAGTCGTAGCGCATCTTGTCGCCTTCCTTGACTTCTCCATTTGGATTGTTCAGGTCGTACTGCAGCTCGCTGGCCGTACTGGCATAGCTCCCTTTTGCATAGGTATTTACGTTGTGGAAGTATTGTCCGCCCAGCATGTCGTGCATCGTGGTGTAGTGCATGCCCTTGTTGCTGGCTAATTGGATGCCTGCTTGCAGCTTGATGGATTTGTTGATGCTCCAGTCGAATGTCGACCCCAGGTTCGTGGCCAAGTGGTTGTTGTGCTTGGCTTCAATCCAGTAAATCGCATCTCGTCCGGTCGTGCTGACCTGCTGGTTGGTGTAATAGAGCTTGTCGAAGTTAATCTGGCGGTTGCGCTCGCTTGCCATCCAGTAGTCGCGGCTTTCTGCCCACGCCAGATAGTCGTCTTGCGATTTGTTGCCATCTGTCGCTCCCCAAACATCATAGTTGTACGATGGGAAGTTTTTCCAATAGTCGGGCGCCGGGTTCTGGCCGTTGTAATTCAGTCGCGTGGCGCTGTAAAGTGCATACTTGATGAAGGCACTGGTAGTCAACTTCATGCGGTCGTTGATCTGATAGTCCCAGGTCAGCAATGCACTGGGTTCGAAGTTGTTGACGATGCGGCTGGCACGCTTTTCTCCGTTCTGATAGCCCCAATAGGGATTGTACTGGCGGTCGTTGGCCAGCCAGTACGCTTCGTCGGTTGATGCACCTTGCTGAGCGCGTTCTGCATGGTTGCCCCACACGGCCAGGTTCAGCGAGTGCCTGTCGTCAAAGCGCTTCTCGACAGCCAAGAATCCGGAAATGCTGTTGTAGAAAGTACCTTTGACAGCCGCGGTGTTCATGTCTGCCCATCTGTAGCCAATGGTGCCGAAAAACGCCCATCCCTTCTCGTTCAGTCCGCTGCCATAGGAATACATGGCACGTGCCGAGTAGTTGCGGTTGACGGCCGACAGTGTGACCTTCTGCCCTACGGCGAAGTTGCTGGCACGGAAGTCATAGTTGCTGCTTCCGCCAATGCCCGCCATGCAGAAGGCGTTGGATTCGAACGGTGCCGCTGCATCCTGGTTGCGTGTGGCATCGTTCATGCCTCCTACTGTGGAGAAGTTGAACTGGCCGTTCTCCAGGTTGTTCACTTGCACGCCATTCATGTAGGTTTCGCTATACTTCGAGTCGTACGCGCGGAACTTGAATCGAACGGGGCTCCAAAGGTATCCTACGTTGCTGGTGTAGAGGTTGGAGTTGGAGTTCACCATGATAACATTTTGTGTCATGTCATCGTCCTCACCCAGTTGCTGCTCCGTAAATGTGAAGGCAGCGTTGTCCTGCTTCATGTCTTTTTCTGCCTCCTTTGTGGCGTTGTTCTGGGCAAAGCCGATCGCAGCGGGAAGTGACAGAAAAGCAGCAAGCAAAAGTTTCTTTTCCATAAAGAAATAGAGTTCCTAATTGTTTTATTTTCGTGCAAAGTAAAGAAAAAAAGCGCAGATAAAGGTGCAAAAAACAAAAAAAATGCCTAAAACCTTTATCATGTCATCAAAACGAGTTATCTTTGTGTCGAAAAAAGAGGCCCTTTATATTTATATAATGAGAAAGATTTGTCTGACATTTGCATTTCTGTTGGCGTTGAGCATGGTGCTTTTCGCCCAGAATCGCCAATTGGTATGCCATTCCTTGGCCTTCTACAATCTGGAGAATTTATTTGACACGATACACGATGCCGGCAAGAATGACTACGACTTCCTGCCTGGCGGTTCCTATCAGTGGGATAAGCAGAAGTATGAGCATAAGTTGGCCAACATGTCCAAGGTGCTCTGTGAACTGGCAACCGATAAACTGCCTTATGGAGCCAGCATTATTGGTGTGTCGGAGGTTGAGAACAAACGTGTGCTCAACGACCTCCTCAAGCAGCCTTGTATGAAGGAGCGTGGCTACAAATATGTTCATGTCGAGGGGCCCGACAAGCGCGGCATCGATTGCGCGCTTTTCTATAATCCCAAGGCTTTCACTGTCGAAAAGTACTTCCTGCAACCCTACGTCTATGAGGATGGGGATACGGCTCATGCAACGCGTGGCTTCCTGACCGTTCAGGGCAAGCTTGCCGGAGACGACCTTACGGTCATTGTCTGCCATTGGCCCAGCCGTGGTTCAGAAGGCATCTATCGCGATTGGGGCGGCAAGCAGGTTCGCCATCTTACCGACAGCATCTCGGCAGCGAATCCCAAAATGCACATTGTGGTTATGGGCGATATGAACGACGACCCCGACAACACCTCGATGTCGCAGTACCTCGGTGCTAAGCGCAAGGAAAGCGAGGTCGGCAAGGGCGAGTTCTTCAATCCCTGGTGGGAAGTGCTTCGCGGCAAGGGACAGGGTACGCTGTCCTACAAAGGTGCTTGGAATCTCTTCGACCAGATTGTCTTCAGCAAGAACATGATAGACGGTCGCAAGGGCAAGGACTACAAGCAGCTTACCCTGCATAGTTACCAGATTTTCCAGCGTGACTACCTCATGCAGCAGACTGGTAAGTACAAGGGAACGCCGAAGCGCACGTCTTCAAGCGGCGTCTGGATCGATGGCTACAGCGATCACCTGCCCACCGTGACGTACATCGTGAAGGAAAACTGATAAGAAAAAACAAAGAAGAAAAATAAACATTTAATTGTTAACTTTTTAACTTTTAATTAAATCATGGTAAGTTACAAAGAACTGGGTCTGGTGAACACCCGTGAAATGTTCGCTAAGGCAGTTGCTGGCGGCTATGCTATCCCCGCTTTCAACTTCAACACTATGGAGCAGATGCAGGCCATCGTTATGGCTGCTGTTGAGACCAAGTCTCCCGTTATCATGCAGGTATCTAAGGGTGCTCGCAACTATGCTAACGGTACCATTCTCCGCAACCTGGCTAAGGGTGCTGTAGAGTATGCTAAGGAGCTCGGCTGCGAGAATCCTCAGATCGTTCTGCACCTCGACCACGGTGACAGCTTCGAGCTGTGCAAGGATTGCATCGACAACGGTTTCTCTTCAGTTATGATCGACGGTTCTCACCTTCCCTACGAGGAGAACATCGCTCTGACCAAGAAGGTTGTTGAGTACGCTCACGCACACGATGTAACCGTAGAGGCTGAGCTCGGTGTATTGGCAGGTGTTGAGGACGAAGTAGTTGCTGCTGAGTCTCACTATACCAAGCCCGAGGAGGTTATCGACTTCACCAGCAAGACTGGCTGCGACTCTCTGGCTATCTCTATCGGTACCTCTCACGGTGCTCACAAGTTCACTCCCGAGCAGTGCACCCTCGTAAACGGTGTTCTCGTTCCTCCCCCATTGGCATTCGACATCCTGGCTGAGATCGAGAAGAAGCTCCCCGGCTTCCCCATCGTACTGCACGGTTCTTCTTCAGTTCCTCAGGACGAGGTTGCTACCATCAACGAGTTCGGTGGCAAGCTGGCTGCAGCTATCGGTATCCCCGAGGAGCAGCTGCGTAAGGCTTCTCAGAGCGCTGTTTGCAAGATCAACATCGACTCTGACTCTCGTCTGGCTATGACTGCTGCTATCCGCAAGCACTTGGCTGAGAACCCCGGTGACTTCGATCCTCGTCAGTATCTGAAGCCCGCTCGCGAGAACATGAAGAAGATGTACATGCACAAGATTGTTAACGTACTGGGTTCAGACAACAAGTTGTAATTGAATCGTCTTTGACGATACGATAAAAAGCTATAGAGGACGCTTTCGGGCGTCCTCTTTTATTGCTAAGCCCAAAAACAAAGTAATGAGACCATCAAAAGATACCCTGCTCGGCTATATTCGTGAGGGAAGAGACATGTCCATGAGCGACAAGATTCGGCTGACCGCCATCTTGTCTGCACCCGCCATGTTGGCCCAACTCTCGTATATTGTCATGCAGTATATTGATGCGTCGATGGTGGGCAGCCTCGGAGCAGCAGCCAGCGCATCCATAGGCATCGTCAGCACTACGATGTGGCTGTTTGGTGGTCTGTGCAGTTCCGTGTCAACGGGTTTCTCGGTACAAGTCGCCCATTCCATTGGCGCGAATGACTTCTCTGGGGCCCGCCGGATTTTGCGTGAGTCTATTTTTGCCTCACTGGCCTTCAGTCTTGCACTGATGTGTGTCGGTTTTGCAATCAGTCCACACCTTCCCCGCTGGCTGGGTGGCGATTCTGCAATCTGCAACGATGCATCTTCCTATTTCTTCATGTTCTGTCTGGTTGTTCCGCTGCTGCAGCTCAACGGACTCTGCAGTTCGATGCTGCGTTGCTCAGGCAACATGAAGGTGCCCAGTCTGGTCAATGTGGCAGCGTGTGGCCTCGACGTCTTGTTCAACTGGATATTTATATATAAGGTAGGGATGGGCGTCTTTGGCGCTGCCCTTGGTACTGCGGTTGCCGAGGCCATCAGCGCCTTCCTGATGATGTACTTTTTGTTCGTTCGGAATAAGGGACTCAATATCGTCGAGAAGGACGACGAGGCCCATCGACGTTTTCTGCCCTCTGCGACGGTGCTTCGTAAGGCCTTTCACATCGGAGGGCCACTTGGCGTAGAACACCTTATCATGTGTGGCGCACAGATTATGTCCACCGTCATTGTCGCTCCTCTGGGCACCGTGGCGATTGCAGCCAACTCTTTTGGCATCACCATTGAGTCGCTCTGCTACATGCCAGGTTACGGCATTGCCGAGGCTGCGACGACGCTGGTTGGCCAGAGTCTGGGAGCAAAGCGCTCTCCTCTTGCCCGCAGTTTCGGGTGGATAACAGTGTGGGCCGGCATCGGCATCATGACCTTCATGGGAGTTGTCATGTACCTTTTTGCACCTGCGCTGATGACGCTCATGTCGCCCGACGTGGCTGTTCAGCAGTTGGCCTCAGAGGTGCTGCGCATAGAATCATTTGCTGAACCCATGTTTGCCGCCTCCATTGTTGCCTATGGCGTCTTTGTTGGTTCGGGCGACACTATCATTCCCTGCACCATGAACCTCACCTCAATCTGGGTGGTTCGTATTTCTCTTGCAGCCATTCTTGCCTCAACGATGGGCTTGCACGGCGTTTGGGTGGCCATGGCCGTCGAGCTGTGTTTCCGAGGCGCCATCTTCCTCATTCGGATGCGTGGCAACAAGTGGTCGCAGGTAAAACCGATTTAAAAACAAAACTATGACAATTATTTCTGATCAGGAGTTTGGCGGTGAACGTCCTTTGTATGCTTCTCATGACCTGCGTCTTGAAGGCGTGACCATCCATGTGGGTGAGTCTTCTATCAAGGAGTCGAGCAATATAGAGGCGGAGAACTGCCGCTTCGAGGGAAAGTACGTCTTCTGGGAGACAGACGGTTTCCGCGTTCACAACTGCTATTTTGCCGAAAGTGCGCGCAGTTCACTCTGGTATTCTCGCAACTGCCGCATGACGGATTGCAAGGTCGACGCTCCCAAGCTGTTCCGTCGCATGGATGGCATCTACGTTGAGAATACCGACTTCCCCAACGGTGAGCAATATCTTTGGGACTGCCGTAATGTAGAGCTCCGCAATGTGTCTATCCAGAATTGCGATTACCTCTTCATGCATACCGAGAACATCCGCATTGACTCATATCGCCAGGATGGCAATTATTCGTTCCAGTATGCCAAGAATGTTGAGATTCACAATGCCGTCATCAACAGTAAGGACGCGTTTTGGGAGGCCGAGAACGTTACCATCTACGATTCCGAGATCAATGGCGAGTACCTTGGCTGGTATGCCAAGAACATGCGTTTGGTGCGTTGCCGCCTTACCGGTGAGCAGCTGCTTTGCTATGTTGATGGCCTGGTGCTCGAGGATTGCACTTTTGGTGAGGATGCCAATCTCCTTTTTGAGTATTCCACGGTGCAGGGCACTATCCTGGGGAATGTTACCAGCATAAAGAATCCCACTTCTGGGCAGATAACAATTCAGGGATCTTGTGGCGAGCTCATCTTTGATGCTAACCAAAAGACCCCTGCAGATGCAGTCGTTACAACCCTGTAACGCAAGTTGAAGAAGATACGCATGCTTGAGCAATAGCGCGCTATTGCTCAAGTTTCTCGATGGCTCCGTTCTCGGGGAAGAAGCTGACCTTCGTGTTGGCTCCCTTGTTGAAGAGCACGTCCGAGAGGATCTCCGTCGTGCCGAATTGGGCCATGGCACATTCCGACTGTGCAAACGTCTGTTGCAGGTCGTATATCTTCACGTTCTCGCGGACGGGAACGTTGTAGTACAGTCCCTTTTCAACCTTTCCCTTCTTCTTTGCCGTGTCGGGATTGTCGATTCGGGCAGGAAGGGGACTTTGCGGATTGATGCTGATGTATACGGGAGCGCCTGCCAGGTCGTCGGCGTCCACCAAACCAAGCTTCTGCGAGAAGCGGAAGAGAATCTGTTCTCCCTCTTTTTCGGGGATGAACGAGATTTCCTTGTATTCGGTAGAAACGGATGTCGTGCCCTTGAACAGCGACTCGAGCGAGCGGGCTTGTGTGTCCAGTTGTGAGAGCATGAGCTGCAGCTGTGCACCGTCCTTGGGCGTGTTGTCAGCTTCGCCGCGAATCAGTTCGTTGCGCGACTCGCGGATGTCGTAAATCTCCTGTGCACATAGCTCTGCAAGTTTTGCCGTGCTGTTCGCCGTCAGCATCTCCTGCGTCATGTAGTCGCGTGGATTGGAGAGGGCAGGGGCGGGGATGTCGTTGGGGATGGCGGGCATCGTGGGTTGTTCCACCTCTTTGTTCACGCTGAGCAGGATGCCGTCTCGCGTCAGGGTTACCAGGGGGGCTACCGTCTTGCTCTTCACCTTGATGTTTATCGCCTTTTTGTTGTCGATGACGCCATAGGGAACCATCGCGATTCTTTTGATGACATACGAAACCTGCTCTTCCGTAGGAACGTTTTCGAGACGAAGGTAGCGGAAGGCGTATTTGGCCAGGTCGCCTGGCTTGACGACCGTCTTCTCTATCTCCACCACCATGCGGAGCGCCGTTTTGGGCAGGAAGTAATTCACGCCGTCCAGTGTGGAACCGGGGATGAAGGGTTCAACCTCGGTCTGGGCCATGGCGCCTAAGGCAAACATGCCCATTGTTGCTGCTATCAGAAGTTTTTTCATATCTATTTGTCAATCATTGTTTTAGTTGTCTATAAGCGTGGGGCATGTGGGAGATGATGTCGCCTGCCAGCATGCACTCTTCCGTCAGTTCCTCGGCAGCTGCATCGCCTGCTGCGGCGTGCAGCCAAACGCCAATCATGGAAGCCTCGCCAGGGGTGTAGCCCTGGGCCAGCAGGCCTGTCAGTATGCCGGTCAGTACGTCGCCGCTTCCGGGCGTTGCCATGCCAGCGTTGCCAAGGGGGCAGAAGCGTACCTTGCCATGGGGCGTGCAGATGGCGGTGTAGTGACCTTTGACGATGACGTAGATGTGGCATTGTGTTGCCAGGTCGACCGCCTTTCCCAGTCGTTCGAAGCTGTTGGAGCAACTGCCGACGATGCCTTCCAATTCTTTGACGTGGGGCGTCAGGATGCTTCCCGTTGGGATGTGGCTTATCCAATCGCGGTGGTTGCCCAGGATGTTCAGGGCGTCGGCATCGATGACCAGCGGTTCGCTCGCCATGGCCACGTATTGCTTGACCGTCTGCTCCGTCAGTTCGTCCTGTCCGATGCCGGGACCGATGCCCACGGCCTGGTAGCGTTGCATGTCAACCGCTTCGCTGATGTGCCTGCTGTTCTTGTCGGGCAGGATGATGGTTTCGGGGACGCTCGTCTGCAGGATGGCATTGTTGGCTGCGCAGGTGTGGAGCGACAGTTTCCCGATGCCACTGCGCAGGCAGGCCTTGCTGGCCAGGATCGAAGCGCCCGCCATGCCGTAGCTGCCGGCAACCAGCAGGGCGTGCCCCATGGTTCCCTTGTGGGCAAAGGCTGATCGTTGGTGCAGCAGCTCGCGTATCTCGTTCTTCTCCAGAATCGAGTAGGGCGTGCTGGCCTGTTCGATCCACTCCTCCGAGAGTCCGATGTCCAGCACCTTCCATTCGCCTGTGCACTGCTCGTTCTCGGGCAGAAGAAAGGCCAGCTTGGGCAGACCTATGGTAAGGGTCAGCTCTGCGTGAACCACCACGTTGCGGTCAATGAAGGCGTTGTCCTCGCACATCAGTCCGCTTGGCACGTCAATGCTCACGACATGCGCCTTTGTTGCGTTGATTTTGCGGGCAACGACGGCAAATCCGCCGCTCAGCGAACTGCGCAGGCCCGTGCCGAAAAGGGCGTCGACGACGATGTCCTGCGGACGCACCCTTGGGAAGTCAAAACCCTGCGAGATCTCCTTCAGCACGAGGCGCTTGCATACGCTTTCGTCGGCCTCCATCATGTCGATCAGGCGGTCTCGGTTAATCTCGCAGTCCACGCTCAGCGTTCCCTTTACGTTGAAGAGGTAGACGACCACGCGGTAGCCCTCGTCGACAAGCAGTCGCGCCACGGCCAGGCCGTCCCCGCCGTTGTTCCCGGCTCCGGCAAAGACGAACACGGTGCGCTTGTTGTCCCAACGGGAAATGATCTCGTCGGCAAGCGCTTCGGAGGCGCGCTCCATGAGGTCGATGCTCTCGATGGGCTCGTTCTCTATGGTGTAGCGGTCCAGTTCGGCGTGTTGTGTCCCTGTCAGTATTTTCATGTTGCAAAAGTACAGATTTTAATTCATAATTCATAATTCACCCTCCAATATTTTAAATAATGTATACTTTTTGAGGCAGTCATGTGTCATTTTTCAAAGAATATTAGTAACTTTGTGACCAAATAGCAATTTTAGTATGAAGGTAAAAGATAAAGAGTTCGCCGTTTCCATACCCGAAAGAGAGATTCTGAGTCAGGTCGCCCGAGTGGCCGCCGAAATTAATCGCGATTATGCCGGACAAGAGCCCGTCTTTCTGGTCGTTTTGAATGGTTCTTTTATCTTTGCTGCTGATCTCTTGCGTGAGGTCACCCTTCCCTGCGAGATCGCGTTCGTCAAGATGGCTTCTTATCAGGGCACCAGCTCCACTGGAACCGTGCGTGAGATTATGGGGCTGAACGTCGACGTGACAAACCGCCCCGTCATCATCGTTGAGGATATTGTGGACACAGGCTTCACCATGGCCCATATGCTCGAGCTGTTGAAGCAGCATCATCCCCAGAGCGTCAATATCTGCTCCCTGCTCGTCAAGCCGGGCAAGTTGCAGGTCGACCTCGACATCCGTTACCGTTGCCTCGAGATTCCCAACGACTTCATCGTGGGCTACGGACTCGACTACGACCAGCAGGGTCGCAACACGCGAGACATCTACACCGTTGTGGAAAAGTAAGAAACAGAAAGATAAATACTAAACAGTTATGAAGAACATCATCATTTTTGGTGCTCCCGGAAGCGGTAAGGGTACCTACAGCGACGAGATTGTAAAGAAGTACGGCATGGGCCACATCAGCACCGGCGATGTGCTGCGTGCTCAGATCAAGGCAGGCACCGAGCTCGGTATGACAGCCAAGGGCTACATCGACAACGGCCAGTTGCTGCCCGACTCTCTGATGATCGACATCCTTGCCGACACCTACGACAACATGCCCGCTGGTCAGGGCGTCATCTTCGACGGTTTCCCCCGCACCATCGCTCAGGCAGAGGCGCTGAAGAAGATGCTGGCAGAGCGCAAGCACGACATGGGCATCATGATCGAGCTCGTCGTTGACGAGGAGACACTTCTGGCCCGCCTCCTCAACCGTGCCATCGAGCAGGGTCGTGCCGACGACAACGAGGAGACCATCAAGAAGCGTTTTGCTGTGTATCACGAGCAGACCTCTCCCTTGGCCGACTGGTTCGAGAAAGAAGGCATGCGCAATACCGTTGACTGGGCAGAGAATCCTTCGAAGGAGCAGATGCTTGCCAAGGTATACGACATCATTGACAAAGCAAATTAATGGCAGAATCAAATTTTGTTGATTACGTAAAAATTGTATGCCGCTCCGGCAAAGGTGGCCGGGGCAGCATGCACATGCACCGTGCCAAGTACGCCCCCAACGGAGGTCCCGACGGAGGCGACGGAGGGCGTGGCGGCCACGTCTACCTGCGCGGCAACCGCAACTACTGGACCTTGCTCCATCTGCGCTTCGACCGCCACATCTTTGCCGGACATGGAGGCAATGGCGGTAAGAGCGGAAGCACCGGTGCCAAGGGTGAGGACAAGTATATCGACGTGCCCTGCGGAACCGTTGTCTACAACGCCGACACCGGCGAGTACATCTGCGACGTCAAGCACGACGGCGAGGTCGTCATGCTCCTCAAGGGCGGTCGCGGCGGTTTGGGCAACAAGCACTTTGCCACCGCCACCAACCAGGCGCCACGCTATGCCCAGCCCGGCGAACCGATGATGGAACTCACCGTCATCATGGAGCTCAAGCTGCTTGCCGACGTAGGTCTTGTGGGCTTTCCCAATGCCGGCAAGTCCACCCTCCTCAGCGCCCTCAGTTCGGCGCGCCCAAAGATAGCCAACTACCCGTTCACCACCATGGAACCCTCGCTCGGCATCGTCTCGTATCGCGACAATCAGTCGTTCGTCATGGCCGACATTCCCGGCATCATCGAGGGTGCCTCCGAAGGTCGCGGACTCGGTCTGCGCTTCCTTCGCCACATCGAGCGCAACTCCCTGCTGCTCTTCATGGTACCTGGTGACACCGACGACATCCGGAAGGAATATGAGATCCTGCTCAACGAGGTCGGCAGCTTCAATCCCGAGCTGATGGACAAGCAGCGCGTCCTGGCCATCACCAAGCGCGACCTCCTGGACGATGAACTCCAGGAGATGCTCTCGGCCGACCTTCCCGACGACCTCCCCGTCGTCTTCATCTCCGCCGTCGCCAACATCGGTTTGCAGGAACTCAAGGACGTCCTCTGGGCCGCCCTCAACAGCGAGAGCAACAAGCTCCAGGCCATCCTCGACGACGAGCGAATCGTCCACAAGAACAAGGACCTCACCTACCTCCAGACTGAGATGGAGGACGAGGGCGAGGACATCGAGATCCTCGAGGATGTCGAGATCGAAGACCTCGACGACTATGAGATAGAGGACCTCGAAGAGGAATAGGTTATACGGTTATAAGGTCGGAGCAAGCTCCTTGTGCGGTTGTATGGTAATCTCCTTAAAACCTAACAACCTAATAACCTCAAAACCACAAAACCTTAAAACCGCAGCTACAATGCATATATTTTATGACATAGCAGATACGGTGACAGCCTTTACCGCTGGTAAGGGCTGTCATGGTACAGAGCCCGGCGTTGATGCGCGCGAAGTCGGTGTCACCTTCCCCTCATCCGATGAGGCAGAGCAAACCGTTCCTCCTTCCTCCTTCCGTATTTTGGGGAGTCAAAATCTATCTACTCCCTCCCCTCTCGGTGGAGGGACGGGGAGAGGGGCTTTGTTTATTCCCCGCCAGACCCACTCCGTCAACGTTGTCTGGACTGACGTCCCAGGCGAGGCGCCCGATAGCGACGCCGTCATCACCGCCCGTCGCGGACTCTGCGTTGCCGTCAAGACGGCCGACTGCATCCCCGTCCTCTTGTACGACCAGCGCCAGCGTCTGGTGGCCGCCATCCATGCCGGGTGGCGCGGGACGGTGGGCCGCATCGTCCAGCACACCATCCGGGAAATGAAGAGTAGGGGAGAGGACCTCCATGCCGTCATCGGACCCGGCATCTCCCTCGAAGCCTTCGAGGTCGGCGACGAGGTCTACGACGCCTTTCTCCAGGCCGGTTTCCCCATGGAGCGTATCGCCCGCCGCTTCCCGGCAGCTGCCTCACAGTCTCTTCCATCTCCCTCGACTGCCGCCTCAATTCTCAATTCTCAATTCTCAATTAATGCCACCAAGTGGCATTTAGATCTTTGGTCAGCCAATCGCTGGCTGCTCGAGCAATGCGGAGTCCGCCACATCCAGGTGGCCGGCATCTGCACCTACCACTCCACCGACTGCTACTATTCGGCACGGCGGGAAACCATCAAGACGGGGCGAAACATAAACGGCATCATGCTCCTCTAATCATGTCTTACGACACAAAAAAACCGCAAACCAAGTAACTCCTTGGCTTGCGGTTTTTTGTTTGGTCGCTTGCGAAACTTGAATCATTTCTTCTTTTCGGGGTCAGCCTGTTCCCAGTCCTCTTTGAGGTCGGAAGTGCGGATGTTGAAGCGCCACAGGAAGGGGTGGCATCCCGGGCAGTTCTTGTGATCCTCGTTCACGTGGTGAATCTCGTGGCTCAGTTTCATGCACTGAGCGTCGCTTTCGATGTAGTCCTCGAGGGGAACAAAGCAAAAGCAAAGAAAGACAGCTGCTCCAATTGTCAGGACGAGAATCGTCCACCAGAAAAGTCTGCGTTTAAGAGTTTCCATATCCGAATGTTTGCGATGGTTTTGATTTTCCTCTGCAAATTTACGCAAAAAGTCCGCACATAACAAACTTTCAATATGAAAAACTTTGAAATATGCCCGAGAAAGGTTATTTTTGCACGGAAATATCACAAAATCCCCCAAACGACTAAATAACCAGTCCCCTAAACGACTAAGCGACAAATTTCCTAAACGACTAAATAATGAAAGAACTGGAGTTGAAGTATGGTTGCAACCCCAACCAAAAGCCCTCACGCATCTTTATGGAAGAGGGCGAGTTACCCATTGAAGTATTGAACGGCCGCCCCGGCTACATCAACTTCCTCGACGCCTTCAACAGCTGGCAGCTGGTCAAGGAGCTCAAGGAGGCCACCGGACTGCCCGCTGCCGCCAGCTTCAAGCACGTCAGCCCCGCAGGTGCAGCCGTAGGTCTGCCCCTGAGCGACACGCTGAAGAAGGTATATTTTGTTGACGACTTTTGCCGTCCGGGCGAAAGTACCCCCCTGCCCCTCACACCCATCGCATGTGCCTATGCCCGTGCCCGTGGTGCTGACCGCATGAGCTCGTACGGCGACTTCATCGCCCTCTCCGACGAGTGCGACGAGGCAACGGCACGTCTCATCAACCGTGAGGTCTCAGACGGCATCATCGCTCCCAGCTACTCACCCGAGGCTCTGGAGGTTCTGAAGGCCAAGCGCAAGGGTACCTACAACGTCATCAAGATCGACCCCGCCTACAAGCCTGCGCCCATCGAGCGCAAGCAGTGCTTCGGCATCACCTTCGAGCAGGGTCGCAACGAGATCAACCTGGCAGACGACAGCCTCTTCCAGAACATCCCCACCCAGAACAAGACCTTCTCTGAGGCAGCGCGACGCGACCTCATCATCGCCCTCATCACCCTCAAGTACACCCAGTCCAACTCCGTCTGCTACGTCAAGAACGGACAGGCCATCGGCATCGGTGCCGGACAGCAGAGCCGCATCCACTGCACCCGTCTCGCCGGTCAGAAGGCCGACATCTGGTGGCTGCGCCAGCATCCCAAGGTGATGGCACTCCCCTTCGTGCCCGGCATCCGTCGTGCCGATCGCGACAACACCATCGACATCTACATCGGTCCCGAGCACGACGATGTGCTGCGTGACGGCGAGTGGCAGAAGTTCTTCACCGAGCGTCCCGAGGTACTCACCGAGCAGGAGAAGGCCGAGTGGATTGCCAAGAACACCGAGGTCTGCCTCGGCAGCGACGCCTTCTTCCCCTTCGGCGACAACATCGAGCGCGCCCACAAGAGCGGTGTGCAGTACGTGGCACAGGCTGGTGGCAGCGTGCGCGACGACCATGTCATCGAGACCTGCGACAAGTACGGCATCGCCATGACCTTCACCGGCGTACGCCTCTTCCATCATTAATCATGGCGTTTGGAGGCGACGACATAGATGCCGTCATCATGGGCGGCATAACCTTCAAGGGCGGCGGAAAAGGCGGCCCCAGGAAGGACGATGGCAAGGTGAAGACCAAGGCCAAGAAAAAGCAATACATCACCGGTGCCCACGGAAGTGGAGCTGCCAAGAAGAAAGCCGAAATCCGCTTGAAGCGCGCCAACAGGCACAAGAACGGATAGAACGAAAGCAGTGACGGGAAGTTCGCGAACTTCCCGTCACTGCTTTTTTACAACCCAATTCCCATTTACTATTTACAGATTTACAATTTACTATTTGTTTGATTATTTGGCTATTGAATAATTTTGTTGGCCGAGAATAAATAATAAAATAGACAAATAAATCGTAAATAGTAAATCGTCAAATCGTAAATCCAGGTTACACCTATCTCACAATCTTCCGCCCGTTGCGAATGTAGATGCCATGAGAAGTGCGGGCCCGGCCGTCGTCCACGCGCACGCCATCCAGCTTGTACAGGGGCGAAGCCGCAAACTCGTCGGCTGGCCGCTGGATGCTGGTTTCCGTCTCGCCACCCATGAAGTCGAACGTGATGCTCTTGTCGTCGTTCACCCTGATGTTCGTTATCGGGAAGCGGCTCACCATCTCCTCACCCACGTAGTTCTTGTAGCTTGCAAGCGACGTCACGTTCTGGCTGCCAGGATACGGGTCGCCCTTACACTCGGGTCTGTAATACTGTGAACGGAACTCACTGCCCGACTCGGGGAACTTGACTATGCTGCCCCTATACATGCCGGTTTTGCCCTCCGAGTACAGTCCCAGGACGTAGCCGTCGGCAGGAAGGATGGAGATGCCCGGCTTTCCGAATGTATTATTGGGAGTCAGGCTGAAGCCCGACTGGCTGGCGTTCAGGTGGAAGATCATCAGGCCTGTGCCATACTGCCTGTCAGAGTACGCGTTCCACTCGTCATAAGCGTAGTTCTCAATCACATAGTATTCGTTCTCGTTCGCCGGGTTTACCACCTTGTAGGCCTTTCCGCCCTTGTTCAGGGGGGCAAGCGTTATGGTTGCCGGTTCGCTGAGCTCTTCCAGCTCCATCCACCCCATCACGTCGCGTTCCCAGGCCGTGTACTGGCAGGGCCACAGGGCATAATAGAGGTTCTCTCCGCCGTCCATCAGGTCCCAGTCCTCCGGGCCGCAGTTACCCCAGTCTATGTTGCCTTCAGTATCCTTTCGCTCCTCCAATGTGCAGTACAGGTCGGGCAATCCCATGCCGTGGCTCATCTCGTGACACGTCACACCTATGCCGGCACGCAGTGTGCCCACGGTAGGGTCATTTTCTGTCGTCAGTTCGTTGGCACAACCGATTACTTTGATGCTCATGCCATCGTTTGTCGAAAATGAGACGTTGAAGTGGCAGGCTGGCCACACATCCTTGTCATTACCACTCATATGGGCGCCAGTACCTGCATACAAGACGTACACCATATCCACGTTGTTGTCGCCGTTGCTGTCGTAGAGCGAGAAGTCGATGTCACCATCAGCCAGTTTGACGGCCTCCTGAAGAAACGCAGACCTAACATTTTTATCACCATAGGAATCGTGCTCCTTGGACACCGTATAGGGACCGTAGAACTCAAACTCGGGAGCAAAGAGTCCGTAGCTGGCATCGCGGAAGAACATGCCCACCGAGCCATGCCCCTGGAATCGGGTGGCGCTGCTATATTCGGCTCGTTCCGTGCCGTTGAAGTACTCCTCCCACGTAGCTCTGTCCTTGAAGTGGAAAGGCTTGTCCGGATACTCCACCATGATGATGGGAATCCTCACGCGCCCCATGTGGGGGCAATACTTTTTGCCAGGATAGCCCGCAATAACCTTCTGTGGACCACGCACATCCATGTTCTGCTCTTGGACGACAAAGAAGCGACCCCTCTCCTGACCCTTTGCCAAGACCCTCTCTACGAGCGGACGCTTGTCTGCCTCATGGGCCAGCAGTCCCGTACTCTCCAGCGAACCGTCTTCGGCCACCCTGCCCACATAGAAAGCCTCGTCCACCCTCCTCAGCAGCACCCCGTCAAGGGTCTGGTACCACGAGAAGTGCTCGTCGCCCAGCAGGCGCACCGACAAGGTTGTCCCGTCGGGCTGCACCACCGTGCGAGGTATTCCCATGCTTTTGGCCGCATACCCCGTCAGCGAGGCCACAAGCCACATCACGAGCAAGAAAAAGTATTTCTTCATCATTATCTTTTCCATATTTTATAGCCTTATAACCTTAAAACCTTATTTCATTATTTTCTTCACAACTGAGCCATTGGAGTTGCGAGTGATTACGACTGTTCCCGGTCGTGGGTTGCTCACGCGCTTGCCGTCGAGAGAATAGTGCATGAGTGGGCGTGAAGCATTGCCCTCTGTGGCAATTGCAGGGATGGCAGTTGGAGAATATACCCAGTAAGGGTACTTCTCGCTGGTTTCTGGATCAGTGTTGTTCTCAACGATGCTGCCTTCTGCAATATATTCATCATATACAGGGAAGCTGAACAATCCTTCATATACATTGATTTGAGACAATTCATTGGATTTGTAGAAGCTATGCCAGTCATACTTTGTAGAGAATCTGCCGCTATGGATATTGAGAACACTCTCATCATTGCCGTATGCAAGCCATGTGTCAGAACCTTCACCTGTGATTTCCGAGTCGTAGATGTCCATGTTCTTGAAATTGTAAATCATTGTAGAAGCAGGACTGCCTGAGATCTTGCATCCACGGAGCACGGCTGTGCCATGGTTGCTAATCATGTAGTCGTTATCATTTGTGCCTCCCTCAATGGTTACATTCTCAAGAGTCAGAGTTCCTCCTTCTGCATTCCACAGCGGAGCGAGTTTGTCGTTTGGCATTATGATAATCTTGCCCGTTTTCTTGGAATCTTGGATAGTAAACTGTGCGAAATTGTAGATGTATTTTGTTGTGAGTGTGTAGCCGTTTATGTCTAAAACGACATTGCCTTTTAGCTGTGCAAGATAGCCCACGCTGGTATCACAAAGCTGCTTGACTGCCTCGCCAGTGCAAGCAGCATATTCGCATGCATAATTGAGCATAGAGAAATATGCAGTTCCCACTTGTGCCACATATTCAGGCTCACTGTTATCGTTTTCATCTATTGGGTAGATGCCAAACACGGCTTCTTGGTAGTTATTTAAGTTTACTCCCTCGACTGGCTGCAGGGAGTTCAGCGTGAAGTAGCCATTGCATCCTCCGCCCCATCCCCAATTCACATGATAAAAGTGGTCACTGTCATATCCGTCAAGCAGGAAAGCATGTCCGCCGCTTGGTCCTGAACCACTGTATAAGACAGGATGATGCTTGTCAAGGTCATCAAGAATCATAGAGTTCCATTCGCTGTCAGTGTAGTTAGAACGATATAAACTCCAGCTGCTGTGGTAGCCGAAAAGGTCAAGTATTTCAGGCTGAGAGGAAAATGTGCTTGTTCCGCCTTCTCCTCCATAATTAGCCTTGCACAAGGCACCGATATCAGCCATGAGCTGTGCTACGGCATCATCACGCTTGTCACCATAGCCATCGTAAGGATATGTGAGTGGCATATTGTTCCAGTCATAGTCGCCAGTAATGGTGCGTGAAGGCACAGTAACACCGCTCTCGCATGTGTATTCTTCCGTAATCACCGACACACGCTTAGTATAGCGATAGTAGCGCATAAGAATAGCGTATGCAGTAGGCACGCATCCAGTAACGAATGCATTTCCATTTCTCATAGGACATTGACCATTGTACGGAGTTCCCTGATCCCATTCTGCCGTCTCAAGATACACCACTGGAACAGGAGCTTTTCTCATTGCCCATCTCCTCTTTGTCTGCTCGTCAGGCTCAATGCCGCGGCTGCGCGCCTCGCAGATCTGCTTAGTCCATGTCTCCATCATGTCGGTAAGTGCAGGAGGAATGTTGCCCTCGTCAATCGTGCCAGTGTCAGAATATCCCAGCACAGGAATGGCAGCATCGTCAGCCGACACAATCACGAAGCCGCATCCATCCTCAGGGGTGAAGATGTAGAACGCAGGCTCCTCGCCAGCAGGAGCCAGACGGCGCCCATGCACCCTCGGAGCCACCTCTCTCACCTTCACAGCTTTAGCCCTCTGCTTTGTTTGTGAAACACTCAGGAACTCAGCAGCCACTCGTGCCGCTTCTTCCTTATCTACCACTTTTGCATTTGCCACCGACGCTGTCAGTATCAGCATCAGCATGAGATTCAGGATTCTCCTTATCATTGCCTTATTTTTTCGACAAAGATACACTATTTCTGCAAAATCGCAAAAAAAAATCTTCAAAATGTTTTCTCAATCAAGGGGTTAGACCTAGGCTTTCAAATTTGTTCATATTTATTTGTCTCAAAAATGGGTCTTTTCATACCCCGCACCCTTCGCGGTAGCTCCCCTCCCCATTATGGGGGAGGGCTAGGGAGAGGGTCTTTCCTCACTTTCCGCGGTAGCGCTCCTCCCCATTACGGGGGAGGCGGGGGAGAGGGTCTTCTCTTGATTCGCTGCAAAGGTAGGGATAAAAAGAAACCTCACCGAGAAAAACTCGATGAGGTCAAAGAAAAAGTTAAAAAGTCAACGATTAGGTCAAAAAGTCAATGATTTGGTCAAAAGCCTTCGTCGGTTATAGGTTAGAATATAATTGAAAATGCGACCCTCTCGACCCTATCATACTATCGCCTCAATCAATGTGCGACCATTCAGTTCTACTGGTGGCTGCAAACCACACTGCTTGTTCTTGTTGAAGCAGAAACTTACCATGTAGCCAGTTTGCAGGTTGTACCTTTCAAGATATTCTGCAAGTTGTTTCTCGCCACGCTCGTTATATGATTGTCCTCGCCAAATCTTTAACTCCACAATATACTGCTGACCGAGATAATCTATGATGATGTCGGTACGGGTGAGGTCGCGTGTCTGTGCTTCGCAGTAGTAATTGCCTATGCCGTTGATAATAGGGCGAAGATAAGTGAGGAAAATCTTTCTGCCGTTGTCTTCTACAAACTGATCATCGTGTCCAGGACGATAGATTTCGTTGAAGTGAACACAAAAACGCTCCATGAGAAGACGCATGTCGATAAAGCCATCATGAACGAATTGGTTCTTTTCGTATTCGCCTAACTGATAGATGTGGGATGGCTTGTCAAGAGAGATGTAATAGTTGTAAAGCCATGTCTCGAATATACGGCAAGCAATCTTTGTCGCACCCAGCTCCTCCTTAACGAAGTTAAACATAACGGCAATGTTGATGTCACGATCGTAATAATTGAAAGACACTCGCTTGCCACCGAAGATGATGGATCGCAGCATGTCGGAAAGACCGGGAAACTGAGTCAGCTTCTTCTGAATGTCATCAAAAAGCGTATTACCCTCTTTCAATAGCGCATTCACAGCCTTAAGCACCCCTTCCTTGTCCCATGTGTATTGTTCAGTATCGATAATCTGACAGATACGGCTCACAAGGAATGGATAACCTGCGGTATAGTCACGAATCATCTGACCAACGAAGACTTCGTCAAACGTCAGGTTGTGGTCTGCCTTGTATTCCGCAAGCATATCGGCAATCCCCTTTGCCGAAAGGCTCATATCCACATCAAAAGGAACTGCGATATTCCATGGAGAGTTATACTGATGCTCTTCTTCTGTACGAATCTTCAGTTTGAGATTCTTTATGTCATAGACACCAGCGAGGATGACGGATTGGAAGGTAGGGTGAGACTCTCGTTTCAGATACATGTTTCTCAGTCCACCTAAGAATTTAATAAACCCTTGATTGTTACCAGCTTGATCAACCTCGTCAATCAGCACAACTATAGGTTTTGATGACATGGCACACATTTCTTCCACGACCTCAGAGAAATCTACGTCTTCTATAGCATTTAAACCAGGAGGACAAACAGATTTCAAATAATCATATATTTGTCCATCTACGATACGAGACTCACGCTTTATTCGCTTCAGAAAATTGGCGTTAGAGGTAGCTGCTGTTTCAAAGGAACTATCATCTGCTCCTTCAAAACTGATATTAAAAATGCAGTATTCGTCCGAAAGACGATAACTTATCGCCTCAAGTGTAGTAGTCTTGCCATACTGCCTACCACGGTTTATACAGAAATAGTCACCCTTGGCAACCATCCCACGGATGATTTCCAAACGGTCGGTGATGTCCACCATATAGTGTTCATTCGGGCGACAAGTACCCGCTGTATTGAATATTTTCATACTTGCAGTAGTGGAAGTGCACAACATTTGCTTTGTAAAGATATGAAAATTTTCTCAAAAACTATCAAAAACGCCCTTGAAATCAGTGTTTTTTATAAAACTTTATAACTTATGTTATACCAAACTGACATTATCACGTGCATTTCTGCAATTAATTGCAATCAAATGTAATCCTTTTGGACACACAAATTGCAATTATAAAAATGGGTATAGCAAGTCACCATGGGTCACAGGGACAGGTCGTGAAGTGAACCCCAAAGTTTGGACAAGTTGTCATTTATCGCGAAAAGCTCTCTGCATTAATTCTTGTTCGGAGCGGGAAATTCCATATTTCGTTGCAACATCCCGCCATAGAGAAGTCTCGTATTTCACCTTTTCTGTTATCTCGTTTGCTTCCTGCGTAGGAATTCCAAGATATGGAGCAATGGAATGAACAAGGCTAAAATCGAGAGTACTGTCACTCTCGTTTATACAAAGTTTCAAATCGGTACCGTATTCATCCGGAGTAAGGTCGTAGGCAGGTGAGAGTGTCCACCCCCGTTGGGTGTAGATGAATCCATGGTTACGCAGGTGGTCATCACAATTACTTACAGCCACGTTGAATGCTATACGACAGAACAGTTCGCGTAGATTGGCATCCACATCACAACAGTTCTGCATAATCCATTCCGCCAATTCCAGATAACTTGCACCCATCGAGGCGTCTGCACCATCGGAATAGCCCAACAAGGTCATTGCAGACGTAAACTGACGTCTTTTTCCTTCTGGAGTTCTGTCAAATCGCTTGCTCAGAAATGTATGGTAACTACTGTTGAGTTTCAGTAGTTTCCACTCGCTTACGCTGATACCGCATCTGCGTGCCAGTTCCATACAGACAGCCTCCCATGCACCAATATCCTTACGGTCTTTACGACTGGGGAACTTCGCTATCCAAGGATGACTGTTCTCATCCAGCACGTTGGCTTTAGGCCGCGCACCACCAAGAGAACTTCCTGGCTGTATCAACATTTTCAACCACTTACTTTCTCTTATCTCCTCATCATGTTCCAACTGCAAAGATGCGTATTCAAGGTCACGAAGAGACGTCCAAGGAGGTGACGAGAGTGAAACATCATTGTCAAGAAACACACCATCTTCAGACAACTTGAAGCGCAATGCCCCCATACGACTCTCGTCAAATACACCCAACAGGTAATCCGTCTCACATAGGGGCTGGGGCGCTGTTCCTTCCTCACGCGCTCTCACCATTTCTCGTCTGTCGAGCAGCATACGTCCCCATCGGTCGGGTGTTGAATCCAGGAATATGCCGAAATTATCTTTGCCCTGCGGTGCATATTGGCGACCTCTGAACAACTGGAGGTCCGGGTCAAAACTGCGAACAGCCTTGTTTTTCAGCCAATAATCATCAAACTCGAACGAGAAGAGTTCCTTGCCTCTCACCCGAGTACCCACCAACTTACCCATTAAAGTCGGTTCTGCGACTTGTTCACCATCAAAATAGACGAATAAAGTTTTCTCCTGTGTCATCGTTATTATGATTTCTTTGATGCACGTTCCCGGACTTCCAGTTTTGCATCCTGAAGTTTACGGCCTAACTCATCATCTTTGGCAAGCAACAGAATGTCCTGCCCAAGTCCCAAGGCAATAAGAACACGAAAATAATATCCCATGGCAACACCCTCATCTCCGCGCTCTATCTTGATGAGTGTACCACGCGATACTCCTGCTCGTTCAGCAATCTGTTCCGAGGACAGATCTCTGCGAAGCCGAGCCATGCGAATCTGTTCGCCCAAAGTAGTGAGCAAACGTTGTTGTGAAGGTAGCAACTGACGTTTCATTTTCTTATAACGTTTATAATCGTGTACAAAGATAATGAATATTGTTCATTATTGCAAACATTATTAACAAAAAACATATAACATCATTACATATTTAACATTAGTATATAGAACATCAAGGGGTGCAAGCAGCATGTTGCCACTTGCAGCCCTTGCGATTGAAGTCGAAGTTATGGTTCTCGTCAGTTATCCCTCGTAGAATCCCTCCTTACTCTTGCTAGACCATTTTATATACATGTCTTGGTAGTTTGCCTTGATGAACTGTGTAATCTTGCTAATCACGCGATCTGTCAGCATACCACATATCAAGCATAGTGTACACTTACTTTTTTTATTGGACTCAGAAACTCTGTCTTGTCAATATAAAGCCCTTCAAGGATAGGTTCAAGGTCAATGTATTCTTCCTCTGGCTCATCGCTGTGCTTATACTTTGCCATCACTACGATATAACCGTTATCCCATTCCTTCACGGAGAGATAACGCTCAAGGGAATACGGAGCTTTGAAGCCCCAACATCGGTGAGGATGCCGGTACAATTGAGCAAAAAGAAAAACGGCTGGCTACAAGAGATTGTGCGTCTCGTTGTAGCCAGCCGATGTGTTATGTATTAGGACGAGCGGTGATTACCACTGGCTACCCCAAAGACTGGAGCGATAGTCGTCTGGTTTCTGCT
>JAKSLN010000002.1 GCA_024401165.1 Bacteroidaceae bacterium
GCGACAGCAAGCTCGTCAGCTACATCGCTCAGGGTGAGTTCCTGGATGTAGATCCCTGCTCATTCGGTGGTATCGGTATCCACGCTATCCCCGGTTTCGCACGCTTCTATCGTCACGTCCTCGTTGGCAAGCGTTTCCCCCACCACGGTGCATACGCATTCGAGCACTGCGGCAAGGTACTCTTCGAGGCTCTCAAGATGCTTGGCGTTGAGGACATCAACACTCCTCTCCCCGCTGGTCAGCTCTATCCCGGCGAGAACCCCTTCGCTATCTAATTATAAGATTGCTCTTAATACATATGCCCTCGCAGATTTCTGCGGGGGCATTTCTTTTCACAATGAAACAAAAAAATGTGCCAAGCAACCACAAGGATTGCACTGGCACATCATCACATATATTAAACAATTAGGTTTAGTATCTTTCCACTGTGCAAATTTACGAAAAATACGACAAACAATCGACGTCAATTCTTAGACAATAATGGTAAATTTAAGAGGCAACTCACACAAAGAGAGAACGAAACTCCTTTTTTTACCATCAGTCTTTGCGTCATTTCAGTAATTTTTGTAACTTTGCATTATGAAAGAATTCATAAAACATAATCTTTTATTCGATGTTGCCTCAACCGGAGGGTTCGAAATTGACACATTGGAAAATTTTTACGCTCGACAGATTGACAATGGCGAGCGTAAGATGCACACGCATGACTTTTACTTGATCATCTGGTTTCAAGAAGACGGGGGAACTCACACTGTTGACTTTGTTGAGTATCCAGTCAAAAAGAATACTTTCTTTTTTATCACACCCGGCCAGTTGCACTGCTATGACAACACTTACACCAAAGGCGTCGCAATGAAATTCGTCCCAGAATTTCTCAACGATGAATATACAACTGAAGACATTTATCTTAAATACAGCATCTTCAACGCGTTCGACTCTTACCCTTACCTTGTCATCAACAACCCAGATCTTATACGCTCCATTCAGCACATCCTAAATGGTATTAGACATGAAATGCCTAAGTCTGGTGCCTTCGGTCACCACACCTTTATGCAGTCACTCGTTCGCGTTTTGCTGATTGTATTTCAACGCTACGACGGAACCACCGACAAACTCTGCACAGAGGAATGTCCTGAACATAACCAGTTAAATATCACCAATAATATACATAGTCACTTTCTGCGCTTCCGCCAAGCATTGGAGAAAGAATACAAACGTCTGCACAATGTCAAGGACTATGCATCACTTCTGAACGTAGGAACCAAATATCTAACCACCATCGTCAAGGAGTGTTCTCATCGCACCCCACTACAACTCATAAACGAACGCATTCTCCTTGAAGCCAAGCGCCAATTGCGCTATAGCAACAAAATGGTGAAGGAGATTGCCTTCGACCTGGGGTATGAAGACCCCTCTTATTTTGTCAAGCAATTCAAGCGTCAGACAGGACTTCTGCCAACCGAATTTCGTGAGATGTAACATCTTGTCGAAACAACACTTTTCTGTGTGATTTGTTTCATAATGAACATTTCATGTTGCAGAAAAGCATTTTCATGATACATTCTATGTGAAATAGGATTATTTTTACTATTTTTGTAACACCAAACTATAAAGAAAAACTAACTAACGACAAATATGAAAATCAAAACTTTGCTTGCCGCCTTGTTTCTGGGAGCAAGTCTTCAGACTTTTGCGCTCGACCATCCGGGCCTGACGACCAACACCATTAGTATCGATCGCTTCACCCTCATGCAGGGAAAGCAAGCAACTCCCATCCTCCTCTCCAGCAACGAGGAAGCGGGCATCCTGCGCGCAGCACGAAATCTGCAAGCAGACTTTGGCCGCGTTGGCGGCACCCAAGCGCTCGTCCTCCTCAACACGTCTGAGAAGGAGAAACTGCAGCCTCGCGCGCGATATATTATAATAGGTAGTCTTCATAGCGAAGTCATCAAGCCTCTCATTAAGCAGAAACTCATCGACGAAAAGGCTCTGAAGGGCAAAGTCGAGAAATATATAATGCAAACCGTGCAGAATCCCATGCCAGATGTAGACGAAGCACTGGTCGTTGTTGGTAGCGACAAGCGTGGAACTATCTACGGCATCTACGAGTTGTCAGAACAAATTGGCGTTTCTCCCTGGTATGACTGGGCAGACGTTCCTGTTAAGAAGCAAGCCAACCTCAGCATCCAACGCGGTTCCTACACCGCTGGAGAACCAGCAGTACGCTATCGAGGCATTTTCCTCAACGACGAGGCACCCTGCCTTACCACTTGGGTAAAGAACACCTTCGGCACCGACTTCGGCGGCCATGCATTCTACGAAAAAGTATTTGAACTTCTGCTTCGTCTGCGTGCCAACTTCATGTGGCCTGCCATGTGGGGGTGGGCATTCTATGCTGATGATGACAAAAACAGTGCTTTAGCCCACGAGATGGGTATCATCATGGGCACAAGTCACCACGAACCAATGGCACGTAACCATCAGGAATGGGCTCGTCATCGTGGCGAATTCGGAGAATGGGACTACGTTAAAAACCAGGAAGTTATTGATAAGTTCTTCCGCGAAGGCATACGCCGTTCGAAGGATAACGAGGACCTCATAACCATTGGCATGCGAGGTGATGGTGACACAGCTATGGGTGCCAAGGAAGGTCACGATGATGAGTTTGTAGATAACGATCAAGAGACCATCAAGTTGCTTGAGAAAATTGTCCAGAATCAACGCAAGATTATTGCAGAGGAAACGGGCCGTCCAGCCAAGGAGCGTCAGCAAGTATGGGCACTTTACAAGGAAGTTCAGCGTTACTACGACAAGGGACTTAAAGTACCCGACGACGCAATTATCCTCTTCTCTGATGACAACTGGGGCGATATACGCCGTTTGCCCTCGCAGGCAGAGTTGAAGCACAAAGGTGGTTTTGGCATGTACTATCATGTAGACTACGTAGGTGCCCCCCGTAACAGCAAGTGGTTGAATGTCACACCCGTACAGCATCTTTGGGACCAGATGAGCCTTACCTATCAGTATGGTGTTGACAAACTATGGGTACTCAACGTCGGCGATCTCAAGCCCATGGAATACCCCATCACCCTATTCCTTGACATGGCATGGAACCCGACTCGTTACAATGCGTCCAACCTCCTCGACCACCCTCGTAAGTTCTGTGCAGAACAGTTTGGGGCCGACCAAGCAGACGAGGCAGCCCGCATCTTGAACCTCTACAGTCAGTATGCAGGTCGCATTACTGCAGAAATGCTGGATGCCCGCACCTACAATGTCGAGACGGGTGAATGGAAGCGCGTAGCAGATGAGTTCATGCGCCTTGAAACTGAAGCACTTCGCCAGTTTGCCACCCTGCCCGCAGGCACACGCGATGCTTATCGTCAGATCATCCTGTTCCCCGTCCAGGCATTGGGCAACGTCTACCAAATGTACTAT
The DNA here is from genome assembly GCA_024401165.1 of Bacteroidaceae bacterium. Classification (GTDB taxonomy): domain Bacteria; phylum Bacteroidota; class Bacteroidia; order Bacteroidales; family Bacteroidaceae; genus Physcousia. The sequence goes on from JAKSLN010000002.1 coordinate 3,439, forward strand.
GCACAAGCCATGAACCAGAAGCTCTTCAATGAAGGAAACCCAGAAGCCAACGTTTGGGCAGACCGCGTAGAGCAAGCATTTGCGCGCGACGCCGAATTATGTCGTTACTACAACAAGGAAATGGCAGGTGGCAAATGGGACGGAATGATGATCCAGAAGCACATTGGCTACCGTTCTTGGAATGACAACTTCCGCGAAGACACCTGTCCCCGTGTTTCTCGCATTGAAAATGTAAACGAAGCACAAGGAGGCTATACCTTCCAAGCTCAGAACGGTTGCATCGTCATGGATGCCGAGCACTATTATAGTCTCCAGAATCCCGCTGAAGCCCAGTGGACCGTCATCCCCTACATGGGCCGAACCCGAAGTGGTATGTCAATCCAGCCCTACAATGCCTCTGCACAAGGCAGCAGCATCACCTACAGCATGGATATCCCCGAAGGAAATGCAGAAGTTAGCGTACATGTGATCACCGCCTGCACCTTAGCATTCCAACGCAGCGAGGGCCATCGCTATACCGTTGGTTTTGAGGGAGAAGAGGCCGTTGAGGTCAACTTCAATGGAGATCTGAATGAGGAACCAGAGAACGTCTACCGCGTTATGTATCCTGCTGCGGCCAGTCGTATCATCGAAAAGACCGTTAAGATCAAGACAGGATCAGCAGGCACGAAGAAATTGACCATCAAGCCGTTGGATCCCGGAGTAGTACTTGAAAAGATTATTGTAGACCTCGGCGGATACAAGCGTCAATTCCTCTTTGGCGAAGAATCACCCTGCAAACGGAAATAAAGCATGAATCGCCTGTTCCTTTTCCTCCTTCTCTTTCCGCTGCTGGCTTTTGGACAGAATAACCGTCTATACACCACCCAACACGGACTGAAGACGACCAACATACACTCGTTTACGATTGACAAGCGCGGCATCCTATGGATTGGAAGCAGTGCCAACCTGGCCTTCTTCGACGGCACAGGTTTCCACTACATGCCTAATTTCAATCCAACAAATGGACTAACCTACTACTCCATCGTAAACCGTGTCTGCGAGGACAAGGACGACTGCTACTGGGTACTCACCAATGCCGGACTCTATTACTTTGACTCCAAGAGACTCAGTTACAAGCGAATACGTTTCAACGAAAACGAGAACGAAGCCTACGGTTACACCCCAACCCAGATGCTCGACTATCCCGGTCATCCGGATAAAAAGATTGTTATCACATCAGGTTATGGAATCTTCGTTATCGACGTAGAAAAGAAGGAAGTCAACACTCGACTCACCACCAGCCTTCAGGACAAGGTCAAGGCGCACTTTCTCATCAGCGCCGAGATAGACCACCACAACCGTCTATGGCTCAGCACAATCCATCACGAAGTCATCTGCTACGACCTGCAGAACGATCGACCTGTGCAGCTGCGTACTACCGAGGCGGCCGCCACCAAAATACAAACTGCACTGGTCAACAGCATTCTTGAAGTACAGCCACACAATGCCGTCTACCTCGCAACCGATGACGGCGTGCTTCGCTTCAACGAGAAAACAGAGACCATCGAATGTATCGATCAGACCAACGGACGCCCCTGCAACACGCTTCTATATACCCAGAACGGTCAGCTTCTCTTAGGAACCGACAGTTACGGAGTGCTGGAGCTCGAACCCAACGGAAGTGTCAGTGAATTCGAGCTTGTTCACCCTGTCTATGACCTCTCCACCGGCAAGGTACGAGACATGCTGCAGGATCCTGACGGCAATCTTATCATCGCTCTCTATCAGAAGGGAATCCTCATCATCCCGCACGAGGATACAGCCTTCCGCTACCATTGCATCTCCAGGAAAGGAGACTGGCGCAACTCCTCATGTATCACCAGCATCCACGCCGACCGCCAAGGCAACTACTGGGTTGGAACCGACGGAGCCGGCATCTTCCGTGCTGACGGGAATGACCTTGGAACTGCACGTCCTATTGACGACGGACTCCGCTCCCACCTTGTTCAGTCCATAGAGACCGACCACGAAGGCAACATCTGGATAGCCACCTACGGAGGTGGAGTCCAGAAATACGATGCGTCAAACCACCGCTTCGTCACCCCCGATTGGTTGCTATCCTTCAAGGATGCACGTGTACTTTCTCTCGCCATCGACCGCACCAATGCTCTCCTATACATCGGTACCAGTGGCGACGGAGTCTACACCGCCAACCTACGTACACAAACTGTCGAGAAGACACCATGTGCAGAAACACAAGGCGAGTGGGTTACCAACATCTACGTCGATCCCGACCATACTTTGTGGGTTGCCGAGCTTGGAGGAGTCGGCTATCGTAACCCCATCACTGGCAAGCAAGGACTGCTTGCCCCCGAGATGCTAACCTACGATACTCAGTGCATCTGCAGCTACGGACAGAGTTCCGAAAAACGTATCCTCCTTGGTTCTGGCAACGGACTCGGCATCTACGACCCTTCACGTGGCACCATGCAGCACATCCTCGCCGGCATACCCGTCCTCAGCATCAACCCAACAGAGAATACCATCTGGATTGGTTCTACCAACTGCATCTATGCTGTCGACAAAAAGTCCCTTGCCGTCACCACCTACAGTTCCTTGGGAGGCTACTACATCGGCGAGTTCCACCGTGCAGCCACCTACAGCGACGAAAGCGGGCACATTTACTTTGGCAGCGACAACGGTATCATCAGCTTCTTCCCCGATGCCATGCGCAGCGACCGTAAGATTCGCAACGAGATTCTCTTTACCTCCATTAAAGCCGGCGGAGAAGAACTGCACTACTCTGACAGCACCGACTATATGGACGCTGACATCATGTACGCCCAACACATCCGACTCAGCCATAAGCAGAACACGTTTTCCATCAGTTTCAACGTTCCGAGTTACAGCCTCGCCCACCAGATACATTACGAATATAAACTTGAGGGCTATGAGGATAAATGGAACAACTGTACAGACGTAGCCTCGCAAAAGGCCACCTACTCTTATCTATCCCCCGGCACCTACAAACTCCACGTACGTGCCACACTTGAGGGAGCACCTGAGAGCACCATCCAGAAGACACTCACCATCCATATTGCCCACCCCTGGTACAACAGCATCTACGCAAACCTCTTCTACCTTATACTCATCGGTCTCGTCGGCTACGCCATCTATCACTTCTGGCAAGTGCGTCGCCGCCAGCGCATCGCCTTGCGAGAAGCGCTTCACAATGAAGAGATTAAGGAAGCTAAACTGCGCATGTTCACCAGCATTACCCATGAACTACGCACCCCCCTTACCATGATCGTCTCCCCACTGCGCCAGCTCATGACTAAGCCACAGGATGCACAGACCATGAACGATCTAAACACGATGCGCCACAACTGTAACCGCCTGCTTGATATTGTGAAGCAAATCACCGATATCCGCAAAATCGATGCCGGGCAGTTTGAGTTGCATTTCGAACAGATTGATCTCTGCAGCTACACTTCCAACATAGCACAGTCCTTCAGCGGAGCAGCCAGCGACAAACACATACAGTTTACCCTCGAAAACCAGTCTGAGCCCATCGATGTCTGGATCGACCCCATCCACTTCGAGAAGGTCATTGTCAACATCCTCTCCAACTCCTTCAAGTTTACACCCGACGGAGGCAGCATAACGCTCCGCAACGAGATTGTTGACGACAATATCCATCTCACCATCCACAACACAGGACCACACATCAGCGAGCTTGACATCGACCACATATTCGAGCGCTTCTACCAGAGCGCCGAAGGACAAAAACACATCGGTTCAGGCATCGGTCTTAACCTTGCCTACGAGCTTGTCACCCTCCATCACGCCACCATCCACGCTACCAACGAACAACCCGCGGGTGTCGCTTTCCACATTGTCATCCCCTGTGGCAATGCCCATCTTTCTGCCAGCGAACTTGAGCCTCGCCCCATCGAGGAAAGCATACACGTCATGCAGACGGAAATGAAGAATGCACGCGAAACTGTAACAACACACATCGAGGCAATCCACACAGAGGCAACCACTAATGAAGGTAAACAGGACGAGGACAAACGCCGTTCCCTGCCCAACATCCTCATCGTTGATGACAGCAAGGACCTCTGCGAATACCTCAGCGAACAACTCTCTAACGACTATAACATCACGCTTGCCTTCAGCGGGAACAGCGCCTGGAACATCATCCTGCAGTCACGCCCCGACCTCATCATCACTGACATGAAGATGCCCGACGGCAATGGTCTTGAGCTAATTCAACACGTACGCGAAAACGGAGAACTCGACAGCACACCCATCATCATGCTCACGGGCGAAGGTGATGACAACCTGCAGCTCGAGGCCTTCAACCTGCGTGTTGACCACTTCATCCAAAAGCCCTTCAACCTCACCATACTCGAAGGTGCAATCCGCCAAACCCTCGGACTGCGCGAGAACATACGCCGCCACGTCGAGCGAAAGGAGATTCTCACCAACGTGGAAAACGTAGAACTTGCTTCCGCCGAAGACAACCTCTTCGAACGCATCAACATGTGCGTGCTTGAACACCTCGACGACGAAGAGTTTGGTGTCCAGGAACTTGCCAACGAAGTTGGTATCAGCCGAGTACACCTCAACCGTAAGATGAAGGAAAAGTACGGTCTCTCACCCAACGTGTACATCAAGACCTACCGTCTCAAGCAGGCAGCTTACCTCCTTATACACAAGAAGGTCAATGTCAGTGAAGTTGCCTACCGTGTGGGATTCTCCACCCACAGTTACTTCAGCAGCAGTTTCCGCGACTTCTTCGGCATGCCTCCCAAGGACTTCGTTGCCTACTACACCGATCCCGCCAATGCAGATAAGCTTGAAAAGCTCCTTGGCTAAGATAATAAGCGGTTATTTTATCTAAATCTTCTATATGTGTTGATTATCCCATGGATGCCGACCTCATCTTTACCCCCTTTCGTTCCGACGTCGACGACCGTCTGAAAGACAAGTGCTTACAGGCTGCCATTGACAAGTTACAGACTCTCTATCCCGGCAAAATCATAACGACTTATGGAGACTGCACACTGGGCATCCCAACCGACAGTCTCTACAGCGAAAACGGATACGACACCTATCAACTAGGTCTTGTAGACAACGAAATCCCCGCCATGCGCAACACACGCGACGAGGAAGTTCTGACATTCAGGATAGACTGACTAAGTTCAAAAAAGCTTGTACGCTGCGGCACATGCAAGCAGTCCTCCAACCAGACTGATCACCATGTAGACGATAGGCATAAGCAACTGTCCGGTGCGTAACATCAACACATTCTCGTTGATGAACGTAGAAAAAGTTGTGAATCCGCCACAAAGACCCGTCATCAATAAGAGACGAGTCGACTCACTACCAGGGGCAAACTTTGTCAATGCACCCAGCACAAAACAGCCAAACACATTCACTGCAAGCGTTCCTATGGGATGTACACCATTAAGCCAACCGCTCAACAGCCAGCGAAGAACGCCTCCCAGTCCAGAACCAAGGAAAACACAAAAGAAAGATTGCATACTTTGGGAAGTGAGACTTACCAATTAAAGTCATCGTAAGACTGATCACCGAGAAAATCTGCACCTCGGATGAATGAGATGTCCATATCGTTGAAGTCATCACCCAAGAATTGTCCTTCCATATCGGAAGACCCCGCCAGCATCATGCTGGCTTCCAGTTTAATACATTTTGTTTCTGGTATGATATATTCTCTTTTCATGGTTTGCGTTCTTACTTATTTGGACATGTACTTTCTACCGTTCACTACAACAATCCCCTTATATGAAGGGTTTACAATCTGACCATTCAGATTATACATCCTGCCCTCTGCGGGATTCTTGCGAACGTCCTTAATCAAGGTTTCCTGATCATTGGACCATAGCATCTGTTCCTTGGCAAGCGACATTCCACCAGAAACAGCCAGGTAAGCTCGATTTGCCGTATTGTAGTCGAAAGCAGCACCACTTGCCGCGCCCCACCAGAAGCCAAGCTCAGATCCGTTATGCATGGTGAGTCGATAGAACTTGCACCCAGCATCGCTTGAGGACATTTCAGATGACGTGATGCCAGAACCCGTAGGACGAAGACAATTGTTCACACCATCAGGATGATTCCCCGATTCAGAAGAGAGGGAAATGACATAATCACCACCAGCAGAGGCGGTTATCAAAACTCCTGTATTAGCAGGAACTACATCACCAGTAGCATAATCGACAACATGCAGTTTGCCATCTACAACCTCTACTTCGCTTACAGTCAGATTGGCAGGAACTCTCCAGGAATGTGCGTTGCTGTAGGTTCCAAAATAATGATTCCCATTTGTGCAGGCAGAGGAAACAGAAATAGTCTCGCTTGAATAGAAATCTGCCCCCGTAAACTTGATTGATTTATTCGTAGACGACGAAGTGTTAGTCACATTAAAGACAATCTTATAGTAAGAGTTTGCTGGCCATGCTGTTAGAGGAGATGTGGGTTCGAAAACGAGAGTTCCATTCGTATTATAGGAGAGCGAAGGTTGCTCTATCGTGACATCTGGTGTCGAGGAGAAAGTGCTAGTCGAGGAGACAAACAACTTCACAGAATTCACCTTTATAGGAGTTTGTTCTTCGCTATATCCATTGTGATGAATTACAATACGTTCAATGGGAACAGGGAAGGCAGTCTTTCCAAGAAAAACCCTGTCAATGCCAGAGAGACTTTTGCCTCCAACACGCCAATAAGTGTCGGAGTTCATGGTGGCATCAATAGACCAACTCATACCTTCTACTGTAACAGAGTGAGTTTCGAACCCCGAATAATTCAGATTTGAAACTTTTAAAGTATAATAAGGAGTCCTATCTTGCGCCCAGGTGTTTATGCAAAGAGAGAAGAAAAGAAAACAAAGAAGGAATGATTTGCTTTTCATGGATAATAATTTTTATTAAACTAAACAAAATTATGAATAATTCTATTCATGACCAAATTTTGGTGACAAAATATAACAAAAACTGCAGAAATACGTCTATTTGTCTCTCAAAGCATTCAAAGTAATAGATAAAACGCACATCAACGTAACTACTCAGATATCAAAAGCGGTGTGTTTAAATTAAAGCAAAAACGGGCAAAAACGAACAAAAAACTTTCTCTCTTACGTCAGTAGAGTTATAAAAGTAAAGTGTTTTTGCAAGTTTTCGCAAGTTTTTGGTTAATAACCTAGCATACCAGAGTAGTAATACGTCAACTGCTATAACGTTACCATTTTTGAGAAACCAGGAAAAAGGACATGTAGCAGTATGAAAAAAGACATGCTGCGGGAGGTAAAAAATACCGCTGCGGAAATTTAAAAATACCGCTGCGGTAATTAACCGGCTGACCTAGGGCAGCCGGTCGGTTCGCGCTGCGCCTCTTATTTGAGCTCCGATTGGACATTTGAAAAAGACGCTAGGAGAATTTATGAAACTCGTGTGGACTGCAGATAAACTGCTATGACTAAAAACAAACGCCACCTTCATTTCGAAAGTGGCGCCTGTGTATCGCGTGAATAAAACAATAGCAGTTTATGCTTCTACCTCCTGAGACTTTTCTTCGGTAGATTCTGCCATCTTCTCCTTGAACTGTGACTTGTACTTCTTGTAGAAGTCCTCACCATAGAGTTTCCAGGCAGCGCTAAGGAAAATACCAAGGAAAGCATAGATGATTGCAGTCTTGGCACGGCTCTGGTTGGGCTTGAGAGGAATGGTTGCAGGCTGTACGACAACGAAGACGGGCTTCATCTCCTGATACTTTGCTTTTGCCATCTCCACCTGCTGCTGCATCTGGGTGTAGACCTGCTGTGCAAGGCTCAGCTCCTGCTGGAGACGCTGCTGCTCACTGGCTGCACTCTGGAGAATGATGCTACGGTTGTAGTCGACGCTCACAGCATAATCGGCCTGTGCCTTGATCATCTTGGCTTTAGCCTCCTCTGCAAGTTTTGTGTAGTACTCCAAATTCTGGGCAGCCTTGGCCGTACGGTAGTTGAAGATCTCACGCTGAAGGCGAGTGCACACGGTGTCTGCCAGTTCACATGCCAATTTTGGATCGTCGATGGTGACGTTGATAGTTGTCACACCCGTCTTCTTATCGACATCAGCATTGATGCACTTGGAAAGAATCTGAGTAGCGATATCCTGTTCACGAGTAAGCTCTTTATTGTCAACAGGGACATTCTCGGGTTCAGGATCAGGGGCGCCGAAAATGCTCTCCTTGAGATTGGCAAACCAACCTTTTGGTTCGTCCTTCTTAAGAATCCAACGATAAAGAGTCGTACTCTTCTTGGGTTTCTTGCCTTCCTTGCGTGCCTTGGGCGAAAGGTAAGGATTGACGGGAACCTCAAAGAGATCTGTGAGGAAAGGAGTACTCTTCGCCATGTCGGGGAACAGAGTGATGTTCAGCGCGTCAGCACCATTGCCACCCATGTTCATACCACCAAGTCCCATCATGCTGGCAATACTGCTGAGTGATGATCCTGACTTAGCCCCTTCAGGAACCTCGGGAGCAAGAGTAACAGTTGCTGTCCAAGTGCGCTTAAGATTGAGCGCCATGAAGACACCCAGAACGCAGAAGAGGAAGGTGACGATGATGACGAACCACTTGCCCTTCCAGAGCTTGACAGCAAGCTCCATGAAGTCGATGCTTGACTCCTCTTCAACCAGAGGTTGCTGGCCCTGAGGATTTGTATAGTTTGTTTCTGCCATAACGTTACACGAAATTACTTGATAATGTTGTAGAGGGTACCGAGCATGGTGGCAACAGAGGCTGTAGTTGAAGCTACACCGAGTATGTTAGCCAGGTTGGTTTGCTTCTTTGCCTTGGTAGGAACAATAATCTCGGAACCAGGATTGATAGAAGAACCCTTCTTTATCTTGCGGATATGACCGTTCATCTCGATGGCAAAGAGTCGACTCTTACGAGCACGGTCGTTGAAACCACCGGCATTTTCAATATAATACTTAGCCTTTTTGGTGGGATTGTAGGTAACCGAGTTGGCAGACATGACAGCACCATTGACGCGAACAGTATTGTCAAAGACTGGTACATTGAGGATATCACCTACGCGAAGTACAAGGTCGTCCTTACTACCTGGATTGGCAAGAGCCTTATCGAGGTCGATGGCTACATAGTAGGTATTGCCCACGTCTATACCAGTCCAGTTGATAGAGTCTTTCTCATTGTTGGCACGCATAGCACGGAGGACGTCTTTGAGAAGTTCACGCTCGCGAACTGTCATCTGACGTTCCAGTCGAGCACCCTCAAGGTATGCAGAAATAGTGGGACCTCCAGCCAGTTCAACGAGCTGAGAGAGGCGCATCTCTTTGTTAACCATGGGGAAAGAACCGGTGAAATTGGTTTCACCAGTGACGCTTACAAACTGTTGCTCATGATAACCAGGTGAACGACGAACGGTAACCATATCGTAAGGCTGGAGATGGAAGCCTTCGGTACCATCGATGACGAAACCCGACTTCATAGAGAAAGAGAACACCTCGGAAAGTTTGTCGCCTGCCACCTTTGAATCGGCATCCTTGAGTCGACGAACAACATCGACGCGGGCAAGACTGGCAGCATTGGTAAGACCACCTGCCATGAGGACGAGGTCCTCAATAGTCATGTTGTCGGCATAGGCAAAAGTTCCAGGAGCGATAACCTCACCATTAATGGTTACATTACCGAGGTCCTGCAAATCGTAGATGCTTGGCACGAAAAGCACGTCATTATTGTGGAGTGCGATGTCGGGAGCAGTTCCTTCGAGGATGCCCTTAAGGTCAACACTAACAATCTCGAGACTGCGGTCGGGACGCTCGCGGTGCATGACAGCGCGGTTGAGGAATGCTTCGGGAAGCACGCCATCAGCCTTCTCAACCAGTCCCTTAACAGTTGTAACATTTCCCAACTGATAAAGACCTTCCTTGTAGACAGCACCTTCGATGCGTACACGATTCTCAAAACGAGAGAGGAGCTCGCCTACTTCAATCTCATCACCATCCTTAAGCTGGAAGTTGGCAAACTGGAACTCGTCGACCGTGCAAACCTCATACTGGCGGCCCGTCTGGCGAATTACTGTGATTGAAGAAGTATAGGCACCCTTGGCAAAGCCACCAGCATAGTTAAGCAAGGTCTTGAGGGTCTCGCCCTCCTTCATCTCGAAGTACATAGGACGCTTGACATTACCTTTAAGATTAACTACGGCGGTGTAAGGCTTGACGAGGATGACATCTCCTTCCTGAAGACGGATGTCACCCTTGCGAGATCCATTTACAAGAAAGTCATAAACGTCACACTCTGCTACGATGCGGTTGTTGCGGTTAACCTGGATGGCGCGCAAGGTACCTGTTCCGACAATACCACCCGCACGGTAGAGAGCGTGGAAGACGGTCGAAAGCGATGAAAGCACGTAGGTACCAGGATTGGCAACCTCTCCCAGAATGTTTACCTGAATAGTACGAATCTGACCAAGTGAAAGGCGAATGTCGGAGGTTCCCTTCTTGTTCAGACCTGCGTAGATAGCAGACAGGCGCTTCTTAAGGTACGAATTTGCGCTCTCAATGGTCATTCCATTAAGATAGAGGGGACCGAGGACATCAACATTGATGCTTCCCTCGGGACTGATTGTCTGGCGAAGTGTAGTCTGGTTAGCACCGAAAATGTCGATGATAACTTCATCACCAGGACCCAGCGTGTAGTTGAGAGGAGTTGCAAGGTTCTCGCTAGGAGCAAAGTTGAGGGCGTGGTTGTTGAAAATATTACGGCCAAAAATGGCGGTGCTTTCTGAGACTGCTTTCTCTTCGCCCAGAGTCTCTGCCACAAGAGCATCGTCCTCTTCGGCATCGGTAGAGATGTGTGTGCGGCTCTTTGTATCAGCAGCAGACCTCTGGATGTTTTCGCCCTGCTGTGACTCATAGAGTTTCTTAACACGCTCAGCCTGCTCGCGGGTGACACCCTTGGCCATAAGTTCGCGCCCGATGGTCTTGACATCCTTGCCGGCTGCCATACCCTGCTTACCATAATCAATAACCTGCTGGTCGGTCATGGTGGATTGCGCCATAGCACTCACACCTGAGAACAGCGCAAATGCTACCGTTAGAATGGTTTTTGAAATCTGCATATCGTTCGTTATTGAATTAATTCAACTGTATTTAACGCGCAAAAGTACTATTTTTTGGGGAAACGAACAAGAAAAAGAAGTTTTAATTACGAAATACGAAAAAGGAAACACGAAATCCGAGACGATATCAGCGAAAAATTTCGCTTTGTTTGATCGGATTTTAACAAAAAATGCCCCCGTTTTTTCAACGGAGGCACGTAATAATATAGGGTAAGTGATCAGTCCATTAATTGATGAGATAAATCTTCTCTACACCCTTGTAGGTAGCGGTGACAACGGCGCGACCGGCAGAGATGGGGCTAACCTTGAAGGTAACGGTGGGATCGCTTGAGGTAGCCTTGATGACTGAATTGGGATTCAGACGACCATAGATCTGATAGCGATTGACATCACAGTAACCATTTTGGTTAGTTGAGAAGATGGGAGTATTGCTCATAGCGAGGTTCTGACCATCGACAGCAATCTGGACGCTGGGGATGGCGGGAGCCTGAAGAGCCTGACCGTTCTTGCTGAAGCCGATTCCGTGAATGTCGACAAGACCACGGGGACGCTGGGGCTGCTGGGGCTGACGACCACCGAAACGCTGTTGCTGTTGAGGTTCCTGTACAGCAGGACCTTCGACAACGAGGTAGATGGCATGCTTTCCTGTGAGACCCTCGACTGCAGGGACTGCTGCTGACAGCATAACAGGCTTAGCCTGTGCACCACCAAAGCCACCCCAACCACCACGCTGGGGTTGCTGGGCTGCGGGAACGTCGATAACGGCAATCTCCTTGCCATTCCAGGTGCTGTTAGCATAGGGACCATCGAGCATGACATGAATCTTGCAAGCCTGAGCGCTGGGAGTAACATTGATGTTAATGGTTGCCTTGTCACCAGCCTTAGTTCCTTCGAAGGGCTTGCATCCCTTGCTCTCCTGAGCCAAACCGCCGAAGCCGAAATATTTCCAACCAACGATAGCACCATTCTTCAGACCACAAACATCCTGTGAGTTGTTCCAAACATCCCAGGTATCCTGCATGGCATTGTTGTCGTTGATGTAGCAAGCGATACCAGCAGAATAGTAAGCATAGGGATTAAGACCATAGATCTGGAAACCCTCAGAGGTAACCTCAGCACCGGTATAGTGGTCGCCGTTGCTGGCCTTCGCGCTCCATTCGTTACCCTTCACATAGGGATCGTAACCGATGATGCGCACCTGACCACCCTTGGCAACAGGCTTCTTGTCCCACTCAATCTTGACAGGAGCAACCATAGCCTGACGGGCATTACCGAAGCCACGGGGAGGCCGATGATAGAAGACGTACCACTGGCCGTTGATCTCCTGCAGAGAACCATGGGTGTTGTGAGCAAAGTTGGTGGTTGTCAGCTTAGAGCCATCCTCGTTGAGAACGACACCACGTGAGTCAACGAGCACACCACCCGAACGCCAGGGACCCAGAGGTGAGTCGCCATAAGCATAGCGCAAAGCAGAGTTGGTAGAACCGAGGCCGTAGTCGGGACCTGAGTAACCAGAGAATACCATGACGTACTTGTTGCCTACCTGACGGATAGACGAAGCCTCAAAGAAGTTGAACTCGCCAGGGTTTTGGCCCTTGTAAAGTGCTGGATACTCAGTGCCCTGAGGGTCGCGAACCTCACCATAGCGTGAAGAGGCAGGAATGAAGTAGTCATGAATCTGGGTGCCAGGGCGTACACTGTACATAGTATTCTGATCCAGCTCGGCAGCTGTAGAGTGCTGGAAACCATAGAATACATAGGCACGGAAGCCCTTATCGTAGTCCTTATCTTTCTTATCAGTAATCTTCTCAATAAAGACAGAGGGATCGAAGTCAATCATAGAACCTGGCAAGCAACGCTGACCGTCCTCGGTAGCATTGATGGGTACGAAGGGACCATTGGGACGATCGCTCTTGGCAACCATGGGAGTACGACCACCACCACGTGAATGAGGATAGAGATAGTAGACCTTCTTGCCATTCTCGATTACTTCAACGAGGTCGGGAGCGTACATGGTATCCCACTGACCATTGATGTAGTACTTGAAGAGGCTACCCTCGTTGCGCCACTGGCTGAGGTCCTCAACGGGTGCAGACCACATGCGGATGTCGGGACCGCAATAGGCAGTGTTGGTGACATCGTGAGAACCAATAATATAGGCGCGATACTTGCCTGGATTGTCGGGATCCTCGAACATACGAGGTTCACCATCGGGTACATGCTCCCAAAGGGGGAGATATGGGTTTTGTGCATTGGCAGCCAATGCCATGGAGCCAAATGCAAATAAGGTTAGAAGTTTTTTCATTGTAGTCTAAATAATATACAAAATAGTTATAGGTTATTGGATATTGCTTCTGGACATTTACGTTTGTTAGTTACCATAAAGTAATGGAGAACAATTATCAAACTTTGAAAATCTACAAGCAATACCCTATAACCTATAACCTTTCAATCAATTTTACTTGAACAACAGAGGAGCAACAGTCTTCAAGGCACGACGCCAGGTGAGGAACTCGTGAGCAGTACCCTCGCTAACGTGGCCAACTGCATTGTAGCCAGCGGCCTTGAGGTCAGCAGCAGCCTTGTTGATACCAGTGGGGTTCTCCTTGCTACCAGTGCTCATGAACATGAGCTTGGGCTGGTCTGCCTTAGAAAGCTTCTGGATCTCCTCAACGCTGTAGGTACCACCGCTGAACAGACCCCAGTAACCGAATACCTTGGGACGATCGAGGGTGATAGAGTGAGTCTCCATACCGCCCATTGAAAGACCGCACATTGCGCGGTTGTTGCGATCAGCCTTGGTGCGGAAGTTCTTGTCGATGTAGGGGATGAGTTCGTCACAGAGAACCTTCTCGAAGCCTTCCTTTACGTTGAAGCCACCGAGACCACCGATGCGAGTGCCGTTGGTCATACCGTAAGTCATAACAACGATCATGGGCTGGCAAACACCATCGGCAATCAGATTGTCCATGATGATGGGAGCCTTACCCTGAACAGGCCATGAGGTCTCGTTCTCACCCCAACCATGCTGGAGGTAGAGTACGGGATAACGCTTGTTGGGGTTCTTTGCATACTCTGCGGGAAGATAAACGTGTGCAGGACGCATCTGCTCACCCTCAACCTTGCTGGGGAAGTAAACCAAAGAGGTCTGACCATGAGCGATGTTGGTGCGCATTGCGTAGAAGTCCTTGTCGTCGTTGGTGGGAACCTCTACACCAGCCTGCCACATCGTACCACCATAATAGAAGTTGGTACCGGGGTCAACAACGGTTGCGCCGTCGATCTTCAGGGTGTAGTAGTGGAAACCGGGATCCTCGGGAGTCATAGTTGTACCGATGAAGCTGCCGTCCTGCTGCTTCTTGAGGATGGTACCCTTCATAGCACCACCGTGACCTGCAGAAGCAGTAACGCTCTTAGCGTTGGGGGCCATCACGCGGAAACGAACGTAACCCTGTGAGTTAACCTGAGGATACTGCTGACCGGGCTGGCAAGTCTCAGAGGGCTTGAAGTCCTCTTTGATAACTGCGTTGTCGATAGAGGGATCGAAGTCGCGTACTACATTATATACATTCTTCTTCTTGAGATCCTTGTCGAAAAGCAAGGGATAGTTGTTGGTACCTACCCATGAGTCGCGGTCGCTGACATTCCAGAAGGTAACTACGTCAACCTTATCCTTGTGACGACGGAGAGCGCGGAACAAACGGTCGTACTGCTGCTCCTGCATCTCCTTCTGCTCCTGAGTTACAACCTGACCCTCGTTACGGTCCATGTTGAGCTGACCACCCATCTGCTCGTTTACACGGATGTCGAGCTCGGTAACCTGGATGTGGTCAACAATCTCAGAATACTTAGCCAGAGCTGCCTCCATCTCCTCCTCTGAAGGACCGTAGATGTTGTAGTGACCCTGCATACCGATACCATCGATGGGAGCCCCCTCAGACTTCAGGCGCTTAACCATCTCGTAGATGCGGTCACGCTTCTGGGGGTTGCACTCGTTGTAGTCGTTATAGAAAAGGAGAGCGTTGGGATCTGCCTCGCGAGCATAGATGAAGGCCATCTTGATGAACTCGTCGTTACCACAGATCTGATAGAAAGTAGAGTTACGGAGGGGCTGGTCGCCGCCATCAGCGATAGCCTCGTTAACAACGTCCCAGCAGTAAACAACGTCCTTATAACGGTTTACAACAGTGTGGATGTGCTCGCGCAGACGCTCATAGAGCTTCTCCTTGCTTACGAGCTTACGACCCTGGAACTGGTTGCCGCCACGGCGCTGACCACCCTGGCCCTGACGCTGACCCTGACCGAACTGTCCCTGGCCAAAGCCCTGAGGACGCTGGCCTTGACCGAAACCGCCCTGGGGGAAGCCCTGACCGAACTGACCACCGAAGGGGTTAGCCTGTGCCTGTGCATTACCATCCTTAGCTGCCTTCTTAGCTGCCTTCTCTGCTTCCTTCTTAGCCTTTGCCTCAGCCTTCTCCTGAGCCTTCTTCTCAGCGGGAGTCAACTCCTCGTAGAACATCCAGTTAGCAAACTGGCTGTGCCACAGCAAACAGTGACCACGAAGCTTGATGCCGTGCTGACGAGCGAAGTCGGCAATCTTGTCGGCACGACTCCAATCGTATTCACCGGGACCCTTGCAAACCTCTCCGGGCTTGAAGTCGTTCTCGGCAGTCATACTGTTGTACTCGGTGGTGATGATAGCAATCTCATCTGGATTACTGATGTTGCGCTGGTTAACAGCAACTCCCACCATGAAGTAGTCCTTATAGGCCTCCTTCAAAGTCTTCTGAGGACCCTGGGGTGCGCGGTTGCGTCCACCCATGCCCTGCGCACTACCAGTGAGTGCAACCGCTGAAAGAATCAGCGAAAGTAGAAACTTTTTCTTCATTAGGTTAATTATTAGTTATTGGTTTTAAAAAATATCTTCAATTTTAGATGAAACATTTTCGAAACAAATTATTACTTGATTACAAGCACAAACCCTCCACGAGGCTGGCAGTCAATGCTGTAGTGCTGCTGTGCGGGGGCGGTGGTAATCTTCCAGGGTTGCTGGCTGTCGCCACTATCCTCAAAGGAGAGGACCTGCTTACCCATTTTCTTCATGCGCTTGGTACTAAAGGATATTTCCTGAGGTTCATCCTTGCCATTGATGCCGGCAATATACCAGACGCTGCCGCTACGGCGAGCCATGACAGCATTCTCGCCAGGATAACCAGCAAGCAGCAAGGTCTCATCCCATGCCGTAGGTAACTGACCCAGATACTCTTTCACCTCTTGAGGCTGTGCCAGGAAACTCTCGGGACGGTCGGCAAGGTGTTGGATACCACTTTCAAAGAGGGCGGTGAGCGCCAACTCGTGAGCATGACTTGTTATGTGAGGATGCTGTGAGTCGCTGAAAGCACATGGTGTATAGTCCATCGAACCGATCACATTGCGGGTAAAAGGCAAAGTGGCATTGTGAGCAGCAGCACGCTTGGTAAAGGTAGGAACGTTGTTATACCACTCTGCACCATATACACCCTCGGTGCTGACAAGGTTGGGATAGGTGCGCATCCATCCGCGTGGCACGGTGGCACCATGGAAATTAACGGCGAGATGATGCTTGGCTGCACACTCGAGCAAGTCGATGCAATAAGCCATGTTCATATTGTTCTCACCACTGAAAAAGTCAATCTTGACACCAGCAACGCCGATGCTTTCACACCAGGCAAACTCCTTCTCGCGATCCTCGGGTTTGTTAAGACGGAACTTAGGACCGGGAGCACCATTGATCCATCCCACAGAAGAGTTATACCAAATCATAGGCTTGATGCCACGCTGCTTGGCATAGTTGACAGCATCGACCACGGTCTTGCCGTTCTTCATTTCGTCCCATTCGGCATCAATTAGCACGTAGGGAAGACGAAGTTCAACCGCCATGTCGGTGTACTTCTTGATAATGTCGTAGTCGTTTGACCCATGGTTGTAAGCCCAGTAAACCCACGAGGCAACGCCAGGCTGAATCCACGACGTGTCTGCCAACATACAGGGAGTACTGACGTCTGTAACTAAAGTAGATTCCACTACATCACTAAGAGAACCTATCAGCATAACCTTCCAAGTAGAAGCCTCTGCCACCTGGTCGTTCTTATCGGTCACAATCCGGAACTCCCCTGTCTTAGCCGTGCTATAGAGACTACATGCTGCATTGTCGTGATGAACATCTGCTTCATGGAGCAGACCAAAGACACCATTGGGGAATTCGAACAATGCGGGAATACTCCAGCGGTCACCTTGTTTTGTGGTCTGATTCTTGGGGAAGAAGCCCTCGGATCCGTCGCTCCACTTCATCAACCACGTATTTGTAGCAGCAGAGAGGTCGATGGTTGTCTCTTCCTCACCGTTGTAACCCATGGACTTGCGGCTAACCTTCTGAAAAGCCACACCATCATCGTATACACGAACCTTGAGGATGCCCCCACTCTGCAGGGCGTGAGAAGATTCACGAGCCTTCTTCTTGACATGTAGGCGCTTACCCGTCAACATATCATACTCCGTAACAATCTTGTATTCTGATCCGCCCTGAATGCCTGGGATAACAGCTGTATAAACAGTCTGCCATCCAGCCTTTCCCTTATAACTAACTACAAGGGTGTTCTGAGTTGCTTCTGCCTTAATCTTTCCATTAGGTGACTTCTGCGCATAAAGCCCCAAACCTGCCATAATGGCAAGGGCAATAGTCAAAATTCGTCTAAACATTTGCTATTTAGGTTTCGTTTGGGAGTCCCACAAGAGACATAGTACTATGACTCTATGACACTCGAGTGTGAATAAAGTTTAAAAAGTAACCGAAATTTTCTTGCCAGTATAGGTTACCGTCTTTTCCGCGCGCTTGCCATCGATGACCACATCGAGCTTCATCTGGCGATTCTGGTTCATACCATTGAACTTACCCTGACGCTTGTCGATGGTTAGGGTACGTGTGGCTTCGTCCCACTTGAGAGGAATGATAGCGTACTGTCCCTTCTCGTAGTTGTAGTTGTCGCCCTCGTCTTCGTAGAGGTCAAAGGAAGCATCACAACCAGGCGTAACGGTGATCGTTAGAGGCTTATCCAACTGTTGATCGGTATACTCAGCCTTCTCTGCAAAAGGTACGATGCTGCCTGATTTGACAAAGAGAGGGAAGGTCATGATGGCGGGAACACCGTTGGGCAGTTTAGCGTCAATCCACTGGCCCCCATCGAAAGTATCGCCAGTAAAGACATTAGTCCAACGGCTACCCTTAGGCAAATAAACCTTACGACCTGAAGCCTTGGCCTCTGTGATGGGGCATACCAGGAACGATGGACCATACATGAACTCATCCTTAATGTCGAGTACCTCTGGATCGTCGGCATAGTCGAAGGCCAGCATACGTGTCATGGTGTACTGCTCACGCGTGGTCTTGGCAAAAAGTGAATAGGTATAGGGTGTCAGTTGGTAGCGCAAGTCAATCATGGCACGAATAGCGTCGTAGTACTGGTCGCCGGGCTCGCCAAACTGCCAGGGCTCGCGAGGCGTGTCGCTACCATGACTACGTTGCAGAGGCAAGAAGGTTGCAAACTGTAACATACGGGTGTAGAACTCGCGGTAGTTCTCATCCTTGACACCCTGGGGGAACTCGCCCTTGTAGAACCAGCGTCCATCACCACGAGTGAAGAAACAACCTGCATCCACCGTCCAATAGGGACAACCCGTGGCCATGTAATTCAGACCAGCGGGAATCTGACGCTTGAAGCTTTCCCATGAGGCGTATGTATCGCCATTCCAGTTAATTGTCGAGAAACGTTGCTGACCAGCATATGCCGAGCGAGTCAAGTTGACGACACGCTTAGCATCCGAGGTGGCACGCTGGTTTTCATAGATACCCATCGAGTGATAAAGTGAATAGATGCTTGCACGCTCTGCACCACAGGCTTCGCTCAGGATGCCCAGGTTCAGCTGCCAGCGTTCCTCATGGTTGTTCCATCCATAGTCTTTACGCATGAACTTCCAATCGCCATCAAGAGGCTCCGAGCAGTCGCACCACCATGCATCGAAGTCCTTGCTGAAGAATTCGTTGTTGGCATACGACCAATAGTGTTTGCGGGCATCAGCGTTGAAGGCATCGTAGACGGAATGCTCCAGCATCCAGCCTTTCGACTTGAAGTCTTCTGCCTCAGGGCAATACTGGGGATTTGGCCAGATACTGACCATCAGCTTTGCGTTCATGGCGTGAACAGAGTCTGCCAGGTTCTTGGCGCTGGGATAGCGCTTCTCATCCAGTTTCATGTAGCCCCAACCTTCTGGCCAATAGTGCCAGTCCTGCACGATGAGGTCGATGGGGATATGACGCTTACGGAATTCAGTTAGCGTCTTGAGGAGGTCAGTTGAACTGACGTAGCGTTCCTTACTCTGAATGTAACCCGTCAGGTAGCGAGGCAGCATGGGCACGTCGCCAGTCAACCAACGGTAGTTAGCAATGACAGCATCAAGGTTCTGACCTTTCATGAAGTAGTAATCGAGTTCCTTAGCAGCCTCAAGCTCCATATAGGCCGAGCTCTGGTCATTGGCACCATTTGGAGAATCCACAAACTTCATACCGCAACCCGCATCAAAGAGCAATCCATAACCGGCCGTCGAGTTCAGCACGGGCACCATAGCCTTAAGGTTATGCTGACAAAGGTACATCGTCTTGCCACGGAGATTCATGTAATCCTCCATGTGAGCACCCAGTCCGTAGAGCGCCTCACCCTTGGCAAAGTGCAGATTGAGCTGATAGCGCTCGCTGTAGCCTACCGTGTCACGACTGATGACATCCTTCTCGGTGATGTCACCGTTTGCAGTCCTTACGGTTCGAGCCGTCTTCTCGTCATAGGTCACCTTTTCAAGAGGAATACGCTCGCCAGTGCGAGGATGTCGGAGGTCTTCGCTGAGAAGCAGCTTATGGGTCTTTGCTTCAAAGTATTGAATGCTTCCCGTCTGCTTGTCAATCACCAGTTCAAGGCTGTCAGAGCTGAGAACATAAGGCCCTTTGTCAGAAGACAAACCAGGCGTCTGCTCAGACAGTTTTACACGAAACTTCTGGGGTACTCGTTCTATACAAACTGCCGTCCCGTTGCTCTCCAGCTTGTCACCTAATTTATATTGCACGCGCGCGATACTGGGTGTTACAAACTCCACACCTAGTCTGCCATCGCCTACCTGTAGTTCATACCCCACTACATTCTTGCCTCGCTTAATGGGCTGCTGAGCAAATAGAAGCGAACCACATCCGAGCATTATGCCGATTAAAAATGTCTTTTTCATATACATTATTTTATTTAATAACCTTTACGCTCTCTACACGGCCATCACTATAGGTGCGGCGAACAATGTTGGCACCATGTTGTAGAGCGCTATGTTGACGTCCGTCAAGCGTAAAGTATTCCGTCTTAACCAATTGACTGCACATAGTATCCTCTTCCAGACTTTCGATTGCTGTTGGCGTCTCACCATCATCACTCAGGAACATTTCGCGGATGTTGATTGCGCTTGCTACACTATTCTTGGACGTGAACACCACGTAATAAATACGACTAAGGTCGATGACCTTAGATGCCTCTTCGAGATCGAGGGTGGCTTCTTTCAAACCTGTAAGGTCGAGTTCGTAGAAGGATTCTGCCTTGGGATCGTTCTGGTCAATAAGAAGCAGCGAGGGCTTGGCAAGAGAAGACGCATTGAGTTTAACAACTAAATACTTTGCCTTATCCTTTAGGTTGATGCCGTTCTGATAATGCCAACCTCCCATACCTCTGGCACCTGGTTTCAGAACACCGATTCCGTTAGCCAGTTTAAAGGTTCCCTTACCTTGAATAGAGGGATCGATTGCTTCGGTCGAAAGCGGGAAATAACTACAATGAACAATGAAGGTTGTGGTAACCTTTCCACCGGTGAGGTCGGTATAAGTCACTGTAACCTCGGTGTCACCAACTCCTACACCCACGACTTTATTTCCTTGGATAATAGCAACACCAGGACAACTTGTCTCGTAAGTACATGCATTAGTTACATTTGCAACCATACCGCTCTTCATAGTACATGTTATGTTGAAGGCAGCCTTATTCTCTGGCATCAGATAAAACTCATTCTGACTGATCTTCAAATCAGTTGCGGTGGCATCTTCTATGGTGTAGTTATGGAGCACACCTTCGCCGTAGAACATCTCCTCACTGTACTCAGGTTCTGTACTAAACCAATCGATATCGACAAACCCGCCCAAATCCTTGGTCGCATAGTTGAAGAGATAGAATCGCTGACCACTGAATATTTTGAGAGTGAAGCGCATGTTCATGCCTTTACCAAACTCCTTATATTTTACGTTGTCATAGCTATAGTAGAACTTGCAGCTGTTGTCCAGGAAACTGCAGATAGCACGCAGGAAGATCACATCGTTCTCTATCGTAGGACCTACCTCCTCTGTTGCGGAAGTCTGGTCAAACTCACTGCGATAGTACACAAGTTTCTTCTCACCATTGACCATCTTAACGCCAATGTATCCGTAAGGATCCTGGAATACACCCAAACCTGCCACATCACCTTCTGCCATGTTGGTCACGTCAATCTTGATGGTACCATACGAAGGCAGGTACTTCTTCTGCCCGGCAGTCGTGTTACTTGTTGGCCAGCCTTCGGGATTATAACCCAAAATACGCTGTGTGAGCGAGTTACGAGCCTGGTCCATACGGTCGGTTACACAGGCTGTATGCAGACGAAGACTACCTGGTTTTTCAAGAAGCGACCAAGCGGTATTGTCTGGATTATGATTCCACCCCCACTGAAGGCCCAGCGTCAAATCTGTAAAGGTGTCGTTGGTCGGCAGATAAGTAATGGGATAGGTTGCACCTACATCAGGTTTCTCCCACAACTTGGCGCCCTTACTTACCTCGGCACCCTTCTTGCCTATGATTGGCCAGCCATCTTTCCACTCAACAGGTTCCAAGTAGGGAGCACGACCAATGCTGCCCGCATCCTTGAACAAGATGGTCCACCACTGGCCCGTCTGCGTCTCAACGAGCGCACCCTGATGAACAGCTGCGCCAGAGAAAGCGTTTCCGGCTCTTACATCGCCGTAATTGTTCAGGTTGGGCATCTCCTCATAGGGTCCCATAGGATTCTTACTGCGATAGATAGTCTGTCCACGCCAGTAGCCGCCAGTGGTAAGATAGAGATAGTAGAAGTCGCCAATGTGATACATATGGCTACCCTCAAGGCCATCCCGGGCGCTAATCACCTTCGTGCTCGAAAGCTTCTTAAGTGTCTTGCCATCCAGTTTGTTCACCCAGATATCGCCAATACCACAGGCAACGTAGACATGCCCGTCGCCATTCGGACCATCATCGAAGAGCCAACCGCTATCGTAGTAGTGCTCTGGCCAGTATTGCATATCCCACTGGCCCTCAGGATTGGTGGTGGTAAGCATGATGTTCTTGCCCTCCGAGTTCTCCTTGCCATAGCTGATAAAGTAGATGTAGAACTTACCTGCATGATAGCTCAGACTTGCAGCCCACATGCCTTGTGCATAGTGATTCTTGCCATTAAGGAGGTTGTAATGATCGTCATCGTTGATCTGCTGCAAGGGGTTTGCACAATACTCCCAGTTAACGAGGTCCTTACTCTTGAGCAGCGTACAGCCCGGGAAGGTTGTAAAAGTGGTAGATACCATATAATACGTGTCATCTACACGAATAACGTCGGGATCGGGGAAGTCACCATTCAAGATTGGGTTGACGAAATATCCATAGCCTTGGTCAGCACTCCACTGACGCTTATAGGCAGCATGGGGATAGTCAACTTTGGCGTACTCCTCATACCACTGGAAACATGCTACGCCGCTAGCGTCATAGGGATTCTTTCCATCGGCAGTGAGGGCATCCTTAAAGGCTGGATAAGAATGCCCCGTCGAATTACTCTTGTTCCAGTCCAGATAGCAGTCAGACGATGACAGCGTCATACTGATATTGCCGAAATGATCCAAGATAGCCTTGTAACCCACACCCCATTTCGAGGTGGTTCCAGTAGCCCAAGTTCCATAGTTGCTCTCTACCCAGTTTCCATGTTCGTTATAGTGGCCCGTACCTGGTTTTGTCGGACTCCAGTCCACCTCGGTGATAATGATCGGGTTGGTAGTAACCACTGGTACTTGTTTCTTAAACTGATTAATACAATTGTTCTTGTAGGTCGTCTTGTTAGCAGTTCTGTCATAAGCGCCATCGTCGTTGCCATACCATCCTGTGTAGTTGTGAACGGCATAACCAATGTTGGGCCCCTCAATGGGATAGGTAGCATAGTCTTCGTAACTGGCCTGCCAACCTGTACCGGGCACCCAGATGATGCCATCATAACCGTTCTGGCGTATCTTGTCAACAATAGGCTGGAAGAAGTCATGCTTTGCCTTGACATCCTCTTTGCCTCCCTTTGCACGCAAAGTGACAGGTTCGTTAGCCAACTCGATACTGATCTGGCCACTGTACTTGCGTATCGAATCATTTTTTGAAAACTCATCCCAGATGTACATCAAGTAGTCGTTATAGTAGTCTCCGACCTCAATATACCCAGGGCAGACGCCACAAGGACGAACAACAACGTACAAACCAGACTTCAGCGCCTCAAGGGCAAGTTTTACATACACACTCTTTAGGTATGTTTGGAATGCCTTCTTGCTAAAGTCGTAGATATTAGCTTCTCCGCCAACTTCTTTTCCGTGAGGATCATAGCGTTTGCCGTCTTTTAAGGTAAAACCAGCACGGAAGTCATCGCCTGTTCCATGGTACCCACTGCCATTCTGGTTCGTCCAGGCCGGATCCATGTGCAGACGAAAAACGTTGCAAAAGGCGCCGTCTTCATGTTTGGTTAGGAACTTATACAGCCTCTTGAAGTAGTTGATACAGTTGGTAGCACCGGTAGAATTGTAACCACCTGTCCAGCGGTTGCTGTTAAACCACATGCTGGGAGTGTCCATGACACCATGCAGTACCACTTTGTTTCCATTCACGTCCTTCAGCACATTGCCCTCCACATGTAATGGGGGCAGGTTGCCATAAGCTTCTCGGGGCTGATAACTCTTCTGTGTCTGCGCCATAATCATAGTGGGCAGCATCAGAAGAAGAAATAACAGTTTTTTCATTGTCTGATTTATTATTCGTAATTACCTAACATTTAGTTTTCCCAGTCGAAATTGAGCACCTTTACTTTGCCACCCTTAGCCTTTGTTGCATAGTTGAATACAGCAAAGCGTGTTCCGGTGAAGAAACGCTGATAGTCGAAGCGCATCTTGAAGTCACCACCCAATTGTTCAAAGTTCTTGCCATCGAAACTGTAGTAGAAGTTGGCAATGTCCTTGCCACGGTTGAAGTCGCCCGTTATCTTGAGCCAGATCTTCTTCTTGCCAGTGATGTCGATGCGGGCTGTCTCGTTCACCTGGTTACCGGTCACCTTCTTCTGGCGGTCCAGCTGTACATGCTCGTCGGTCAGTACGAGGGCAGATGCGCTTCCATCCTTGCAGATGGTCATGAGGCCAGCGTCGCCGTTCAGGGCGGAGAAGCCAGCGCGGTCGCCATCCTTCATGCCACTAATGTCAAGGCAGACGGCATCCTCGCAGGTAGGACCGAACATACGCCATGTCAAGGTGTTGCGAGCCATGAAGATATTCTCTGACAGCTGACCCGTGCGCAGCTCCAGCTCCTTCTTCTTGGCGTTATAGGTATAAGCCTTGTTATCGGGATTGTGGTTCCACTGGCGGTCGAGCGTCACGGTTGCTACTTCAACCGAGGGTGTCACGTGGCCTGCCTCGTCACCAATCATAGGCCAGCCGTCTACCCAGCGAACGGGGCTCACGGTCAGGATGCGTCCTACGCCACCACGGTCCTGGAAGATGACGCCATGCCACTTGCCGTCGGGTCCGTCAACTACGGTACCCTGCCCCACGTTGCCAATCTGGTCGAAGTTGTCGAACAGGATGACCTTCTTCTCCCAACGACCACGATGCAGATCCTTGGTGCGGTATGCCAACTGCGAACGGCCCGTGCGTGGCCAAGAAATCATGCTCAGGTAGTAATAACCGTTGTGCTTGAAGACGCGGCTACCCTCCAGAAGTCCGTTGTCTTCCTCGTCTTGTACGGTAAGATGACGCTTGAAGCCACCCTCCTTCTCCTTGCTCAGGTCACCTTCCAGCTCGGTGATGTCCACACTTCCGCTTCCGCTGAAGATGTACACGCGATCGTCGTCGTCGAAGAAGAGCGAAGCATCATGGTAGAAACCCTTCAGGTGGCTATGCAGCTTCCAACCCTTGGTAGGATCAGTAGTGCTGTATATCCAGCTACCCTCAACGCCGTTTGTCACGAACAAGGCATAGAAAGTGCCCTTGTGGTAGCGAAGAGAAGTAGCCCACTGGCCCTGTCCGTACTTGGTGCCTCCCTGCAGGTCGTAGGCAGGTGTGTCCTTCAGTTCGGGGAAGAGGTAGCTGATGGTCTCCCAATGGATGAGGTCCTTACTGCGCATGATGGGAGCGCCTGGCATGAAGAACATGGTGGTGGTCACCATATAATAATACTCACCCACACGGATGACGTCGGGATCGGGATAGTCAGCCCACAGCATGGGATTGCGAGCCGCATACTTGTCGTGATTGGGAGCCAACTGCCACCAGTCCAGATTCATCAGCTTACGACCCTTCATGCCGCTGAAGGTGATGAACACCTCGTGCTTGCCTGTAGGCAACTCGATAAGGTCGCTCGACAGTACCTGGAACTTCTCCCAGCCACCGGTTGCGCCAACCTCAAGCTTCGCAAACACCTTACCCTTCAATGAGTCGAGGCGCATCTCCATAATGCCACCTACCATACCGCTGCTCACACGAGCATGCAACTGCATATCGGTAGTGTTGAACATACGGTGCTTGGGGTCCTTGATGATGTCGAAGTCCACCTCACTCAGGCGAATCCAGTCGCCATGCTGAATGTCGCTCACGAAGACGCCATCAGCGTCGGTCCACTCAGAGCGCACACCATACGAGAAGGCCATCGTTTCACCTTCCACACGCTCGTAGGGGTTCAGCGTGCCGATGGGTTTCACGCCTTCGCGGGTAGGCTTTATCTCGGGAATGGTACCATCAGCATTATAGGTAAACTCCTCAACCGAAGCCGAGCGGGCAAAGCCACCGCCACCGGGCAGCCAACCCGTATGGTAGAAGAAATAGCTGTGCCCCTTGAAGTCGATGATACCGCTATGGTTGGTGAACGACTGCGTATCGTTCGTCTGCTTCATGATGGTGCCGCCATAGGTCCAGGGGCCGGTGGGAGTCTTGGCCATACTGTAGGCCATGTGCTCGGGCACGCCGCCAGCTGCGTACATCATGTAATACTTGCCGTTACGCTTGTAGCCCCAGGGACCCTCGGTATATCGGTCCTCCTTGGGAGTCTCCAGTACCTCTGGTTCACCGTCCAAGGTTATCATGTCTTCCTTCAGCTTTACGTGATAGAGCTTGGGGTTACCCCAGTAGAGGTGTGCCTGACCGTCGTCGTCGATGAAGACGGTAGGGTCGATGTGATCCCAGCTGCCATTCTCAAAAAGCGCATGTCCCAACGCATCCTTAAAGGGGCCATAGGGAGTATCGCCCACAGCCACACCGATGGCCATGCCGCCGCTCTTCGTCGAATGAACAGGAACATAGAGGTAGTACTTGCCATTGCGAGCTATACACTGAGGAGCCCAGGCACGGTCGTCGGCCCAGTCAAAAGAGGCTAAACTCAGGGGACTACCATGGTCGGTCCAGTTCACCATGTCGCTAGTCGAGAACACGCGCCAGTCGTACATCCAGAAGAAGTCGGCACCTGCCTCGTCATGCCCGGTGTAGACATACAAGCGGTCGCCATCTACCATTGGTGCAGGATCGGTTGAGTAACAAGTTTGAACAATTGGGTTGCGCTGGAACTGACTATCTTCTCCAGGCAGTTTCTTTGGCTTCTGCTGCGCCACGACACTCTGAGAGGCCACAATTAGGGCAGCTACGGTTAGGATCTTTTTCATTGATATCGTTCGTTTGTATTAGTTATCGCATCCAACAACCGAAGTTGTTCAATTTTGCAAATTTAACACAAAAAAACGACAATCCCTATATTTTTTTTGTTTTTCCTCTTAAAAATAGATTAAATTGCAAGAAACACGTCCTACTTGCGCTCTAATTCCTGCAAGTTCTCGAGTCGGCGGGTTTCAAGGAACTCATATACACCACACAAATGCTCACGGACTCGCTGGTTGCCAAACTCATAGACTTTTGTACAAAGCCCGTCCAGAAAGTCACGGTCGTGGGAAACACAGATGAGTGTGCCGTCGAAGTCCTGAAGTGCCTGCTTGAGCACATCCTTAGTCTTGATATCCAGGTGGTTGGTCGGCTCGTCAAGAATGAGCAGGTTGACTGGTTCGAGCAATAGTTTCAGGATGGCAAGTCGAGTCTTCTCTCCACCACTTAGCACTTTGACCTTCTTGGTCGATGCTTCACCACCGAACATGAATGCGCCAAGCAGATCGGTTATCTTCTTACGAATCTCTCCCTTGGCAATCTGGTCGATGGTTTCGAAAACGGAAAGTTCCTCGTCCAAGAGAGAGGCTTGGTTCTGAGCAAAATAAGCTATCTGTACGTTGTGACCAATCTGAATTTCGCCATCGTGCTCGAGTTCACCCATTATGCACTTGACAAGTGTAGACTTGCCTTCGCCGTTTCGTCCTACAAATGCCACCTTATCACCTCGTTCAATGGTGAGCGAACAATTCTTGAAGATAGTCTTATTGACTGACGGATCATGGCGAGAAGGAAAAGTCTTTCCTACCCCATCCATGATAACAGGATAATTGCCGCTACGTGGGGCTGGAGGGAATTTCAGACGCAAGCGTGAAGTGTCTTCCTCATCGACCTCGACAAGTTCCAGTTTTTCGAGCATCTTGACTTTGCTCTGCACCTGAAATGTCTTAGAATACGTTCCCTTGAACCGTTCAATGAAGTCCTTCGTCTCAGCAATCATTTTCTGCTGCTCTTCATACTGCTTCTGCTGCTGCGCTCTTCGCTCAGCACGCAATTCCAGATATTGTGAGTAGGGAACCTTATAGTCGTAGATGCGCCCCATGGTAACCTCGATGGTGCGGGTTGTGATGTTGTCGACAAACTTCTTATCATGGGAGATAACAACGACGGCCTTGCCATTCTGTACCAAGAATTCCTCGAGCCAGCCGATGGACTCGATGTCGAGGTGATTGGTCGGCTCGTCGAGGAGCAGTACGTCGGGGTTCTTTAGCAGCAGTTTAGCCAACTCGATGCGCATGCGCCACCCTCCGGAGAACTCACTCGTCTGGCGGTCGAAGTCGGTGCGCTCAAACCCGAGTCCAAGGAGGGTCTTCTCAACGTCTTCCTCAAAATGGGTCATATCGATGGAATAGAACTTTTCGCTCATCGCCGCCACCTTGTCTATCAAGTCGAGGTACTCCTGGCTATCATAGTCGGTGCGCACAGTCAGTTGGTGGTTGATTGCGTCGATCTCTGCCTCCATCTCGCGCAAGTGGGCAAAGGCCTGGGACGTCTCTTCGAAAACGGTGCGTCCATCCTCTGTCATGAGGTGTTGGGGAAGGTAGGCAATGACGGTATCCTTTGGGGCAGAGATGCTACCGCGCGTGGGTTTCCTCACACCAGCCAGAATCTTCAGCAACGTGCTTTTTCCTGCACCGTTCTTGCCCATTAAGGCAATTCGGTCACCCTCATTGATTACAAAACTAATGTTACTGAATAGCGTATCGCCGCCAAACTCGACTGCCAGACCGTCTACGGATACCATTTAGATAGAAAATTAAATTAAAGATTAAGAACTGGCCACTTACTTCAAGCTGCTGACGTAGTTAATGAACGACATGGCCAGATGGAAGAACAGCAGGAACGTGGTGATGTTCACATAGGCTTGCAAGTTCTGGCCGCCCAAAAGGGTGATGAAGATGGCAGCGATGCCTGTGCAACCCAGTCCAAGAACACTACTGAAGATGAAACGTGAGAAACTCTGCACGTCAACCTCGGTCTCGCCAGCAACGATGTCGGACACTTGATGGTAGCGGCGGATGAAGGCTACAAAGATGCGCGAACATGATATCAGACACATGGCCCCTCCTAAGGTGAGTAAGATTTTGCTTGCCACGCCATAAGTAAAGAGGGCAGAAACCCAAAGGCATACGGACGTAGCAACCCACAGGCAGAAGTGTGTCCACCTTACCTTGTTGTTGTCGTAGGACGAATCGAGCAAGGGGATGTAAACGAACGAGAAGAGGATGCCAACAAGGAAATAGGAGGTGATGTCGAGTGCTATGCCTACAGATGGTTGGTGGGCACGAAAACCGTACAGCATGTGCAGCGTCCCGTTGATGCCAAGGATGAGGAAGGCAAAGGCCAGATAGACACGCGAACGGCGGAGGTCACGATCTTCCTGGAATGCAACCGACCTAAAGCTGACCATCGTAAAAAATAGTGTGTAGAGCACCACGGTGAAGGACACAAGACTGACACTATAAAAGTCGAACATATAAGAATAATGTATATGAAAAACTATGATAACTATTTTCTTTACAAACTTACAGAAACGGCCTTGCCGTTGTAGCGGACCTCCTTACCAGCAGCCTCGGGGTCGTATGCCTGTGCCTTATCCTTGCCACAAACAACAACCGTGAAAGTGCGTTCTTTCAGCATGCCAGGGAATTCACCCTTGCGCTCGCCAATGGTGAGCGTCTTGCTGGCGTCATCGAAGGTAATGGGGATATTAGCATAGCGACCTGCCTCATAACCATAGTTTGTACCTTCATCTTCGTAGAGATTGAACTGTCCGTCAGCGCCCTCATAGACATAGAGACGTATGTTTTCGGCCTTTTGCTGCTGGGTGTACTCGATGGCAGGACCGAAGGGGATGATGCTTCCAGCACGAACATAGAGAGGAATGTGTTCATAGGGAGCGGGCACGGTCTTTGTCTCACCACCGACAGAAGCAACCTCGCCTGTGTAGAAGTCATACCAGACATTGTCCTTGGGGAAGTAAACCTCACGACTGCGGGTCTTGTAAGTATAAACGGGATTGACCATGATGGCAGGGCCGAACATAAACTGATAACCAATGTTACGAACCGCATGGTCGGCAGCAAAGTCCATGATGAGGGGACGCATGATGGTGTAGTCGTTAAAGTGTACATCGGCTGCTAAAGAGTAGATGTAGGGAAGGAGGCGATAGCGAAGCTCCAGACACGCCTTGATGACACTATAGGCAGGATGTCCTTCAGGAGCAATGTTCCAGGGCTCGCGGAAGGGGAACTGTCCATGCGTACGGTACATGGGAGCCCACATACCAAACTGATGCCATCGCACGTTGAGTTCGCGCCAATCCTTAAGGTCCGCATTCTCCACACCGGTTGCATCATAGAGGCGCTGCGCACCCTCGTAGCGCTTTTCAACCGAAAATCCACCGATATCCTGACTCCAATAAGGAACACCCGAGATAGAGAAATTCAGACCAGCAGTGATCTGAGCCTTCATGTCCTCCCAACGGGTACCGATATCACCCGACCAGGTTGCGGTTGAGTAGCGCTGCTCTGCGGCAAAACCATTGCGGGTAAGCAAGAATACACGCTTGTTGTTGGGAGAGAACTGATTGCCAAAACCGCGATCATCCCACTTGGAATTCGCCTGCAGCCACTCGGGAGTGGGGACTTCGATTTCCTTGTTATTACTTTTTGCGCTCTCATTCTCAATGGCAGTTTCATAACCACGCTGCCCGTCGTAGATAGCCTCTGCATTGACAATGCTGTAGGCGTTAAAGAACTCGTCAGACGAACCATACTCGGTGGGACCGCAAAGCATCTTACGATACTCCATGTCCGTACAGTCGCGCACATTGGGTTCAGAGGCATCCATCCACCAAGCATCCATGCCGATGGTGCCCAGTTTCTCATAGAGCTGGCGCCAGAAGATCTTGCGAGCCTCTGGTGCATAAGCATCATAGAAGGCATATTTGAAACCGAGCCAGTCGTACATCGAGTCCTTGACTGTCTGCTGATAGATGTAGCCCTTATCGAGCAACTCCTTGTAGTTATCTACCGTAAGGTAATACTTGGGCCAGCACGAAATCATGATCTTAGCATGATTCTGATGTATCGTGTCAATCATGCCCTTGGGGTCGCAGAAACGCGTGGGGTCGAACTCAAAAGCACCCCACGAGTCAGGAGTCCAGTAGTTCCAGTCCATCACGATATTGTCGATGGGCAGATGACGTTCACGGAAACCAGACAGTGCATCCAGAATTTCAGATTGTGTCTTGTATCGCTCACGCGACTGCCAATAGCCCAGCAGCCAGTCGGGCATAATCTGTGCCTTGCCCGTGAGCGTACGGTAACCCGAGATCACCTCGTCGGCATTGTCGCCTGCCATAAAGTAATAGTCAAGTTGCTGCGTCATCTCGCTCCAGAAAGAGAGTTTCTGCTGTTCTTCGTCTGCAACCGGAGCGTAGGCACGCAGTCCACAATAAGCTTCACCACCATCGGGCGTCCATTCGAGGCGGAACGAATACTGCTTACCCTTTTCGAGGTTGACGGCAAACTTGCGTGCATTGGGGTTCCAGGCAGTACGCCAGATAGTCTGGTCGTTGCTACCGACTCCTGCAACATCTTCCGTATAAACAGATTTTCCATCGATGAAGATGCGCTGGTAGCCAGAGTAATAATGTGAGAAACGGTATTCACCCGTCTCCAGGGGTTCAATCGTTCCTTCGTATACGACTGTGGCATTGTTGAGGTTGAATTTTGGGAGGTTCTTGGCCGACTTGAGGTTCTCAAAATAGAGCGAGTCCTCACGACGGACAAGCGTTTCCTGATCGGGAGCCGTATAGGTTCCCGTCAAAGCACCCTCCTTGCCATCCTTGTCGACGAGTTTGAATACTTTGTGCAACTGGCTATAGTCATTCGGGTTACCAAAACGGCAAAGCGAGTAACTATCAAGGAGGATGCCATAGTTATTGGACGACACGATGAACGGGATACTCACCTTAGTGTTGTACTGGAACAGTTCCTCGTTGCGACCTTTATAGTTCCACTCGTCGGCCTGATGCTGACCAAGTCCATAGAACGCTTCGTCGGCAGGCGACTCAAATACCTGGCGGATAGACCAGCCTGTGTACGTCTCGTCCTGACCGTTGGCATGGGTCTGTGTACACTTGTAGGGAGTGAACTGCTTGCCGCCTCCATGCTGCTCATGGACAATGATGTTGTCCAGCGAATCGGCAAACCAAACCTCACCCGTCGACGCCAGCACATGCGCTTTGATGGATTTGGTCGAAACGGTGATGGTGTCTCCCTGCTCCGTCACCTCGTATGGTGTCTTCTCTTTGGGATCAACAATGATAAGACTCTGCTTATCAGCAAACGCATCCTCTGCCGTGGCTGAAACGTGGATGATCTTCTCGCCCATCACCTGCAGACGAACTAACTTAGGAGTCTCGTAACCAGCAGAGTCCGCATTGACCGAGTTCTTCACCGTGACGATGATGCCCTGATCCGTTTTCTTATAAACACTATTGCCACAAGAAGCAAACAAACCTGCAGCAAAAATCATTGCGATGGAATAAATGTTCTTCATCTTCATTATATATAAATAATGTAGGACTATACTTGCCTTACTTCGTCAACACCGGGAATCTCATAGATATGCTCCTTTGCCCTGATGAACTCGCTGACGGAATGAACGAAAAAGGTGATACGACAGTTGACAATGTCATCCACCGTCGTTGTCGTTAGTTGGTCAATGTTCAGGCCTAAGATATTTGTAATGTGATCAATAAGGTCAACCAGCAGATGATATCGGTCCACGGCCTCAATAGAGAGAGTTATGGGGTACACCGTATTGCTATCCTCGGGAATATCTGCCGCAACCACATTGTCACCATATTTAGAGGCAAGGAGAATGGCATCAGGACAACTACGACGGTGTATCACGACGCAGTCCTTTTCGTCACGAATGCCAATGAGGTCGCCACCCGGCAAGGGTTGACAGATGGGGCATCGGCAGACGCTCGAACGCATCTGTTTGTCCAGCCATGCACCTACCTGCGACTTGGCGGCATAGGTATTGCAGAATTCCAACCAGTCGGGCCGCGGTTTAGCATCAGGTTCGATGAAGACCTCCACACAGTCGCCAGGCTGCAAGCGCGTCTTGATGGACGATAGTTTGCCATTAATGCGAGCATAACGTGCATGCAAGGCCGCGTCATCATGCTGCTTGAAGGCAAAGTCGATGGCAGTACTTCCCTTGGGAAGAATGTAGCTCTGACCACTCGTCGAAAAGACGGTGACGTCATCGTAATAGAGCGATGAAGAAATCTTCTCCAAGAGCATATCTTCCTGCCCATGCTTGGCAATGTCACGCAACACACCGCGGAAACGCTTAATCCACTCACCAATGTTGTCGCCAATTTCGGCCATGCAACCAACCTTGCTTGTCTCAACCATTCGGCGCGAACAAATCTGCACATCCTCCCAGATGCCACCCTGACTCAGGAGCATGACACGAAGGCAACGATAGGAATTCTCCTTAGCCTGGTCAATCAGATTCTGGAAAGAACCGGGACGCTCTTTGAAGTAATCGGTCAACGTCGAGTAGATTTTGACGCAAACAGACTTCTCTGACATGGGTATGCGCGAACGAGTGTAGGTTACACGAACGTAATAGCGATTATCGACGTGACGGAAATCTACCTGCTGCTGGCACATTCGTCTGTACAGCGAATAGGGACGTCGGTAGTAGACTTCTGCCTTAGCTTCGATGCCTACATTATTTAATACGTATTCGATACGGTTGGTGAAAGCTTCCAGGCGAGAGGCATTCTCCTCGCGATCTGCCTCTATCCAACGCTCCAGGTCATCGTATTCCAAAGCACAACGATACTTGAAGGAGAGATTCTCCAAGTCGCTCTTCACATCGATCAGACCCAGGCGATTCGCCAACGGAGCATAGAACGAGTCCGTCTCTCCGGCTATCTTCATCTGCTTGTCGGGACGCATGCTCTGCAGCGTGCGCATATTGTGCAGACGATCCGCAATCTTGACCATCAAGGCACGGATGTCATAGTGCAACGAGTTGAGCAGCTGACGATAGTTGTCCACCTGTTTGGTGGTGTCGTAATGCTCCTTCTTCTTCTTGGTCACCACGTCCAGGAGAAAGGCCACCTCGTCACCAAAACGCAGTCTGATATCCTCGAGCGTGTAATCCGTGTCCTCAACCACATCATGCACGAAAGCAGTGATGACGCAGTCGGCATCCAGCCGCATCTCCTCCGCAGCAATGAGTGCCACGGCAATAGGATGGACGATATAGGGTTCTCCACTCTTACGGCGCTGGGGAGCATGAGCTAAGTTGGCAAGGTCGAAAGCATCGCGGATGCGCTGCATGTCCTTCTCGCTGCATCTAGACCGCATGGCCTCAAAGACACGCTCAGCCCTTTCAAGAATGTCCGTTTGTTCTGTCATACGCGTTATTTTTCTGAACATCTACGCAAAATTAATAAAAATTAATGAAATGATAGGTCTATTTCATGTTTTTTTTCTATCTTTGCCCACAAATACAATTTATGTGCCATAAATAACACGCAATACACTCATATCATGTCAAACTACAAGCAAAAGATATTCCATCTCGAGATTGAGGGCGAGCACTACTACTTCGGTTCGCCAAAGGCAATGTTCGACAACATGGGCGAGGAACGCCTCCACATGAAATATGCCTCCTTCCACAGCAATATATCTTTGAAGGTTGGAGATGTCTACGTCAATCGTCGCAACGGATGGATCGTTCGCGTTGGCGAATTAGGGCAAGCCAAGACCAACCGCGGCAACCGTTGGCACGACATCATCGAAGGCGGAATTGCCAGTGCGCTGGCTGCCCGTGGCATCAGCGAGGTCGAGCCTGTACAGACAGAACCCATTGCTAACGAAGTTGCAGAAAAGGCAGAGCAGCCTATCGTAGAAACAGCAGCAGAACAACCTGTTGTTGAGACTATTGTAGGGTCAGTCAGCGAACCCGTTGCCGAACCTGCACCAGTTGCAGCACCCGAACCTGCAGAGCAGACGCCCGCCGAGGAACCAGTCCGCCGTCCTGCACCTCGCTCAAAGAAGAAGAACAACGACATTCCCGAGCAACTTACGCTCTTCTAACTTTCAGGCACTCCCTTTCGCCAAAGAGCAAAGGCATATAATGCAAATCGTGTGAAGCTTTTTCACACGATTTTGTATATTTTCCCTGGGGAAACATTAACAGCAAAATGGGAGGAGTAGGACGCGAACTACTTTTCTTCCTTGAAGATGGCGTTGCCTTGATTGTCAAGGTAGATCAAGGCTGAATCATATCCCTGAGGAGAATAATAGAGTATGATGCCAGAAGGGTGCTGGTAGAGTGAGCCCTGAGGCGTTTCGACAGGCTCGCCATAGTGGGCAGCGAGAGAATCCTGCCAGGCCACTTCGTTGATATGCTTGGGGGTAACGAGAACGCGATAGACGGAGCGAGACTTACGAGTGTAGTTTGCCTGCACCAACGTAGTATGACCAAAGACGGTACCCTCATAGATGTTATAGTTTTCGCGTGGAACACGTTTCTTGAGACGGAAACGAGGTTGCATACGCTGGGTAAAATCATCTATTTCTCCTTCGATGGATATACCCAGGAAGTCAAGGTGCTTGGTGGGTTCTGCCTCCTGTGCCTGAGAGACAATGGAAAGGAAGGCTAAAAGGACTGCGCAAATAGTCTTTTTCATATGTCTGTGGTTTATCATTCTATGCGTTACGTGGGGCAAAGTTATAAAGAATTTACGAAAAAGCGCATCATAATTCGGCAAAAAAGTGTAACTTTGCCATCATTAGGGACCAAATGGTTCTATTTTGCATTAAAAAGGAACGATGAACAAGGGAATTCTGGACAGATCGGAGCGGCTGCTGGGAAGCGAAGGCATGAAGAGACTCGGAGAGAAACGTGTCATCCTGTTTGGCGTGGGCGGTGTTGGTTCGTGGTGTGCCGAGTGCTTGATACGCAGCGGAATACGCCATCTCACCATTGTAGACAACGACCTAGTATGCGCCACAAACTGTAACCGCCAGCTCATGGCAACCAGCCACACCATCGGGAAGGTAAAGGTAGACGCCATGAAGCATCGCCTGCTGGACATCAACCCTGAGGCTGACATCACGGCACTGAACGCCACCTACTCGGAAGAGACACGAAGCGACTTTGCCCTGGAGACCTACGACTACATCATCGATGCCATCGATTCGCTGAAAGACAAGGCCGATCTGATACTATATGCATCCCAACTCTCACACGACAATCGTAACGTACACTTCTTCAGTTCGATGGGAGCTGCTCTTCGCATCGACCCGACACAAGTTCGCGTGGCCGAATTCTGGAAGATCAAGGGAGATGCGCTGGCACGTGCCTTACGCAACACCTACAAGCGAAAGAAGGTCTTCCCTGCCAGCAAGGTAAAGTGCGTCTACAGCGAGGAGGCTCCCCTACCCAATCTGGGCGAAACGAACGAAACCAGCAGTTACAAAGCACAGATCAATGGCTCGATGTGCCCTGTGACTGGCATCTTCGGCATGACGCTGGCCGGACTGGTAATAAAGGATGCATACGCAGACTAAGCCCCGTCGCTATTCCTGACCAAGAAACAGCTTTGCATATTCACTCTCAAAGTTGGGAGTGAGGATGCCCTTACCCATCGCATCGGCCAGTTCCTGGGCAGACCAGAAACGTCCGCCATCTGTCTCGGCACTGGGTGTGATGGGATCGTCATACGTCAAGCGGAACGGATAGACGAGTTCACGCTCACGTTCACTCTCGAAGACGTAGGGCGCCAGGGCCTCCGCCGTCTCGAAGACGATGCCTAACTCCTCGCTAACCTCACGGTGCAGAGCCTGATCTACATTCTCCCCCAAATCGATGTGTCCTCCCACGGCCGTGTCCCACCGACCGGGTTGGATGTCCTTCCACTCCGGACGCTTCTGCAGATAGATGTCTCCTGCCGAGTTGAAGACATGCAAGTGAACCACGGGATGCAGCTTCTTGCTGCCATTATGACATTCGGCACGGGTAGCAGCATCGATGATGTTGCCATCTTCATCTACGATGGGGAACATTTCTGCTCCATTGTCCTGCGAAGTTGCAATCATTGCTTGAACGGTATTTGTGAGACCTTGATTTTCCGTGCAAAGATACGAAAAACAATTGAAACTTCACCTTATTTATATTAAATAGAGAGAAAAAGACGACAGAGTCGACGAGTATCCGCAACTTTTTGTAACTTTGTAGCGAATTCAAAAACTGAATGCCATAAAAACAACATCCAGAAATGACAAAGGAAGACATCATTGCACTCATCAAACGTGAGGTTGTACCCGCCATGGGGTGCACCGAGCCTATGGCCGTCAGTCTATGCGTGGCCTATGCCACCGAGGACCTGGGTTGCGAACCCGAGGACATACAAGTGTTCCTAAGCGCAAACATACTGAAGAACGCCATGGGCGTGGGCATCCCCGGAACGGGCATGGTAGGCCTCCCAATAGCTATCGCCCTCGGTGCCCTGGCCGGCAAGAGCAAATACCAGCTCGAGGTCCTCCGCGACGTAACTCCCGAGGACGTTCGCCGCGGACAGGCTTTCATCGCGAAGGGTTGCATCCACATCCAGCTCAAGCAGGATATCGTTGCCGTCATGGGCTACGACGAGAAGCTCTACATCGAGGTCATCTGCAAGGCTGGCAACCGCACCGCCACAGCCATTATAGCCCGCGAGCACACCCATCGCATCGACCCCAGCACCCTCGCTGCATCCGGAAGCGCAGCTTCGTCTGCCTGCGACGCGAATCGTCTCGACGGGCAGGCAGAAGCAGCCCTAACCCTCCGCGACGTCTACCGCTTCGCAACCGAAACTCCTCTCGAGGACCTGGAATTCATCAACGAGGCACGCCGCCTCAACGAGGCAGCAGCCGAAGAGGCACTCAAGGGCAACTACGGGCACTGTCTGGGCAAGACGCTCTCTCGTCCGCTGGGACGTGGCATCATGGGAGAAAGCATGTTCAGCCACATCCTCTCCAAGACAAGTGCGGCCTGCGATGCCCGTATGGCGGGCGCCAAAATACCAGTCATGAGTAACTCCGGCAGTGGCAATCAGGGCATTGCTGCCACTCTGCCCGTCGTCGTCTTTGCGGAGGAAAACCACAATACCGAGGAGGAACTCACACGTGCGCTTACACTCAGCCACCTTACAGCCATCTACATCAAGCTAAGCCTCGGTCGCCTCAGCGCACTCTGCGGTTGTGTTGTTGCTTCCACGGGAAGCAGCTGCGGCATTACCTATCTCATGGGCGGCAACTACGAGCAGGTGGCATACAGTGTCAAGAATATGATTGCCAACCTCGCCGGCATGGTTTGTGACGGCGCCAAGCCCAGTTGTGCGCTCAAGGTAAGCAGCGGAGTAGCAACAGCCGTCCTTTCGGCCATGCTTGCCGTTCAGAACACCCACGTTTCCAGCGTGGAAGGACTCATCGAAGACGATGTAGACCGTTGCATCCACAACCTTACTCGCCTCGGCTCCGACGGCATGAACGAGACCGACAAGATGGTTCTCGACATCATGACACACAAGCAGTAAGGATTTACTCCCTGCGATTCTTTCACAAAGCCTCCTCGCCTCTCCACAATCTGTCAAACCTAAACAAAAAAGATAATGAAAAAAGCACTATTGTACTTTGTGGCATCCTGCTTCGCCCTGAGCGGACTGCATGCCCAGCAACTACCCTATCAGAACACCAACCTCTCGGCTCACGAACGCGCCGTAGATCTTTGCAGCCGACTCACGCTCGAGGAGAAATCCCTGTTAATGCTCGACGACTCTCCCGCCATTCCACGCCTCGGCATCAAGCACTGGCAGTGGTGGAGCGAGGCCTTGCATGGCTACGCCAACATGGGCAACGTGACCAACTTCCCCGAACCCATCGGCATGGCAGCCTCGTTCAACGACAAACTGGTACAGCAGTGCTTCGACGCTGTCAGCACCGAGGCGCGTGCCAAGTGGAACGTGCTGCAGAAAAACGGTGACGACGTTACTCGTTTTCATGCGCTCAGCGTATGGACACCCAACGTCAACATCTTCCGTGACCCACGCTGGGGCCGTGGACAGGAGACATACGGCGAGGACCCCTTCCTCACAGGTTTGATGGGCAATGCCGTGGTGCGCGGTCTGCAAGGTCCCGAGGACAGCAAGTACCGCAAGTTGTGGGCATGTGCCAAGCACTATGCCGTACATAGCGGACCGGAATGGAGCCGTCACACCGCCGACATCAACAACATCTCGCTCCGCGATCTCTACGAGACCTATCTGCCCGCCTTCAAGACGCTGGTGGAGGACGGAAAAGTGCGCGAGGTCATGTGTGCCTATCAGCGCTACGACAACGAGCCATGCTGTTCGAGCACCCGCCTGTTACAGAACATCTTGCGCGAGGAGTGGGGATTCAAGTATCTGGTAGTCAGCGACTGTAGTGCCGTATCAGATATCCACCAGACCCACAAGGTGGCCAGCGACGCCGTACACTCTGCTGCTCGTGCAGCATTGGCTGGAACTGACGTAGAATGCGGTTACGACTATGCCTATAAGAGCATCCCAGACGCCGTGAAGCGCGGTCTGATTAGCGAGGAAGAGGTTAACAAGCACATCATCCGCCTGCTCGAAGGTCGCTTCGACCTGGGTGAGATGGACGATCCCTCACTCGTTGAATGGAGCAGCATTCCGGCCTCGGTATGCGAGAGC
Organism: Bacteroidaceae bacterium; assembly: GCA_024401165.1. Lineage (GTDB taxonomy): Bacteria > Bacteroidota > Bacteroidia > Bacteroidales > Bacteroidaceae > Physcousia. The sequence goes on from JAKSLN010000002.1 coordinate 43,462, forward strand.
AAGGAGCACCTCAACCTGGCCCTCGAGATGGCACGCCAGACCCAGGTGCTGCTGCAGAACCGAAACAACGCCTTGCCCCTAAAGAAGGGTGAGAAGGTGGCGGTCATCGGTCCTAACGCTGCCAACCAGACCATGATGTGGGGTAACTACAACGGTACGCCTACCACAACCTTCACCGTGCTCGATGGCATCCGTCGCTACAATAGCAAAGTGAAGTACATGCAGGGATGCGATCTGACGGACGAGAACATCGTGACCGACTTCTTCGACCAATGTTCTTTCGAGGGCAAAAAGGGATTTAAGGGCACCTTCTGGAACAACACCAAGCGTGAAGGAACACCCGTTACCACAGCCTATTATACCCGCCCGTTCAGCAAAACGACAGCAGGAAACTACCAGTTTGCCACAGGCGTCAACCTGACTGGCTTCAGTGCACAGTACGAGACCGTATTCCGCCCCAAGGAGTCGGGAGAGGTGGTCATCAATGTGGAGTCAGTTAGCCGTTTCGACGTCGTAGTAGACGGAAAAACGCTGACGCAGCACGCTACCTGGCGTGTCACTCCCACCCGTAACGTCATCCAGGTTGAAGCAGGCAAGGAATACAACATCGCCATCCACTTCAGCCACATGCCTACCTATGCCGCCAGCATCAAGGTCAACATCGGCCGTGAGTCGCACATCGACTACCAGGCACTCATCGACCAGTTGAAGGGCATCGACAAGGTAATCTTTGTAGGCGGCATCGCACCCAGTCTTGAAGGCGAGGAGATGCCCGTACAAATTGATGGTTTCAAGGGAGGTGACCGTACGCACATCGAGTTGCCTATCGTTCAGCGCAACTTCCTGAAAGCCTTAAAGGAAGCCGGCAAGCAAGTAGTATTCGTATGCTGCTCAGGATCTGCCATTGCATTGGCACCCGAAAGCCAATACTGCGATGCCATCCTGCAGTCATGGTATGCTGGCCAAGAGGGCGGAAAGGCTATTGCGGAGGTTCTCTACGGACAGTACAATCCTAGTGGTAAGCTGCCCATCACGTTCTATCGCGACAGCGAGCAGATCGGCGACTTCGAGGACTACAACATGGAGGGTCGCACCTACCGTTACATGCGCAACGACAAGCCTCTCTTCCCCTTCGGACACGGACTCAGCTACACAACCTTCGAGATTGGCAAGGCACAACTCAGCCAGACATCCATCGACATCACACGTCCCAACGATGAGACCATCCAACTGACCATCCCCGTGACCAACACAGGCAAGATGGACGGAACGGAGATTGTGCAGCTCTACATCCGCAATCCGCAAGATCCCAACGGTCCCATCAAGCAGTTGCGTGGCTTCCAGCGCGTTGACGTGCAGGCTGGACGTACCTCCAACGCCACCTTGTCGCTCAATGCCAAGAGTTTCGAGTGGTTCGACGAGCAGACCGGCACCATACACACCAAGGCTGGACAGTACGAACTTCTCTATGGCAACTCATCGGCTCCGGAGGCTTTGCAAAGTGTCGCGGTGAACATCATCGACCGCCGCTAGGCGTTTAAAGAAGAACCCGAGCATCATTTTTTAAGTCCCGATCGGACAGTAAAAAAGTGGCGCTGCGGAAAGCGACCGGCTGCCCCGGGGCAGCCGGTCGCTTTCCGCAGCGCAATTTTTGAATTTCCGCAGCGCTATTTTCAGAAAGGCGTACGGCAAATAAAAAAAGACCCTTGCGGGTCTCTTTTTTTCTCTACCCTAACTTGCTTTACATCATCTCTGTCATCTTAAGAAACTCAAGGCGGAGCTGGCGGTTCTTCTTGAACTCGCCGGTATAGAGCGTGACGGCCATCTCGCCACGGTTGCGCACACCACGCATCGTCTTGCAAAGATGACGACCGCGAAGCAGGATGGCAAAACCGCGTGCTTTACCCTTTAGGGCATCGCTCAGCATCTGAATGATGTCCTCGGCAAGGCGTTCCTGCAACTGCAAACGGGCAGCACAGTAGCCTACCACTCGCGCCACTTTGCTGATGCCGAGAATACGACCATCTGGGTCGGGCAAATAGGCAAAATAGTAGCGACCGAAGAAAGGCAGAATGTGGTGTTCGCACATCGAGTAGTACTCGCCCGTATCGAAAATCATCTCCTCCTCACGGTTTGTGTTGCGGAACGTGGTTATGGTAGGTTTCTTCTCGGCGTCATAGCCACGGAAGATCTCCTTCCACATGCGCATGATGCGGTCGGGAGTGCTGACAAGTCCTTCACGATCAGGATCTTCGCCTATGGCAAGGAGGAGGGTGCGAAGTGCGTCTCGAACTTCTGCGTCGCTTACCTTACGTTGAGTATCTTGTGTGTTTGGAGTGAGAGTTTCCATTGTGGATTTTCTATAATGTAGTTAATTGTTTGGTTCGTAATCTCTTGGTTGCGGATAGCGTCACCCGTATCAAGCGGCTGCAGGCGATATTCGTCCGCCGGTATCAGCAAGGCGGGAGACAGGTCTGTCTCCTGTCCCTTGAACAACATCTTGACTTCGTTGGCACGTTCCAGAATGACTTCGCCTCCTTCGCTGACCTTGGGCGAGCACGTTACCCAGTCAATGCCAGATGGGACAGGCAGGGTTCCGTTCGTTTCTATTTGAAGATAAAAACCCGCTGCATGAAGTGCATTTATCAGGCTATCTGTCAGTTGCAAGGTAGGTTCGCCGCCGGTAATGACAAGGTGTCGAGGGGTGAAGGCAGAAACAGCCGCCACAATCTCCGACTCAGACATCTCTGTGTAGGTCTGGTGAATGGTGTCGCAAAAAGGACAACTAAGGTTGCACCCTGACAAACGCAGGAAAACGGCAGCCGTACCGGTAAAATGGCCCTCGCCTTGCAACGACACGAAGATCTCATTGACTCGCATAGTGACAAGACGATGGTTATTTCTCGTAAATTGCTGTATTGCCAATACTCTCCTGAACTTCAACGCGATAGCAAGTAGGAATCTGATCGCAGATCCAACGGGCGATGTTCTCGGCGGTTGGGTTGAAGGGGAGCACCTCGTTGAGGTTCTGATGGTCGAGTTGACTGTGGATGCGCTCCTTCACCTCGGTAAAGTCCATCACCATGCCCTGGGCATTCAACTCCTGTGCCTTACAATAAATGGTGATGATCCAGTTGTGACCGTGAAGGCGGCTGCATTTGCTTTCGTAAGGGAGATCGAGACTGTGGCAACCTGCAATCTCCATGCGTTTTGTAATGTAATACATGGGCGTAAGTTTTTTGAATAGGGTATTCTTCTACCTATGTGACTTGTCTTGGATTCGGAGAAACAGGAGAGAAACTGACGTGCAGAGCTATCTTGTCCATAATGTCCGGTTCTTAGACGCGACAAAGTTACGCACTTTTGTTGGGAAGAACAAATATTTATGCAAGAAATCATTGCTCGTGTCATGATATTTGTGTAATTTTGCAGCAAGAAGACAATCTGACCAATGAAAAAGCCAAAGAAATGGATTCCGAGCGGTGTGACGTGCCTGCTGATCGTACTGCTGCTCTTCGGTTACATGGGTTCGGTGATGGGACTGACCAACATGCTGAATACCATCATGAAAACGGCTCATGACCTCCTACTCAACACCGTATTTTATTTAATGGGCATGTGCGTCATCACGGGGGCGCTGAGCAAGATTCTCATCGATTTTGGCGTAGTTGCTTTGTTACAAAAAATGCTCAAGCCCGTCATGCGTCCCATCTACAACATGCCTGGCGTGGCATCCTTGGGTGGCATCATGACGTTCCTGAGCGATAATCCCGTCATCATCACGCTGAGCAAGGACAAGGGATTTGCCCGATATTTCAAGAAGTACCAGTTCATCTCGATGGCAAATTTCGGCACGGCGTTCGGCATGGGACTGCTGGTCATCGTGTTCATGCTAGGACAAGGATACTACACGGAACCGTTTGTGGGACTCTTCGGTGCTGCCATGGGCGGCATCGTTGCAACACGTCTGATGCAGCATTTTGTTTGCAAGGAACACCCCAATTATCGGGAAGAGAATGTTCTGACGGTCAAAGAGATAGAGGAACTGGAGAGACAGAAAGAGAAAGCAGAGAAAGAGAACGAGGACAAAAGGCAGGAGTCCTTCTTCGTCCGAGTATTGAACTGCTTGCTCGACGGCGGTAAAGACGGCGTAAGCATCGGTTTGGCCATCATCCCCGGCGTATTGATTATCAGTACGTTCGTCATGATGTTCACGTTTGGCGGAAGCGAAGAGGGAGTCGATGCCATGGGCAACACCGTGGAAGTCTATACGGGTGGAGCCTATGAGGGCACGGCCTTCCTGCCCTGGCTGGGAAGTCAGTTTAGTACTGTATTTGATTGGTTGTTTGGCTTTTCGGCACCTGAGCTCATCTCCTTCCCCATCACGGCACTCGGCACCGTCGGGGCTGCCCTGAGCCTCATTCCCGAGTTCTCCTCAAAAGGAATCATCGACGGCAACGCCATCGCGGTTTTCACGGCAATGGGCATGTGCTGGAGCGGTTTCCTCTCAACCCACACCGCCATGCTCGACACTATGGGGTACCGCCACTTGCTGAGCAAGGACTTCATCAGCCAGATAACAGGCGGAGTGTTTGCCGGTTTCGTGGCCCACTGGGCATACGTTGCCATCATGGCCATTTCGTCAATCTTTACGCCCAAACCCGCCTGGACGACAGCCGTCGATGTCTATTTAGTGCAAGAACAGGCGAAGAGCATATCCATGCAGCTGACTGCTTATAGCGACAGTTCATTTGTCGTAAAGGACTGGTACGGCGAAAAAGGGTTAGACCTAAGCTTCGACGTAAACAAAGAAGATAGCACCATCACCATCAAAAACGCCTATGCAAATAAACGAAACGAATACTACTTCGTCCGTATTAGTAAAGAGGACCACAAGGGTGAACCCGCTTACGCTGCACTTTACCCGGGCAAAGGATACAGCGAATTTGCCGGAAACAAAGAGAAGGGTTCGCTTTACGTGTTTGCCTTCATCTACGACGGCACAAAACGTTTGTTGACACGAGGTTATTATGAGATAGTCTGGGGAGGAAGTCCACGCCAGACCATCGAAGCCGAAGAGATGATTATGGAGGAACTGAAAGAAGAACGGATAAACGCCATTCATGAGGCCGACAGCATCCAAAAGGCACAGTTAGTAGATAGTATACTTATGGTCAAACAAGCCAGATAAACGTCAGAGAGATCGCAGAACGTGTTAAATTGCGTTAAAAATCGCAGAAAACCGCACAAAAAACCAACGACTTTTCACTTTTTTTGTGATTTTCTTGGTCAAAATGTAGAAATATCGTACCTTTGCACAAATTTATTTAACTATTTAATTTTAATAAGGTATGAAAATTGTTAAATCTATTTTGGCAACTGCCTTGTTAGCAATGGGTCTCAATGCTAACGCACAGGCAACCTACACTGAGGGTCAGACCGAGTACACTTTCAAGCCCCACATGTTCCTGCAGCTGCAGGCTGGCGGCGCCTACACCTTGGGTGAGGCTAAGTTCACCGATCTTCTTTCTCCTACTGCTCAGATTGCTCTGGGTTATCAGTTCAGCCCCGTTTGGGCACTGCGTCTTGCTGCTGCTGGCTGGGAGAGCAAAGGCGGTTGGGGTGAGAACAGCGCAAAGCAGTATGGCTTCGCTGACAACACTTACAAGTGGAAGTACGTTGCTCCTTCATTGGACGTTAAGTTCAACATCATCAACGCAATCGCAGGCTGGAACCCCAAGCGCGTATTTGGTCTGAACTTGATCGCAGGTGTTGGCGCTAACATCGCTTTCGACCACGACGGTATTGCTTCTTTCTATCAGAAGAATCCTTTGCTGCTCTCTCACTACCCCGCAGTTGAGGGCACCAGCATCCGCCCCGTTGGTAAGTTCGGTATGGATCTGGACTTCAACGTTTCTAAGCGCGTAAGCATCAACGTTGAGGGTAACGCAAACCTGATCTCTGACCAGTACAACAGCAAGCACACCGACAACGCAGACTGGTACTTCAACGCACTGGCTGGTGTTAAGGTTGCTCTGGGCAAGACCTATGAGGAGAAGAACATCGCTCCCGTATATCAGACTGTTGTTGATACCGTATGGTACGACGAGACTGCTTACAAGGAGATCGAGGAGGATGGCAACATGAGCTGGACCGTATTCTACGAGATCCGCGAGTCTGACTTCACCGACCCCAACGCTCAGCTGACTGCTATCGGTAAGTTCCTCGCAGAGCACAAGGGTTGCAAGGTAACCGTTAAGTCTTATGCTGACCGTGGCACTGGTAATCCCAAGATCAACATGGGTTACTCACAGCAGCGTAGCGAGAAGGCTGTTGCTGCTCTGAAGCAGGCAGGTGTAAGCGAGTCAGTTATGACTGCTGAGTACTTCGGTGACACCGTTCAGCCCTTCGAGGAGAACGACAAGAATCGTTGCACCATCATCACCGCAACTGGTTTGAAGCCCGGCAAGAAGCCCTACACTGTTAAGAAGTTCCGCACTAGCGAGCGTCAGGTTCGCGTGAACTAATCAGAACAGTTCAAAGCAAAATAACTCTAAGGGGTGTGTCGAAAGATGCACCCCTTATTCGTAGGCAATCACTTACGAAAAGAAACACTCCATATTTTCTGAACGTACTTGATGAACATCAAATGGCAAAGAACAAAAAGACCTATTGCCATAAATAAATCTAAAGATATACCCAACATGACAAGAGAAGAAATCGTCCTAAACTATCTACAAGAACACAACATCCCCTACTCCTGCTACAACCACCCAGAAGGCAAGACCATAGAAGAGGCTAAGAGATGGTGGCATGACGACGGCTCTGTTCACTGTAAAAATTTATTCTTTCGCAACCACAAGGGAAACCGCCACTATTTGGTATGCTTCCACTGTGACTACGACCTCGACATACACGATTTGGAAGCTCGCCTAAAAGCATCATTAGTAGCGCAAGGACTCCCCTCCTGTGGCAAACTTTCATTTGCTTCACCCGAAAGAATGGAGCGCTATTTAGGACTTGAACCTGGCAGCGTATCACCATTTGGGCTCATCAACGACACGGAGAACCACGTGCATCTCTTTCTCGATGAGAACATAAAAAATGCTTCCTCACTGTCCTTTCACCCAAACGATTGCAGGGGAACGGTGGTTATCAGCAAGGAAGCATTTCAGACCTACCTAACCGAGGTCGGTAACACGTACGAGTATATTAAACTGTACGAATCGTAAGCAAAGCATTACAACGAGGAATAACTGGGACTGAAGGAATCGCCATCGCGAATATCACCTCTTGTCAATCCCTTCTTCAACCAGCGCATTCGCTGAGCAGAGGTTCCATGAGTGAAGGAGTCGGGCACGCTATGGCCACGAGCTTTCTCCTGTAAATAATTATCGCCAATAACTTCTGCGCAGCGGATGCCTTCTTCGATGTCACCATCTTCGAGGCTGCCAAACATCTTATTGTCATGGTAAGCCCACAAACCTGCATAGAAGTCTGCCTGAAGTTCCAGGCGAACGCTGATCTGGTTTGACTCCTTCTCACTAAGACGAGCCATCTTCTCGTGAGCGTCATCCAGCACACCTAATAGGTACTGTACGTGGTGACCAACCTCATGCGCAATGACATAAGCATAAGCAAAGTCGCCATCGGCACCAAGTTGCTTTTTCATCTGCATAAAGAACGAGAGGTCAATGTATACACACTGGTCGCCCGAGCAGTAGAAGGGCCCCATACTGCTGCTACCATTGCCGCAAGCGGTCTTGACGGCACCGGTATAAAGCACCAACTTGGGAGCCACATAGGTTTTACCCATCTTCTTGAATTCTTCGGTCCAAACGTCTTCCGTTCCTGCAAGAATCTGTTTAGAGAACTTTGCCAGCTCTTGTTCCTCAGGACTAAAGTCTTGCGTGGTTTGCTCAGTCATGCCCGACAAGTCAATGTTCTGCACAACCTGAGTGATGTCACCACCCTGCATAAAAGTCATTATTGCCGCAATGATGACGCCAACAATACCCATTCCACCACCGATGGCCAAACCTCTCTTGCCACGGCGATCGTCTACATTTGTACTTTCTCTTCTTCCGTCAAGTTTCATATTAATTTAGATTAGGAGTTAACATACGGATTTGTTCTGCATTCCATTCGGATTTCCTGGTTTATCTATCAGCCTCGTTATGCAATTCTGCAATTCATAATGAAATTAGGCGTCCCATTCATCTCATCCTGCACAGAACCTAACAATAGCACAAAATTAAACAAAAAATTATAAGAAGGCAAAGATTCACTTATTTTTTCCTCAAAAACAGCGAATTTTGGAGTCTCTAAGCGAATGGAAAGGAAAAAAACAAACTAAATTTGGAAAGATTGATTATAATTGCTATCTTTGCAAAAATAACAAAATAAAGCAGGGAAAAATCAAAAATGGAAATCAAAGACATCGCACGCTCGTCCACCCTATCTGGAATCTGCATCGGAATTGCCGGTTTCGGCTACCTGGCAGAGAAAAGCATAATCGGAGCTGTACTTTTCTCCTTTGGACTACTAACGGTAGTACATTACGGACTAAAACTCTATACGGGAACAGCAGGTTTTATAAAGAAAGGTGAGGTCGGGCAACTCTTCCTCATATTGCTCTTCAACATTATCGGATGCGGATTGGTTGGACTTATGGCAAGATGCAGCCCAATGCCCCTGCAAGACACAGCACAAGGCATCCTGGAAGGAAGACTGTCCATCGGACCACTTCGAGGAGCTATACTCGCAATCGGATGCGGATTTATCATGACGACTGCTGTCACTTTTGCACGACAAGGCAAAAACTTGCCCCTTCTCTTTGGCGTTCCTTTATTCATCATGTGTGGATTTCCACACTGTGTAGCAGATGCTTTCTACTATCTTTGTGTCCCCCTTGAATTCATAAAGACCAACATTATGGATATCCTCATTTTTTACATTAGCATCGTTTTTGGCAACTTCATTGGATGTAATTTATACCGCATTGTCATACCACAAGCACAAAAAAAGTGAAGAAATTGGGAAGAAATGCACATTTTATATATAAAAGAGTTGATTTTATTTAAAAAATTGTTGCCAGTTAACAAATAAATACATATCTTTGCACATTAATTTACGCATTTAGTAGCGAATAAATAAACCAAATAAATAACATTAATTTCAAAACATTATGAAATTTATTAGTAGTTTAAAGTTTGCAGGGCTCCTTCTTTTGGCTGCTCCTGTAGTGATTTCATCATGTAAGGATTACGATGATGACATCAATGAAGTTCGTATTAACAACCTGAACAAGTTGGCTGAACTCCAGGCAAAACTTGACGAACTGGCTGGCAAGATCCAGAACGCAAAGGATGGCAAGGATGGTCAGACTCCTTACATCGGCACCAACGGCAACTGGTGGATCGGTACTACCGACACTGGCGTAAAGGCTGCAGGTAAGGACGGTATTAACGGCCAGGACGGCAAGGACGGTATTAACGGCCAGGACGGTAAGGACGGTATTAACGGCCAGGACGGTAAGGACGGCGTTGACGGCAAGGATGGTCAGGACGGTAAGGATGGCCAGGACGGTAAGGACGGCAAGGACGGCGATAAGGTCGAAATTGGCGCTAACGGCAACTGGTTCATCAACGGCGTTGACACTGGCATTCCTGCTCAGGGCCAGAACGGCAAGGATGGCGTAAATGGCACCAACGGTAAGGATGGTGTTAACGGCACCAACGGCAAGGATGGCCAGGACGGCAAGGATGGTAAGGACGGTAAGGACGGTAAGGACGGCGTTGACGGCAAGGATGGCCAGAACGGTCTCTCTGCATACGAGATCGCTCAGAAGTACGGCTTCACCGGTACCGAGGAAGAGTGGTTGGCTTCACTCAAGGGCGCTAAGGGCGACAACGGTGCTGGCAGCGGTGACGCTATCAAGGAGATCGACTGCTACGGTAACGACGAGTTCGATCACCTTTGGATCAAGTTCGTAGGCGATCCCCACATCTACAAGACTTCAGACATCACCGGTGCTGAGCACGAGGCTTACAACAACGCAGTTAAGGTTGTTTACGAGATCACCAAGGCATTCGGATATCCCAACCAGATCCTGACCGATACCGAGCTCACTGAGTTTGGCGCAAAGGTTGCTAAGGCTATCGACGACATCGAGAAGGCTCTCAAGTACATCGACGCTCTGAAGGCACGTGCTACCAGCATCTCTATCGACGGTATCAACAACAATATGTTCGGTATGCTGAAGACCAGCACTGGTATCAACACCAACATGCTGTTCGGCTTCTATGGTGAGATTACCAAGAAGACCCAGTTCCCCACTACCAACGCTGCATTCTATGGTGACGCTTCAGTTCTCTTGGATAACACCTATGTAACTCTGAACACCGAGACCTTCATGCCCGATAACATCTACACCGAGGAGATGGGTACTATCTACTACTCTATCAACCCCGCTCAGATTGACTTCTCCGGCATCGACATCAACCTCGTTAACTCACAGAGCGCAACCACCGGCATTGAGCTGGCTCCTGTTGCTGCTTCTACCGAGGTTCTGCAGATGGGTCACACTCTGCCTATCACTCGTGCTGCTAACGGTTTCTACGAGTCAGTTGCTAAGGTTAAGGAATATGGTAGTGTACAGAAGATCAACCTCGACGCTCAAGAGATTTTGGATGGTCTGAAGAGCCTGAAGAACAAAGAGGACGGTATGAACTTCGTCATCTCAACGCTCCAGAACACCATGGATGCATTCAAGACTGAGGCATACGCACTGAACATCGAGACTAGCGATGACCTTTCTACTGCAGATGGCAACAAGCACATCATTAAGTCTGCACTTGATATCCAGGCAGCTCTCGTTCAGCCTGTTGGTTATGAGATTTGCGCTAAAATTCCTGCAAGTGTTCCCGGCTACGACAAGGCCGTTAGCCTGATTGAGGATGCACACCTGTCAGCAAGCGCAGAGAACAATGTTAAGAAGTTGCTCGACAAAGTGTATGACAAGATTGATCGCATTTATGACAACATTCAGGCTCGCTTCGAGCTCGCTTTGATTGCTCAGGAAGGCAACACCTATCAGTTCCTTCGTCGTACCCAGTCTGTTCCCAGCTCAGTTGGTTCAAGCTTCACCGTTTACATGACCAACATGAACGCTGAGATGCTGGTTCCCGCATACAAGAAGCACTTGTGTGTAACCAATGCTTGGGGTGCTGCTGACGAGACTGCCAAGAAGGCAGCTATCGACGCTGTTAACGCAGGCATCAACAAGGTATATGATGGCAACCAGAAGACTGCTACCATCAGCGGTCTGAAGAGTGGCATCACTTATGAGATCTCTTACTCAGGTCTTGACTTTGCTGGTAAGCAGATGACTCGTAAGTTCTATGTAAAGTGCAAGTAATCCTTGCGCGTACATATTATAATATTATAGAAGAAAACATTCTTTTATAGAAAACTTTCTCCCGGATGCTAGTAGTAGCATCCGGGTTGAAAGTTAAAAAAAGAATGCATAATTATAATGATTATAGAAAGATTGAACCGAGTAACAATAAGTGTTGCAAAGTAAAATGAAAAAAACAATCGTAATGGTAATGGCTGCTATGCTTTCGGGTATGGCAGCCTTTGCTCAAAAGACACTTGACGAAGGTTTCTACCGCGTTCAGAACAATGGCTCTGGAAGATACCTTTATGTAAGAGACTGTACGGGTGACGTGTCTACTTTGGGCGCAGATATGGGAGCTATTGAGCTATGGAATGGTTTAGAAAACGCTATTAGCGATCCTGGTTCTATCATCTATTTGGAAAAGCATGGTGGAGCCTACGACCTTACTTCTCAGGGAACCGGTGTGTACCAGATCATGGGCATGTACATGAGTATCTTTTATGATGGAAAATTCTGCCAAGTATACGCATCTGGACAGTATCTTTATGAAACGGGAGATGATGATTTTGACCCCGAAAAAGGAATTATCGGAGCTGTGTCTAATATGCCAGGTAGGTCACAATATAAACTGTGGAAAACGCCTCTCGTTGACAGCAATACCGACAACTATTTTGGCTTTACCCCCACAGTGTCTGCAGCAGGCAAGAACTACGCTCCGTTCTATGCAGACTTTGCTTACACGCCAAAGAATGACGTTAAAACATGGTATGTAAGCAAAATAGACAAGGAGAACGCAGTTGCAATTGTCAAAGAAATCAAAGGGACCGTCGCCAGAAGCCAGGCAGTATTCATTGAATGCCCTTCTACCACCCCAGACGGGAATAAGATTGACTTGACCACAGCAGCAGGAGCAGCAGCATCAGGAAACCTGATGAAAGGCACGTACTTCGCAAACGGTGAGCGTAACTACAAAGACCATACCGGCATGAGTCCAGCATTTGTTGCTTTCGACAAAACAACGATGCGTGTTCTCAGCACAAATGCAGCAGGAAAGCTCGCATTTGTAGACGATGAAAAGGCCTTAGTAGATGTTTACGCTAAAGTAAACAACAAGTGGCAGAACGTAAAGAGTATCCCACACAACCAGTCTTACCTTGTTGTTGACTCTGACTGCCCTACCTCACTTGTTGTGATGACAGAAGCAGAATACGCCGCAGCCTTTGGTGGTGGTGGTTCTGGCGAAGAGAAAAAAGGTGATGTAAATGGCGATGGTAAGACAACTATTACTGACGCTACTTGCATTGTCAACTTTATCACGGGTGCAAACACTGCTGGTCTAGACAAGGAAGCTGCCGATGTAAACGGTGATGGAAAGATCACAATCACGGATGCCACTTTAATTATAAAGAAGATTATTAATAACAATTAATGTCGAAAATGAAATCTATACATAAGGTATTATTCCTATTATTCGGTATTATGCTCTTTAGCACCATAAATGCTAAGGCAGACAACACGCTGACTATTGGAAACATAGAGGCAAAAGCAGGCGAAACCATTACCCTGCCCGTCAATATGACCAATTCTGAAGATATCATTGCCTTTCAGTTCTCTATCGCTCTGCCTGATGGAGTAACCATCAAGAAAGAGATGAACGAGGATGATGAGCTCGAGTACTGCGTTAGTCTGACAGGACGTGCAAAAAGCAAACACAACATCTCTTGTGGCGATCCCGTAAACGGTGTTTACACCATTGCATCTTTCTCGTCAACCAACCAGATATACCGAGAGAACGATGGAGCAATCTGTGAGATCAAACTGGCAGTTTCGTCCGACATCAAAGGTGGAAAGTACGAGATCAAGCTCCAGAACATCGAGATGACGAACGCAGATAACGAGCCTATCAACCCAGCAGACTTCAAGGCAACCTTCACGGTTCCCTCTGATGTGACAGAAATTGGCAAAGCAAACATTGCCTCAAATATCGTTGTAGGTGCTCCCTACTCTGAATTAGGCAAAGACATCCCTGCTGCAGGCGGTAAGGACCGTGCTGCCAGCAAGGTCACCTATAGTGTCTTTACACGTACGTTTCTGAGCGACGGCACATACACCGATGGTGCTGCAACGAACGCTGATGCTGTCATCTATGGTGAATACACATCAGAGTTAGCAAGTCTTGGTGCAGCAGAGAAGGAGCGTACGAAGGTTGCCACAAGCACCCCAAGTGGCAAGCTGAGCGATGCCAATGGAACCACATTGAAGAGTGAAGGCACTGACTTCTCTAAACTCACGGACTGTAATGTTACCGCAACTGAAGGACTTGACATTTATCAGGAAGCTAATGAAAAAAGCGCCGGAGAAGTGTCACTGACAGTAAGCAAAGAAGTAGTCAACCTTAAGAGCCAAGGTGAGACATTCAACCTTGATGGACTAGCAACAGCTAAGCAATCAATCAGTTATACCAGTGGAGCAACAGAAGAAGCAAAGGTTGTTCTCGGATACTCGGTAAAGACGGCAAAGGATGGTTTCTCTTTGGACGGAAACAACGTAACTGTTACCAAGAACGAGACAGATGATGCACGCAATGGGTTTGTCATTACCGTAACAGCAACAGGTGAAGGTGGCAAGGTTGCGACAAAGGATGTCACTTTCAACCAGGTTCTTACGGAACTTGGCAAGGCAAACATTGCTACTGAGATTGTCATTGGCGAGGCTTATGCAGAATCAGGAAAGGACATTCCTGCCGCTGGCGGTAAGGACCGTGCTGTAGCAAAGGTTACCTATAAATACGTTACCCGTACCTTCATGGAAAACGGCACGTATACCGACAGCGAACCTTCTGCACAATTGGAGGACCTAATCTATGGTGACTATACCGCAGAGCAACCCAACCTCGGCACAGAAGTAAAAGAAAGGACTTTGGTTGCTTCAAGCGCACCTAAGGGTATGCTGAAGGACAAGGATGGCGTTGAATTGAAGGCTGATGCCACAGACTTCAGCGCACTTGTAAACTACGAGGCAACTGCAGATAAGGCTCTTGACATCTATCAAGAGGCCAACGAGAAAAATGCTGGTGAGGTTTCTTTGACGGTTAACAAGCAAGCAGTCAACCTTAAGAGCGAGGGTGAGACTTTCGACCTCGACGGATTTGCAACTGCTAAGCAATCAATCAATTACACAAGCGGAGCAACAGAAGATGCAAAAGTATCTATTGCATACAGTGTTAAGACAGAACAAGATGGTTTCTCTTTGGACGGAAACAACGTAATTGTAACAAAGAACGAGACTGCAGACTCACGCAATGGTTTCGTCATCACCGTAACCGCAACCGGTGAAGACGGCAAAGTTGCCACAAAGGATATCACCTTTAACCAGGGTCTTACCGAAATTGGCACGGCTAACATTGCTATTGATGTTGTCGTCGCTGAAGCATACACCGAATCAGGTAAGGACATTCCCGCCGCCGGTGGCAAGGATCGTGCAGTAGCAAAGGTTACTTACAAGTACATCACCCGTACCTTCATGGACAATGGTACCTATACAGACAGTGAACCTTCTGCACAACTGGATGCTTTGATCTATGGCGACTACACCGCACAGCAGCCCAGTCTCGGCACGGAAGAGAAAGAGAGAACTCTGGTTGCTTCAAGCACACCTAAGGGTACGCTGAAGGACAAGGATGGCGTAGAACTGAAGAAGGAAACAACCGACTTCAACGCACTTGTAAACTACGAGGCAACTGCAGATAAGGCTCTTGACATCTACCAGGAAGCCAATGCAATCAAAGACTACTCAGAGGTTACTCTCTATCTGAGTGAGGCGTTTGTAAACCTCGATCCTATCGGTGAGACAAAGGACTTAGCACGCTATGTTAATGCTAATCAGACACTCACCTACACCAGTGGTGCTACGAAGGCCGGTCAGATTGGCATCACCTACAAGGTAAAGACTGCCATGGATGGCTTCACGCTTTCAGGTAGCAACGTGACGGCAACCAAGAACGAAACCGCAATCGAGCGTTCTGGTTTTGTTGTAACAGTTACCGCTACAGGTGAGGGTGGCAAGTCTGCATCTTCAGACATCACTTTCAGTCAGTCAGATACAAAGCTTGGCGAGGCATTGATTGCCTTCGACATCAACGTTTCTGCACCCTACTCTGAGTTGGGCAAGGACATCCCTGCTTCGGGTGGCAAGGATCGTGCTATCGCAAAGGTAACCTACAAGTATACGAAGCGTACCTTCAAGACAGACGGTTCATATACAGATGGCGATGTTTATTCAAACGAAGTGCTCATCTATGGCGACTACACCGAGAATATTCCAAGTCTTGGTACAGAAGTAACAGAGAGAAAGAAAGTTGCAATAAGCATGCCCTACTCTAACCTGGCCGATGGTAGTGGAACACTGCTCCGTAAGGAAACCACAAACTTCAAAGAGCTTAGCGAAGTCTTCGTTGTAGCAGACAAACTTGAGATCTATCAGGAAGCAAACATCGTCACCGGCTATTCCGATGTTGACTTGAAGGTCAAGAGTGAAACCATCGAGGTTGGTTGCGACGGCGAAACCATCAGTCTGGCAGATGCAGCAACCGCAAGCCAGAAGCTCACCTTCACCAGCGGTTCTACGAAGGAGAACGAAGTTGAGGTATCTTACTCTGTTAAGACCCAGAAGGATGGCTTCAAACTTGAGGGAAACATGGTTATCGTTGATGCTAACGAGGCCAATGTTGCAAGAGAAGGCTTCGTTGTAACAGCAACCGCTGCTGGCGAGGGCAATAAGACCGCAACCAAGGATATCACCTTCAATCAGGCACTTAACACCGCCATTGCCGCCGTTATGCAGAACGCTAACGAAAAGGTTTACGATCTCAATGGTCGCCGCATCCAGGCAACAAAGTCGCAGAAGGGTATCTTTATCAAGAACAATCGCAAATACATCATTAAGTAAATGAAAAAACTCCTCTATCTCCTGGCGTTCGCGCCTATTTCCGCTTTTTCACAAAGCACCATATTTAATAATGTAGAAAACTCCCAGGCGTTCCAACACATGGAGATAGGGGGAGTTTTAGGAACTACCGGCCTTAGCATTGACGTGGCCTTTCCGCTCAACAAGAATCTGAAGCTCAGAGCTGGCTTCTCAACGACACCAACCATATCCTTTGTCGATTCCTATTCGATGACGGCAGTTGGAGGTGATCAACTGTCCGAAGGAAGCGAACCTCTTGAGACAAAGACGGAAAGACTCTCAAAGTATCTAGGCGAACTGATTCACAATGAGGATGTTGACAACATTGTAGACATGGACCACAAATACCACAACTACAATGCAAAGCTCCTGATTGACTGGTATCCGTTCAAAAAGAAGAATTGGCATTTCACCGGTGGTTTTTACGCGGGTTCTAAGAAGATAGGAAACGTTTGCAACACCATCCAAGAGTCTCCCACTACCCTGGCCATGCTCATGTACAACGACATGTACGACCAGATTCAGGGACTGGATGAATGGGAGTATCCCACGTTCAGCCTTGGCAGCTACAGTTTCTCCGTTGACCCATTCACAGGAATGCAACTCAAGGAACGATTCAACTACTACGGACGTGTCGCCGTTCAATTAGGGTCTTTCGACGATGGCAATGCTTTCTTCATCGACCCCGATGCCAACGGACTTCTCAAGGCTGAGGCATACGTCAATGCATTCAAACCCTATGTGGGATTTGGCTACAACACCCGCATTGGCAAGGATCATCGCTGGAACATTGGTTTCGACGCAGGCTTGATGTTCTGGGGAACTCCACACGTCTACTGCGACGGATACAAGTTCAAAGCAGATGAAACCGAATATGCCGACCGTATAGAGCGCCAGGAAAGGGTTTGTCTAATCCACGATGTCCAAAAAGTGCGCGGCATTGTAGGAGACTACATGAACATTGTCAAGCATCTGCCTTTCCTTCCCGTCATCGAGGCAAAACTCGCCTACACCATCTTCTAAGTTCAAGGAAAGCGGGTACTCCCCTACCCTACCGATACAAATAGAGCGGCACTTTGGCCGCTCTATTTGTTTTGACACATTGACATGGTAGTTTAGTTTATTCGTTCTTTAGCTTCTGCACCAGCACCATTTCCTTTATATTTACTGCGTGAAGCATTAAAACGATAATGAACGGAAAAATTTATGCTTTGTGAAAGACGATCGTTGTTTTGATAGATGATGAAGTTACCATAATCAACACGAACCTGCTCCTGCATGTGACGCAACAAGTCATTAGCAGAAAGGCGAAAAGTAAGATTGCCGTTTAGACACGACTTCTGAATGGCAGCATTCAGCGACCATATATCACGACACATTTCGTCATTGTCATGGTTCATCCTGCTGCGATATTGCAGATTTAGTTCAAAACGCCAAGGGTTTTCATCATGCTTTTTCATCTGGAATGTATTGTTGGCATAAAACAGGAACATCGGCTTATTGAATGATTTTTGACGTATGCCTGTCACTTCTCTGTCATCCTGGAGGTCTAAAGCGAGGAACTGCTGCGTGAATCCCGTTGTATAAACAGGCGACCAGTAGCCGAATGTAGGACTTGCCGTAGCATAAAGGCTTAGGGTTTGCACGGACTTTGCTATATTATCCGTTTTCAAAAGGATTGTTCCACTGTCATTATATGGCGAAGCCCATTCCTGTATCTTACCATTTGCATGAACATACTCCGAACCAAAGATTAACCATTTGTATCCCGCCTTTAGCGAAAGTAACTGATTGATTGTACTACGCAACAGAGGATTACCTGCTTCCATAACGTAACGGCTGTGATACATAGTTGCCTCACGCATTTGCCAGAAGTTCGGGCGGGAAGTCTTTATGCTATAGTTGGCAGATAGATTCCACTTACCAAACATCCTATTCCAGGATAGAGAGGGGAATACATTATCATATCTGCGTACTCTATTCTCATTGGCATTCAAGTAATTATGATAGTTCATATTCACATGCTCATAGCGCACTCCTGCCATCCAGTTGCCCCATGCCGTTGCTAAGGAATATTCAGCAAAGAGAGCTAACGTAATTTCCTTAACCGAAGAGCGGGAATTAGGAGTCATGGAAGGAAACATTGAATATTGAGTAAGACTTTGCACATATGTTTCTTCTGTGCCAAACTTCAGCGAACCTTTTCCAAAAACCAGTTTTGAGGCAACCATATCATTCTTCGTAAATGTACTCGTGCTGAGTTGATAACTATTCAACAGACCAATTTCGTCTATATCCGACCGCTCACCAACCACTCGTTTAAGCAAGTCAATATTCCAATCAACAGTGAGTTTACACAACTGACCATTATAGAATATATTAAGCATAGTGCAGTCTTCAAGGTCTCGTTTCATCCTTTCATTCGAGAACACATGATCAATATGCTTTCCGTTGAACACGACATCTTCGTCCATGACAACGCTGCTGCTGACGTATGGATTACCGAACCTTTGTAACATCATCCCTATGGTGTTGTGATCATTCATTTGCCAGTTAGCACCAATACTCGCCTTATAGCCAAGCATCTTCATATTCACATCCAGAAGACCGTTCTGCTCATGCGTCATGGTTTTTGTGTATGTACCACCGCCAAAGTCACCATATTTGTAATAGTGATTCTGCCAGATGCTTGCCGTTCCGAATAAATCAAATCCCTTATGATGGTAATGAAGGTTAGAGTTAAAGTCAAGATTAGTGTCGCACCTTATTAGACTCTGATTGACCGACGTATTTACATCAAACCCGAAACCCTCCCCTTGTGTTCTCACAGTTTTAATCTTAACAACAGCATTCACCGTAGCATCATATTCTGCACCAGGACTGTTGACAACCTCAATACTCCTGATTTGCTCGGAACGAATCCGCTTAAGTTCATCTGCGTCTTCTATCTTCCTTCCATTGACATAATAAATAGGA
>JAKSLN010000020.1 GCA_024401165.1 Bacteroidaceae bacterium
ATTAACCACAGTTCCCAACGGCAGCATGCCCAGCATGTAAAGCCCTCCCATTAACCACAGTTCCAAACGGCAGCATGCCCAGCATGTAAAGCCTCCCATTAACCACAGTTCCAAACGGTTTTCCGTTGGGTCAAAAAACCAAACAACCATGCAACTCATCGACGGAAAAGCAACTGCAGCACAGATTAAAGCAGAGATTGCTGTGCGTGTTGAAGAAATAGTTAAGGCGGGCGGGCGCCGCCCCCACCTCGTAGCCATCCTCGTCGGTCACGACGGAGGCAGCGAGACATACGTAAAAAATAAGGTACTCGCGTGCGAGGCATGCGGATTCAAGAGCACCCTCATCCGCTACGAGGACGACGTCACCGAGGCAGAACTCCTCCAGAAGGTCGACGAACTCAACCGCGACAAGGAGGTCGACGGTTTCATCGTACAGCTCCCCCTCCCCAAGCACATCGACGAGCAGCGCATCAACGAGGCCATCGCATGGCAGAAGGACGTCGACGGATTCACACCCGTCAACGTAGGCCGCATGGCACTCGGACTCCCCTCCTTCGTCAGTGCCACCCCCAAGGGCATCCTCGAACTCCTCCGCCGCTACAACATCCCCACCTCGGGAAAGAAGTGCGTCATCCTCGGCCGCTCCAACATCGTCGGCAAGCCCATGGCACAGCTCATGATGCAGAAGCAGTACGGCGACTCCACCGTGGTCGTATGCCATAGCCACTCGGCACAGCTCAAGGAAGAATGCCTCTCGGCCGACATCATCGTGGCTGCCATCGGACGCCCCGACTTCCTCACTGCCGACATGGTCAAGCCCGGAGCCACCGTCATCGACGTAGGCACCACACGCGTACCTGACGCCACACGCAAGAACGGCTTCCGCCTCAACGGCGACGTCAAGTTCGACGAGGTAGCACCCAAGTGCAGCTACATCACCCCCGTACCCGGCGGCGTTGGTCCCATGACCATCTGCATGCTCATGTCCAACACCCTCCAGGCATACGAGGAATTTGCCCGATAACCCCACTCCCGTCAGGCACAAACCATTGAAAAAGACGGGAATCACAGGGCGAAAATCACATTTTGCGAAAAATAATCAAGGAAAAGTTTTGCTGTTTCACTAAAAAACACTACCTTTGCACTCGCAATTCGGGAGAAACCGATTGAGATCAGTTTCGCAGACACCCGGAATCCTCTTCATGGTGACTATAGTTCAGTTGGTTAGAGCGTCAGATTGTGGTTCTGAATGTCGTGGGTTCGAGTCCCACTAGTCACCCTTCCCCTCCCTCCGAGTCTCTAGTAATTACAATTGTAATTCTAGAGACTCATCTCTTTTTTAGGCAATGATATACTATTTGGCACAAGGTTGTCATTCCGAACGAATGGGAGGAATCTCAGCCCAACAAGGACACACAATTGCAGGATTGGACTGGGATCTGCATTTTGCCCGTCGGCAAAAGCCCTACGTCGGGATGACATTGCTGTTTGTGCCAATTTGTATATCATCTCCAAAAAAAATGGAAAGTGGGGGTGAATGGTGGCAAAAATGTCAAAAGAGGGGGCAATAGTTTGGATTATTGGGGGTGAATGGGTATCTTTGCAAGCGCTAACCAGTTTTATTTTCCTGCATTATGAGAAAGATTTTTTGTCTACTGACCCTCCTGGGTCTGCTGGCCGTGCAAGCTGAGGCCGGAAAACGCGTTACGATATGGCCGAAGGGCAAGATGCCCCATCCCCAAGAGAAGCAGATTGCCGCCATGACGGACGAAGCGGGCCTGCCCGACTTCAAGCCCGAGAAGCACCGCACTGCCTACCTGGAGTGGTTTGACGCTCCTGCAGAGGAGGTGAAGAACGGGACGTGCATGATCCTGATATCGGGCGGTTCGTACATGAACTGCTGCGACGTGGGCCTGATAAAGGAGTGGCGCGAGAGGCTGACGCGCGAGGGTGTGCAATGCGTCAACTTCGTGTACCGCACGCCGCGCCCCGACGGCCTTCCCATCTACCAGTCGGCCTGGGAGGACGGCCAGCGTGCCGTGCGCATGGTAAGAAGCGAGGCGAAGAAGCGCGGCTTCGACCCAGAGAAGATAGGCGTCATATCGATGTCGGCCGGTTCGCACCTGGCCCTGCTGCTGGGCACCAGTTCGCAGACGGCAGCCTATGCCCCCGTCGACGCGCTGGACACCGTGCCTTGCCACATCAACTGGGCCATCGTGAACGCTCCCGCCTACGTGACGACAGACGCCGAGGAGGGAACGCCTGCCACGCGACAGGGCTACGGCATAGACGTGAGGCTGACGAAGGTGCTGAAGTTCGACGCCAAGACATGCCCCATGAGCCTGCACCACGGCGGCAACGACGTGTATTCGCCCAACGGATCGACACTGGTGTACCGCCAGCTGCGCCGCATGAAGGTGCCTGCCGAACTGCATCTCTACCCGGGTAAGGGACACGGCGCCTACGGACTGGAACGCGGCATCGAGTTCATGCGCCAGATGGGCTTCATGGGTCCGCTGCAGCCCGAGGTGGACCTGATGACACGCTTCACGAGCGACGAGGCCCGTGCGCAGCACCTGACCGAGGACGTGTGGCCCGAGGGCAAGATGCCCAACCGCCAAGAGCAGCAGTGCAAGCCCTACCTGGAATGGCACATCCCTGCCCAGCTGAAGACGAAGGCGATACAGATCATATACTCGGGCGGAGCCTACAGCGGCAACAACCCCGACGGTTTTGAGGTGACTCCCGCCCGCCGCTACCTGAACGAGAAGGGAATGGCCGTGGTGACCGTGAAGTACCGCACGCCACGCCCCGCAAAGGAGAGCGGACTGGCCAAGCACACCACGGCCTGGCAGGACCTGCAGCGTGCCATACGAATCGTAAGGAGCGAGGCTGCGAAGCACGGTCTGGACGGCAACAAGATAGGCATCATGGGCAGTTCGGCCGGCGGCCACCTGACGCTGATGGGTGTAACCTCGTCGATGCACCAGTCATACCAGCCCATCGACGAACTGGACAAGCTGCCCTGCAACGTGCAGTGGGGAATCGGCATCTACCCCGCCTACGCCCTGACGGACGGTGCCGACGGCCACAACAGCCACGGCG
Source organism: Bacteroidaceae bacterium (assembly GCA_024401165.1). Lineage (GTDB taxonomy): Bacteria > Bacteroidota > Bacteroidia > Bacteroidales > Bacteroidaceae > Physcousia. The sequence continues at coordinate 3,106 of JAKSLN010000020.1, forward strand.
GCAACGAGGACGGCGACGTGCTGGTGCCTGAGTTCAGCTTTGACCTGAAGACGGCTCCGATGCTCTTCCTGCACGGCGATGCCGACGGCTACGCCAGCATGGGTTCGGTGAAGGTGTGGGAGAAGATGCGCAGCATGGGCATCCAAAGCGAACTGCACACGCTCTGCAAGCGCGAACACTGCTTCCAGCGCACGGCTTCGCCAGGGACTGGCAGCTACACCTGGCTCGACCGCATCGCGGAGTTCCTGAAGCTGGAGTAAAGGAGTAAGGGAGAGTTAGGGACTTTAAGGACTTTAGGGACCTTAGGGACTTTAAGCAGTTAGGGGAGTTAAGCGCGCTTAACTCCCCTAACTATGTTTTAACTGGCACCGCGAGTTACTTGCTCACCGTACCCTTGCAACTATAGGTGCCAACGCTGACGACATAGACGCCAGCAGGCAGGGTGACAGGCAGGGTGAAGAGGGAGGCACCGGGGGCTACGGTCTCGTAGACGAGGCGGCCGTTAGCGTCGAAGACCTTAACGGCATCGCCTGCCGTGGCGCCTGCGATGTTGAGGCGACCTTCCTTGCATCCTACGCGTACCTTACTGCTATAGAGACTCTCGACGCCCGTGACATTGATGGTGACGGTGGGCGTGAAGACCTCGCCAAGCTGCTCGTAGACGGCAGCTGCCTTGTACTGCACGAAGGGATAGGGCGTGTAGTCGTTGGTGTCGGTGTAGCTGGTGGCTCGGATGGGAGAGTCGTTGAGCTTGGCATTGTTGGCGTAGACATTGTAGCCGTTGAAGGTGTTGAGGGAAGAGGACTTGCGCACGCCTGCGGCAACAGTGGTGAGCGACTGTGCGCGGGCGACAGCCTTGCGGGGCGCAGCAGCAGGTGCCTCCTGTGCGTCGAAGTCGACATAGCGGGCGAAGGGCATGCCCTCGTCCTCGACGAAGGCAGCCTTGGCGCGACGGGCAGTCTCCTCCTGTGCGAAGGGGCGGAGTCCGATGGAGATATTCCAGTTGCCCGTGATGCCACTTTCATCGTTGTCCATGGTGGTCCAGGTGATGCCGTCGGACGAGTAGATGTTTCCGCGTCCGGAGACGGCAGGACCCTCGTCGTAGCCCAGAGGAACGGTGATCTCGTTGTGCTCGACGTAGACGACAACGCGGAGGTCGCGAGTGGGATCGACCTGAACGGGATGCTCGAGCTGGATGCGATTGAAGGCGTACTGCTTGAGGTCGCGAACGTACTGCGTTCCTACGAGATTATTACCTTGATATACAAGTAGGTAGAGAGCGTCGGGAATCTGGTTGACATAGACCTCAACCTCGGAGAGGCGGAGATAGCCGTAGTCCTTGAGGTCGGAAGCCAGCCAACGCACACCGGCGTAGAACGAACCACCACTGGGCAGACCGGCGGCATCGCTGCTGTTGCCCGAATGCCACTTGAGGTAAAGGGCATCGCCCAGGGCAGGTGCCTGCCACTCGAGCTGGGCACGGTTGCCGTGGAAGCTGGTGACGCGGAAGTTCTCGGGAGCCTGTCCGCCATTGCTGTACTGGAGGTTGAGGGTGACAGACTGACTGAAGGGAGAGAGGGCTGCCGTGACGCTGCGCTGGCGCACCTGATAGGTGTAGGTGCCGGGCGTCAGGTTGTGGTCCATGTAGCTGATGCCACGTACGGACTGTGCATTTATCTGCTTGCCGTCGCGGAAGATGTCGTAACCCCAGACGGTCGACGCAGGAGCGGCGGGATTGAGGCGGAAGGCATCGACGAAGGCAGCAGGCGAACCGGCAGGCTTGCGCACCATGACGTAGCGGGTGCCGGCAGGCAGTTCGACCTCGCAGGCGCTCCAGAGCTCGCTGGTGGCGAACTCGTCGACGAGGATGAAATTCTCCAGGACGTCGTCCTCAGAGGCCAGGATCTGGACATTGCCCGAACCATGGTGGTCGTCCTCGTTCTTGGCAAAGAGGCCGAACCAGCGGTTGTCGTTGGCGGGCAGGATGAGCGAAGCCTCGACGTCGTGTGCGGCATAGAGTGCCTTATCTCCATGATAGGCGCGCGAAGCCACCTGCCAAGCGTTCTCACCGGCGGTCCAGCCCGTCACAGAGACAGCCTTGTCGACGGTCTGATCCTCGAACGACTGGAACAAGGCAGCCGAGGTGGGCAGGGCGGGATCGGCATAGGAAACGGCCACGTTGTAGCCATAGGTGGTGGGCTCGGCACGGAGGGCAATGGGGGCGTCGGCCGTTCCGGCAGGAACGATGACTACGCGCTCGGCGGCAGACTTGGCGCTGACGGTGCCATCGATGTAGACGGTCTCGACTTGATAGTCGTAGTTGCCCTCCTCGGTGAGCGTCTCAGCGAAAGAGCGCTGAGTGAGCAGCTGCTTGTTGACCTTGATGCCATTGCGATAGACATTGTAGCCGGAGAGGCCGCTTATGCCGCCCAGTTCGAGGAAGAGGAACTGGTTGACGTCCATGGTGTTCTGGATGCAGATGGCAAGGATGACAAGGCCCTCGGGCGTGCGGATGACGGACATGCCGCCGGCGCTGGCGCTCTCGATCTTGTTGAGTCCGACGTAGTGGCCGAGATTAATCTCGCCTATGCGCTGGCAGGTCTGCAGGTCGTAGATGCCAATGGTGTAGGCGTTGGTGCCACCCTGCTCGAAGGCGTATAGGCGACCGTCGTGGTAGGCCGTGCCGCAAGCGCCGTGGAGTACGGGACCGGTGCCTATCTTCGAGCCAATGGCATTGGTGTAGATGCTGGTGTTCCAGTCGCCAACCTCGAAGCCACCCTTGCCTCCGTCGAGGTCGGGGATGTAGGTGAGGTGGCGCGCATACTCGGAGATGGGATGGGTCTCGAGGATGGTGTGGGCGTCCATGTCTACCTTATAGATATTCGTGTTGACGGTTGATACCCAGAAGTCGTGGCCATCGAACGTGATGTTGCGGATGGCATCGAGCCCCTTGATGTAGAAGTGATCGAGGAGGTGACCGTTGAGGTCGTACTTGTTGACGCGACCGTCCTCGTTGTGCGAAGAGGTGTAGATGAAGCGGCAGTCGGAGGCAATGGCCATCTCGCTACCCTGCCCCATGAAGCTCTGGACGTAGGTGGGATAGAGAGCCTCGGAAGTGGTGACGGGCGACTGGATGTCGATGGGGAAGGTGCTCTGTCCCTGGATGGGGAAGCCCCAGTGGAGAGCGACCTCGCGGTTGCACTCAATGGCCGAAACCAACTGATTGGGTGCCAAGCGGTTGGCAATGGGGATTACCTTGACCTGAGAGGCGTTGCTGGCCTGTGACTCGCCGGCGGGATAGACCGAGGTGACGGTGTACTGGTAGAGGCCTGCCTGGGCGAGAGACTCGCTGAACGAGGTTGCCGCGAGGGGAGAGGAGTTGACCTTGGTGCCGTTGCGGTAGACGTTGTAGCCGGTGGGGGCAGCCTCGGCAGTGGCCTTGGCCTGTACGTCGAACTTGAGGCAGATGTTGCCCTCGATGGCCATCTGGGTGGCAGGGAACCAGTACTCGCCGTCGTCAGAGAGCATGTTGCCCTTGCCGTCGACCTCCTTGCTGGCATCGAGCCCTACGGGCTGGAGACCAGCGGCATGCTCGAGCTGGAAGGCCACGATGTAGTCGGAACCAGCCTCTATCTCGACAGGAGTCTTGAAGCGAACGGTGTTCCACTCGCCATAGGCCACGTTGGCCTCATACTGCTGACGGACAACGAGTTTGCCGTCCTTGAAGATGCAGGCGGCCAGGTAGGTAAGCGGGTTGACGATGCGGACGGAAGCAGAGGTGATCTGCTTGCCGCGATGGTTGACAATGTCCTCGGCACTCCAGAAGGAAGCAACGTAGAAGGTGCCGCCATCGGCCAGACCGCACTGATCGGCATGCTCGCCCGTACCCCACGTAAGGGTCGTGCTCTGCTGGGCATAGGCCAGGGGCGACTTCCACGACAGGCTGACGTTCTTGTTGAGGGCAAGCGCGGAGTTGAGTTCGAGGGGTGCGAAGAAGGGTGCGCCCTGCTGAACGAAGAGCTGGGCAGCGTCGGAACGGACAGACTCGCTGGTGCCGTAGACGGCCGTCACCTCATAGGTGTAGCTGCCACGGACGACGTTCGTGTGGGTGAAGCTGGTTGCCTTGACACCGGTCGCAAGCGGCTTGCCGTTGCAGTATACCGTATAGGAATCGGGGGCGACGGCGGGCTGCACCCAGGCGAGTTCGACGTTGGCGGCAACCTGGTTGGTGGCGGTGAGCGAAAGGGGACGGGGCGTCGCACTGGCCTTGGTGGCCTGATAGCCCAGGGTCACCGTCTGTGCCTTGAGTTCGGGGATGGTGTTGACCGTAATCTTGTTGCTGACGGCCTTGCCCACCTGTCCGTCGCGCGCATCGAGGTTGACGGTGACGGTGGCACTCTGGCCGGGAGCAAGGGTTGACTTCTTGGGCGAATAGTCGAGCCAAGTGTCGGCCTCGGTCACATTGTACTCGAAGAAGAGCGAGGGTGACTGCTGGAGTACGCCGACGAGGGTGAATCGTCCACTCACCAGGTCAGAGGTTCCCTCCAAACCGCAAATGTTGTTGACGCCAGTGGCAGCCGTACCCACCTTATAACCAGGCAGATCGGTAACGGCCTTCTTGACGCCGGTGAACTTCTTCTTGTTGAGGTCGTACTGATAGATAACTACGTTGTCGAGCATGTACTCGTTGTAGCCTTCGAGGGCAGAGAGCCAGAGGTAGGGACCGCCCTCGGTGACGTTGTCGAAGGCCGAACCGTAGATGGAGTGGCCCTGACTCTCGTCGAAGGCGACGGCCATGGACGAGGCACGTCCGTTGCGGCGCACCTCACAGAGGGTGTTCCAGCCGCCGACGTAGAAGCGGTCGTTATTGGGGTTGTAGGCAACGTGGGTGATCTCGAGGTCGGGGGCATTGGTGATCTCGATGATGTTGACAATGCGCTTGTTCTCGAAGTCGAGCTGGAAGAGGCGGTTGCTGTAGTCGGAACCGTAGAAGTAGCGGCCGTCGTAGGCAAGGTCGTAGAGCTTATAGTACATGTCGGGGATGCGGAACTGCTCGACGAGATTGCCCTGGCGATCGTACTTCCAGAACTCGCCAAGATAGTACCACGAGGTTGTGTAGTAGTACTCGCCGTCGAAGGCAATGGAGGTCTGGACGTCGCCAGAACCCTGCCAGGTGCGGTTGACCTCGAAGCCGATGGGGCGTCCGCTCTGCTTGGCGGGTGCATAGTTGAGGCGCCAGGTGAGAGGACCGTCGCCGGTGTTCTTGACGACAAACGACTCGGTGGCCTTGCCCTCTACAGCCAGGTCGGGCTGGACGGAGGTCTTGGAGAGCTCCAGGACGGGACGGGTGACGTGGAAGGAAGGCGATGCCGTCTGGCCCTCCTGCACCTCAACGCTGCCGCTGAAGGTGTTGTAGCCGTCCTTGCTGATCTGCACGGCATAGGTGTCGGCCTCGATCTGGCCGAGGGCGACGTTGCCATTGGCATCGGTGACGAGGTTGTGCTCGCCGCCCTTGTCGCCCTTGAGGCTGACGGCAGCACCCGCAAGTGCTCCATCGGCAGAGCTGACCTGCATCTTGAGGGCTCCCCAGACGGGGTTCCACACCTTGACGTCGTCGACATACCAGTAGTCGATGTGCAGGGCGTAGACGCCGTAGGCACGCCAGCGCAGACGGAAGTTGTCGCTCTTGAGATAGTCCTTGAGGGCATACTGCTTGGTGGTCCAGCTGAACTCTCCCTTGGTGTTGTCGAAGGTGTCGATGGTGGTCCAGGTCTTGCCATCGTCGCTGGTTATCTCGACGGCAAGGTACGACACCTCGTTCTCGTACTGACCCCAGTTGCACAGGCGCAGGTCGAAGCGCAGGTAGGTGGTGTTGCGGTCGAGGGTACGAAGCTCGCGCGAGACGAGCGACTGGTCGTAGTTGTGGAGGTTGGAATAGCCGTAGGTGGCGGCGGGGTCGACAAGGCCGTAGGTGTAGTAGTCGATGTTCCAGAAGGACTCTACGCCGGCGGGATTATCGGGTGTGCTCCACTTCTCGGAGTGAAGCGTCCAATCGTCGAAGTCGTCCTCGAAAGGCAATAGGCGGGGATCGACAACGTCAACCGTAATGGACTGACTCAAAGCAGACTCCGTGCCATCGGAATAGAGAGCAGAAATGGCATAAACGTGCTCGGCGTAGGTGTCGACCTCGTCGGTGTAGCGCACCTCGGTGACGGGCTGCTTGTTGACCTTGACGCCATCGCGATAGACATTGAAGCCGGTGAGACGCTTGGCGGGAGCCTTCATCTTGCCAGGATAGGTCTCCACCTGCAGCGGAGCATCGGGCGAAGGCATGACGTTGGGGCGCACCTCGTTGGTGGCAATCATGATGTCGTCGAGCAGGAGCATGAAGGCGTCGTCGCTGACACAGTTGATGCAGACGTAGGTGGCCTCCTTGGGAATGGTGTAGGAATAGAGGTCCCAGGTGTCGGGGAGCTCGAGATAGGGTTCGGGGGTGATGAACTTGAAGGAACTCTGGGTCTTACCCGAGGTAGAATAGCCTACGCGGATGCGCTCGGGAGTGATGCCGTCGGTGCGGTAGCTCTTGGCATGGAAAGAGAAGGTGAAGTCCTCGCTGAAGCTGAGTCGGGGCGAGATGATCCAGTCGTTGTTGGGGGCGTCGATGGAGCACATGGTGGCCAGCATCTTCTTGCCTGAGGCGGGGACGTACTTGGGATTGGCCTCGACGGAGGGCGTCGTCTGCGAAGGATTCATGACGATGAAGGCCATCTTCTTGCCCTGGTTCTTGAACGTGCAAGCCGACCAGCTGTAGGTGTTCTTGTTGTCGCCGTCGATGTAGCTCCAACCAACCTGGCCGGGGGAGTTGACGGCAAAGTCGTCGTGGCCCTCGAAGTCATCAAAGTAGCCGTCGACGGCCTCGGGCGTGTTCCAACTAAGGCGGACAATGCGGTCGTTCACCTCGTCGCATCGCAAGCCGTAGGGGATGCCGTCGGGGGCACCGTCGAGCGACATAAGGGGATAGACACTCTGCTCAACCCGCTGCAGTCCCTCGTAGTAGGACTGGCCCAGCTTGACCTTCTCGCCGTCCTGCTTCCCGCCGGGTTTGACAGGCTGGAGGATCTGCGTGGCTGCCAGGGCGACACCTGAACTGAGGATGAGCGCGGAGAATATGTATTTCAGTTTCATTGCTGTTGATTGAGAATTTAGTCGTTTAGGAGACTAGCTTGCCTTATTTATAAATAACGTATGACTTGCCGTTGGGCTTACGCACGATGTTGATGCCAGGCTGGAGCTGCTGGCGACGGATGCCGTTGGGCGAGTAGATCATGTCCTGACCGTAGCCGTCGGGCATCGGCTGGGCGATGGAGGTAGTCTCAGAGCCGGCTGACGAGGTCTGGGGATAGAAGACGTTTTGGGACTGGTCGAAGAACAGGTTGTACGAAGTGCCCGACGCCACCCAGGTGACATACTGGCCCTTGTTGAACTCGCCTGCCGTCTTGGCATCGACAACCTTCTCGGTGCCCTGGACATAGCCGGCGGCCAACTGATCCCAATAGTAGCCATCGTTGTAGCCCACAGTCAGATAGCGGAGGTGGCAGAGGCGACCGTTATTGGTGAAACGGAAGCGCAGCTTGATGTACTGCTTGCCCTTGACGTAGTCGGTATAGTTGCACTCCACGCCCTCGCTGTTGTAGGCGCTGACGGAGATGCGGGGACAGACGGGTTCCCACTTCGTGCCATCCTTGGTACCCTCGACCTCCAGGTAGCTGACGCCGGTGGGACCGGTGGGATAGAGCATGAATCGGAGGTCTTCGTAGTAAGTGTCGATGGTCTTCAGCTCCACGGAACCTGTGCTGCGGAAGAAGATGTGGCCCGTTCCGAAGTCGATGTTCTGACTGGCATGCTCGTAGAAGTCCATGGGGGTGAAGAGAACCGTGGTGTAGGGATCCTCCGTCACACGTCCCAGGAAAAAGTAGTACTTATCGGCGCCGCTGACGTCAGTCCACTTGATCTTGAGCTGGTCGTCGCCATCGCCCTTGCCGAAATAGGTAATCTGGGGCGTATCCAGCTTCTGCTCGAGACGAACGTCCCTGAGACGAAGCAGACCTTGGCTGCGCTCGGAATTGCAGCGCAGGGCGATGTAGATGTCCTGGCCGGCATACATGCTGAGGTCGACTTCCTCGTAGACCTCGCGACCGAAGTTGTCGGCAATGGAGAACTGCTTGTGGAGGTAGAAGTCCTGGAGGTTGGAACTGGTGGTGGAGACGTAGACCTCGAGGCCCTCCATGTATTGCTGTTCGTTGACACTGCGCTTGAAATAGAGATATCCGTTCTCGGGGATGTGGTAGCGGCGCCTACCGATGAGCCAGTCGTCGGCATTGTTCCAATAGTCAAACTGGTAGCAGATGGCCTTGGCCTGCTTGTCGTAGACCCAAGTGACACCATCGGAGTTGTTGTCGACGATCTCCCATCCGTCGATAAGGCCGTTGGTCCACGAGGTAAAGTCCTCGACGAAGGGGGCATAGGCCGTCTCGTACTCCGTCTTGACGTTCATGGGCGAGCCGTAGACAACGGAACCGTCGGCAAGGGTCATGTAGGCCTTGTAGGTGTAGGCGGTTCCGGGTTTCAGGCCAGTGATGGTGAAGACGGGACTATCGGTCACAGAAACGGACTTATGCTGACCGTCGACAGTGGGTTCGGTGCGTCCCTCTGCCCAGCAGAAGCCAACTTCCTTGATGGCAGACTGGTGGTTGACGACCTGACCCGAAACGGTGATCTGCGTATCGAGGATATGGGTAGGACGGAGCGTCTTGATGACGTCCCAGACGGACGAACCACCAGCAGCCTGGTAGTAGATGATGCCATCGCGCTCCTGGATGTTGGTGATGGGAACATTGGTCTGTTCGCCGGCCCAGTTGAGGGCGTTGGGGGCGGTAAAGTCGGTAAACTCGGTGTTGCCAGAGGAACCGGGGAAGGTGTCGCCGCTGCGCGAGTTGGTGTCGTCGACGTTGTCGGCAGGGATGATGTAGAGGCAGCGGTGTCGGGCATTGTTGTTGGGACCGTTCAAGCTCCAATACTTCGTCACCATGGGCTCTGTATAGTCGTAGTGATAGATCAGCAGTCCGTGACTGGGGATGAATTCGTCCCAACCGGTGAACTGACGGTTCTCCAGAATGAACCACTCCCGCCCCTTCTCCTTGGGATGGCAATCGATGTAGCGAGCGGTGAAGGTCTCAGAGGAGTTGAGCTGGGTAACGTCCTCGCCCGCCTTGAGTTCCTTGATGTCCTCGCCTTCCTTCATCCACCCCATCTGGAGGCGCTCGAACGCCCAGAGGGCAGCGGGGGTCTTGGAGTCGTTGTTGTAGGAACCAGAGGCGTAGAGACTGTAGGCTTCGGGATCGAGTCCCATGCCATCGTAGTAGTCGTTGGTGTCGTACATGTCCTTCAGGCCCAGCACATGTCCGAACTCGTGGGTGAAGGTGCCAATGCCGTCCATGGATGGCGTGGGGTTGGCCTCGGGTGAGCCGACCAGCTCCTGAGAGCAAGAGTAGTTCTTGATGATGACGCCGTCGTAGTTGATGGTATCGTTGCCGAGCGTCCAGGAGTGTGGCCACATGTCGGCAGCATTGCCCGTGGAAGCCTCCGAATAACCGGCATAGATGACGTACACGTTGTCCATGTATCCGTCGCCATCGTTGTCGAACTGCTTGAAGTTGAGTTCGGGATTCTTCTCACGCGTCAGACGGAGAGCGTGAATGACCATGCCACGAGGGTCGATGTCGGAACCGGTATCATAGGAATTGTCGGCATAGAAACTCTGAGGTTCGGGCAGGGTGTAGGGGCCGACGACCTGGAAGTTGGGCACGAACTTTCCGCCAGAGTTATCGCGGAAGTAGTCCTTGACCGAACCGTAGCCGTCGTAGTTCTTCTGATTCAGGAAGTTGTTGAAGTGCTCGTTCTTGAACTTCATCTTGTTGTCGGCGAAGTTGACGAGGATGCAGAGATACTGACTCTCGTTGGCCTCGGCAGCACGACTGACACGGTGCAAGTTGGAACTGGGCGTCCATGAATAGGCAGAGGGATTGACGACGGTGGGCGAAAGGGGATGCTCTATCATCTTGGGAGTGAGAGGATTGCGACCCTTCCACTCCTGTTCAATGAGGTGTGCCTTCTTCATCTTCGACACACGGGTCTGCTCGGCGGCGTCACGGCCTTCGAAGTCGTGGACACGGAGGTCGGTGAGGCGAAGCTTGTTGGCAGCTGCATCGAATTCTACGTATCGATAAAAACCGGCCTTGTCGGTTGCCACACGATAGCCATCCGTCGTGGCAAGATAGTGGTGATTCTCATCGCCATGGATACGCAAAACGAGTGTGGTGCCATCGGGCTGGCGCACGGTTATAGCACGCGGATTGGCTTTGATGGCAAACGCTGGCTGGCTGAGCATCATGCCCAAAGCGAAAACCAAAGCACTCGCAATTTGTTTAAGGTGCATCTTCATCAGTAGTATTTCTATGTAATAAATTGCTGTTTATTTTTGAAGGAATTCCTTCGTCATCATTCAGTTTTTCAAGACTTTAACAACACGGCCATTGCCCTTGCGAACAATGTTGAGGCCACGCTTTGCCGCAGCCTGGCGTACACCGGTAACGTCGTAGAAGACATCCTCCTTCTGACTGCTCATGGCATCGATTCCATCGAACGACGAACTGAGGTCTTCGGCATGAACAACGATCTTGCCCAGCGACTGGGTAAAGCAGACGTAGAGGGCCTCGACGGGGTGGGCACTCTCGTAGATGGCGGTGTGAACCTCGTTATTCTCGTCGGCCGTGAAGCCAAGGTCGAAACCACGAGAGAAGTCCTTGCTGGTATAGATTCCTCCCGCTACGAAGCGGTCGGTGGAGACGAGAACCTTCTTGGCTCCATGCAGGGGGACGCGAACCCAAATGCTCTGGGTACGTGTGGCTGCAGGGATCTCAAGGGGCGATGCGCCCAACGCAATCTCAATGGGCTTCTCGGGTGACTCGCCAACCTCGAAGTCTCTCAAATCGAAACGAATGACATTTCCGCCACGGTCGACATCGGAAGTGAGGTGGACGTAGACAACGTCGCCTTGCTTGACGGAGAAGGCAGCGTAGTAAACAATCTGACCTTCCTCACCGTTGTGGGTGTTGATGGCCGAGGGGTACTGACCGTCGTTGACGAGGTATTGGATGTAGGTGTATTCGTTGCCGATGATGTCGCTGGAGAGGACCATCTTGCCATCCTGAGCGGCAACATATCTGTACCAAGCATTCATGACACCGCTGGCCAAAGTAACCTTATTTTCAGTTACTTCGATGGCAAGGTCGCGTGTCTCGCCTGCCAGATACTCTCGTTCGGTGAAGGTGAAGTGGCAGTCCTCCGACACGTTGCGGAAGTGCATGTAATAAGTCTGGCCCTTCACGACGTCAATCTTTTGCTGGCCTTCGTCGCGGACGATAACGTAGCTGCCTTCGTTGGGGTTGGTAGAGACGGGGAACTCCACATCGACACCGGGGATGTCGAACTTGACGCCGATGCGTCCAGTGAGCGTGGCCGTGTAGGTGTAATAGACGTCAGCAGCCTTGCCAACCACGCTTGTTCCAACTTGAGCAACAATGGGAGAGGTTATGGCCTCGCCTGCCTTAATGTCGCGGACAACGGGAGACAGGACGGCCTCCCCTACCCGATTCTTCTCAACGATAAGCATGAAGGTGCTGCCACCCTGTGCTACCTTCTGTACACGTTCCATTCCGGTAGCGGCATAGTACTGTCCATCGCGTGTGTCGAAGAGGGTGAGATGGCAGGAATTGGCTGCCTCGCCGCTGACGGTCATCTCCAGCATCTTCTCAGAACCTTCGGGCACGGAGATGGTGTAGTAGTAGGTTCCATTCATCGAGTTGAGTTCCACAGACTTGTCCACCGTCAGAGGAAGTGGATTGCGACTTGTCTCACCCTGTTGGAAGGGAGCAAAGCTTACGTCAATATGGTCGGGATCGGGCCAGTCTTCCGACTCTTCCGTCTTATAAATATAAATAAGGTATGCCTTGTGGGCCTCTACCTTGAAGCGCAGGTCGTAGTAGCCGGTCTCGGACTTAGCCAAAGTCGTATAGATGTCGTTGGAAGGATGGACACTGACATGTCCGCGAGGCAACTCTTGTGCAGAACGAATAGTGACATAGCCGTCGGCAGACGCACCATTGTACTTGTACCAAAACTCGCCAAACTCTGCGCTCACATCGTTTTGGCCCTCGACGAGCTCGATGGGATAGTTGGGCGTACTGCCCTTCTCGGGATGAGTCATCTTTGCCATGACGGTCATGGGACTATAAGCGAGGATGGTGAAGCAGACAGTCTGTCCCTCGTTGACGGGAATTGAGGCGACATACGAACCGTCGTTGTAATCTGCCGAGAAGGTTCCATCCAGATGTTCAAAACTCGTGCCGTACTTGCCCGACAGGACGTAGCCCGACAGGGCGAGTGTCAAAGCGCCGGTCTCAGCGGCCGTGTAGGTAAAATAACTGGTGAACTCTCCGAAATCCGCAACAGCACTGGTTGTGATGTTCATCTTGCCCTCCGTTACCTTGATGGGATCGTCCTTGCTCATGCCTCGGCCAGCGTTGTCGTTGGCTTCAAAGGAGGCATAAAAACCAATATTCATGTCCTCCTCAAAAGGCATGTTGGGACACACGGTCAGATAGGAATCCACGCCTGCCTGGACGGGAATGATGCAGGTGCCAATGCCTTTGATGCAAGAAAGTTCCTCACCATTAGCATCTACCGCACGAAAGGTAACCTCCGAACCAACGCACTCCAGCTTTAGGAGTCCGCGCTCACGAGAGTTGAACACGTAGTAGCGAAAACTGTTGTAATCGTCGCCTGCCGAGAAGGAGCAGCTGTTGTCCCCCAGATTGAGTCGGACAGCCTCAGAAATGGAATTGCCTCCCTGTGCATTGGCCAGCAAAGCGAAAAGATTCAGAAGTAAGGTTAACGCGATGGATTTATATCGATTCATTGTTTCTGTTGTTTCTTATTCTATTGTTGAGCAACCTTGTTTACAACAACGCCCTTGTCCGTACGCTTCCTCACAAGGTATGTGCCGCGTGAGGGTTTGCCTGCCAGCTTCTGGCCAGACAGGTTGAAATACTCAGTCGAAAGGACTTTGCCTTCCTGAACCGCAACATCCTGAAGACCAACGTAGTCGCCTCGTACCTCAAAGGTGCAGCTGGCCACCTCGTTGCTATACTCAGCACCTCCCGTGTAACGGAGCGAGGCCTTGTAGATACCCGGTTCAAACTGGGCAGGAATAAGGAAGTCGTATTCGGCAGCAATGTCTTTTTCAAGGAACACTTCCTTCTCCCAATATGGCTTACCCTGGTTGGACTTTTCCTTGAAAATGATAATGCCAAGGAAGTCTGAGTAGACACTACGCGAGTTGGTCACCTTGACATGTCCCTGGATGGGTTCATCGATGCCGTATGAATCCTTTGAAAGACTGAAATCGTTGCTTGTCAAAGATGCCATGCCGGAGGGAATACGCTTGACGGTAACGTCGATGATCTCGCTCACCTGGTAGTATTTGCCCTGATTCTCAACGACGACACAGGCTTTGTAATCACCTTGGCTGATGGTCGTTCCTGCCTTGGCCGCTTCGATGGCACCCCGGAAGACGATCTCAATGTCCTTACCGGCAGGCAGCGTTACCTGCTCGCGACCGCAGAGACCGATCAGGTTGATCGTACCATTTGCATCCTCGGTAAACACGCCAACATGAGCAACGCCGAAGAATTCGCGCTTGTTGTTGTTACGAACCTTCGCGGTGAATTGACTGCGGCACTTGGTGTAGATGGCGTGATCAACCACAAGTGTGCCGTCGGCATCGGGTTCGCCATTATAGGAGAGGGTGGCCATGCCATTCTGAACAAGCACGTCGTAGCCATCACAATAGCCTTCTGCTGCTCTGATGCGACTCCACCTCTCTTCGCCATTCGCCTTGGATGCCATGTAGAGTGTGTAGGAACCATCAGTCAAATCGGAAGGAAGAATAAACTGCTGATTGACAGCGTCTTCATCGCGGTTAATCATTGCGCATCGCATACTCTTTGCCTTGGTTTGGTTCAACACGAGCTGATTGCCATTTGCGTCCTCAAGGACAACGCCAAGCACACCGGAGAAGGCGGTTGAGAGATTGGTGATTTCCTTCGTCGAAAGGGTAAGGGATTCGCCCACCATGGCATTCATCTTGTCAACGCTCAGGAACGAAGTCGTGTAGGTTCCCGTATAGGCAGAATAGGTATTCAGCACCAGATGTGAAACGGGAGATGTCTGAGCCGTGGGAGGCTGGAGGCCCAACCACATAGCCTGATTGTAGATGAAACCGCCCGAAGTGACGGAACCTCCACCCGTACCGGTGTTGCTGGGCGACAGGACAGACAAGGTAAAATAACCATCGCTCATTCCGGCCCATCCCCAGTTGACGTGGACGCGGTTGCTGCTATCGTAGCCGTCAAACACGAACTGGTGTCCAATCGACGTTGAGGAACCGGCATAACAGATGGGGCGTCCCTCAGACAATTCCTTCTTGATCATGTCAATCCACTCATCCTGAGAGAAATAGTCGCGATAGGCGTAATGAAGATTCTGGTCGTAGTTAAAATACTTCAAGATGGCATCTCCACAATACAGAGAGTAGGCACCTGATCCGCTGGGATCGTACATCATGTCAACCGCAACGCCAATGCCATGGCAGAACTTGGCAACCTCCTTACCCTGCTCCTCAGTGTACTTTCCATAGGAGTAGCGAGGCAACATCTTGTCGTAGTCGAAGGTGGTACCCGAGTACGTGAAGGACTGGCTGAGGCTGTTGGGTTCGCTGATGTAGGTCTTGGTGCCGCCCTGTCCCTTCTCTGGCCAACGATGATAATACATGATCTGTCCGAAGGCGGTTGCCACACATCCAACGGGGCATACGTAACCCAGGTAGTTGGGACACTCGCCGTTGAAGGGAGCGTTCTGGTCCCACTGGATCATCTCGCCATTTGCCTTCAATAACGGATCGACAGAAGCCGGATAGGCAGATGCCTTGTTGACTCTCAACTGCGAGGAACGGTTCGACGAGGAGGACTGCTGTCTGACGTAGGCAATCTCGTCAGCATAAGTCTGCAGCCAGCCACGCAACTGCGCGGGCATTCCGGCAAACTCGAAGGCACCGGCATCGCTATAGGCCAGGATGTCGTCGACGGCATCGTCGCCCGAGACAATCACAAAGCCTTCGGCACCATTGTTATAGACATAGAATGGTTCTGTCTCGACTCCCTTGACACGCGATTTTCCATGAGAGGAATCGCCCAAAATATGAGAGGCCGTACCAGCCAAAGTAAGTTCGTTCTTCGACTTGGCCTTATGTTTACCGGCCGAATTCTTGCAGAAGTGAAAATAGGCAATTTCCCTCGCTGCCTCTTCGCTACGTGGAATAGCCAAAGCCGTGAAGGAAATTGCAAAAAGAGATGACAGAAGGATCGTCTTCTTCATTATTTGGATATAGTAGTTTTTTATTTCTTAAACATGGGGAGACTGGGCTTGCGAAGTTTGACTCCTACCCCAGCACCCTCTTCCTTGCCGAAATTGGTCTTTACGGTGTGACCGCCCAGTTTCTGGAGTGAGCCGAAACTTGACCAGGGCAACATGGTGGTGTACTTATGTGACTTGATGAATGCCGGAACCACCTCGTCCTCAACCTTCGCACGGGTAAGCACCAGGTTGTAGGGAATGAAGGGTTCTACCAACGAACCGCCACTTGCCGTAGTGTAGAACACGATGCAGTTGAGGTCCGTTCCGACAAGTCTTTCGTTTTCGGGATCGTTGACGAATGCCAGGCGTCCGTCCTTCGTGAAGCCGACAATCAGCTTACCATTATCATAAAGGTAACTGTTGGGATCATCGAGGTTGGCGAGCAAGGCGTTGATTTGATAGCCGTTGTAAGTGTTGGCATACTGAGGCACAAACTCAAACAGGCCCGTCTCATCGTTCCAGTCGAGATAGAGCGATGAGTCATATCCGTACTGGGCCTCCATGTAGGGCGACAGTCCACGAATGACAAGCGTATAGTCGTCGTCTTTCTCAATGGTGACCTGAGCTTCTACCGTCATGTTGAGGTCCTGAACGTAAACGAACTCACCAAGCCAAGTGCCAACATATTCGTCGATGCTCTTGTCACGAACCAGACTGTCGGGGGTATAGTATGTGATGACAGACCCCACATCCAGTCGCTCGTTGAAAGTTCCCAGGTCGTAGCGAGTTCCCATTTCGTTGACATAATAGAATGTCATGGGGAACTTATAATACTCTGTCGAGTCGGTCTTCACGTACGAGCAAGTCTTTGACTCACACAAGATGGGATAGCCGCCCAATGACGTGCTGCCCGTGACCTGTCCTGAGGGGAACGTCACGCGCTTGCCCTCCTGTACGAAGTAGAGGTCATAGCCAGAAACGTAGGGAGCGGTGATGCGGAAAGTCTTGTTGGCATCCTCATACTCCTCGCTGACGCAGCGTGCTATCTTTGTACCCTGTTCTACGTACGAACCATCCTCGTTCAAGTAAGCCGTTGACTTGAACACGGCACGACGCTCGTTCTTGTACAGCAAGTCGTGAAGGTCGGTCTCCAGTTTGCTCTCATCCAGATAGATGGCTATCTCGCTGTTGCAGAGCTGGATGCCCAGATCGTCGCCCAAGTCAACTGCAATCTTACCGAACTTGAAGACGCCGTTGGCAGAATCATAGGTACCAAGAGGATACTGTCCCTCGGTCAGGTACGTTCCGGTTGACGCACTCTGCAAGTTGTAGGCAACGCTTCCTGCCCAAACCTCGCCCACCGTGTAGGAGGAACCTTCGATAGGACCAAGCTCTACGCCCAGGCTCTGGAAAGGCATATAGAGCTTCTTGATGGGTTTCTTAGGATCAGAATACTTTTCGCAGTCAATCTCCAGTCCCTCCTCGCCCGTCAGGGTGGGCTTACAGTTGGGAGCCATCTGATAGTACTCCTGCCACTCGCGCTGGAAGGCTGCGGGAAGGTCGTAGATGCGGAAGATATCCTTGCCACGGTACTTCTTGATCGTCACATTCTTATAGGTAATGGTTGAGTTCGAGAGGATGCAGCTCCAGAAGTTGTTGACAAAGATGGCAGAGTCAGTCAGAAGTTCCCAAGCGTCAGGATCCTCACAGTATACGGTAAAGGACATCTGGCTCTTTGCATAAGGGCTTACCAGCGACTCGTCCAACGACAAGTCTACCGTATAGTTTTCGCCATACGCGAGGGGACCAACGGCAAGTCGAACCGTATCCTCAGCCTCTCCACGGCCAAACGATACCGGATCTACCTCCTTTACCAGCTCAACGGCACCCTGGCTGTTGCGCATCTCGACATTGAGGTTGCAAGATGTCGCCTCCTCCGTCTTGACACGACCCATGACGATGGTAAGCGTGTCAGTCTGTCCTTTCAGTTTGACGGAGTTCAACTCCTCTTGCAGAAAGTAAACACCTACGTTGTCGCAAGCAGGACTTGCACCCAAGTCATCGCTGGGGACACTGTCTGCACAGGACGCCATGGCCATGCAAGCCACAGCAAAACCGAATATTTTCGTTAGTTTCATAATACCTTATTCTTAGATGGTGGGCAGCGATGCCTCTGGATTGTTGTCTTGGTCACTGATTGCCTGGTTGGCACGTATCTCATCCTGGGGAATGCGGAACAGGAGGATGGGGCTGTCTGCCTTGATGACCCACTGATAGTCCGTACCGAAGTTTGAGTTTCTGCGGTCGATGTCCTTGTGCAGACGCATGATGTCGAAGAAGGCAAAGCCCTCGCCCCACAACTCAATGCGACGCTGGAACCAAACCTCGTCGAGGAAATCTTCGAGCGTCTGGGAGTAGCTTTCGAACGACTCGTCACGATAGCGTGTCACGAACTCGTGGAGAGCCTGCTTGGCAGAAGAAAGCGATTCGTGAGCGATGCACTCGATTCGGATCAGCTCCATTTCCTCGGCACGCATCATGGGGAAGTCCTGTGTGTTGTTTACCGATGCAACCGAGTAGTCAGCCGGAGCAAACTTGACAGTAGCAAAGGGTTCAACCTTCTTCTCCGACACGAACTGAAGGTAGTCCTCGTTGCCCTCCAGATTGGGCGAATAGCTGTTGGCATCCAGCCACCAGCCATATCGAACGTCCGAGGGACTGATCTGGTTGAACAGATTGGTGTTGATGCAACGATAGACAGAACCGCCCGTGGTGTAACCATTCGAGACGAGCGAGCAAAGCATCGAGGGCCAATTGATGATACCCGTCATCACCGACGCACTGTGTTCGTTATAGATAAGACCCCATACGCAGTTGTGGTCGTTGGCATTGATGAAGTTGGGAACCGAAGCCTCTGCACGTGTGTAGGGAGTATAGTTGGCCAGAACCTCCTCTGCATCAGCCTGTGCACCCGAATAGTCGTGCATGAGCAAACGGGCACGGGCACGAAGACCATGTGCAACGTCCGCGTTGACAGTCATCTTGTCTCGGCGAATCACGCTGCTGGCAGTCTTTTCGAACTTGGAAACCGCATCGTCGAGGTCATCCATGATAAGCTTATATACAGCCGCTACCGTCTGGCGCGGGTTGTTGTTGCCGTCGTTCAGCGAAGTCTTCTCAGTCAAGATGGGCACACAGGGTTTGTCCTCGTTGCCGAAGTAGGTGAACTGATAGCACTGTGCCAGGTTCATGTAGGCAAAGGCACGCAAAGACTTTGCCTCGGCAATATAGCTCTGTTGCAGGGCATCGGTCGTGTTGGGATCAATCTTGCCGATGATGTAGTTGGCAGCGCGGATAATCTTGTAGTTGCGGTACCAGATAAAGAGCGTTCCCGTGCTTGTATAGATGCGATCCGTGTAAGTTAGCGAAGAATTGAAATGGTTGTAACCGGTGTTGGGAGCAACAAGATCCATGCCATCGGAATCCAGGCGCAAGTACATGGATGGAATGCCGTAGTCCGTATGGTCGCTCGAAGCAAACGTATTCAGGGCACCTGCCAACTCGTCGTACATGCCGACTACCTGCACATCGAGGTTTTCCTCCGTAATCTGTCCTTCTACGACAATGTCACCCTCGGGTACGGTGTTCAGTTTGTCGCAAGACGCAAAGGCGCCAAGCAGGCAAAGTGAAAGAATGGTATTTTGTATTTTCATAACGTTCAAGATTCAATTAAAAGTCGACAGAAATACCTCCTGACAAAGAACGGAGGATTGAATACTCTGAATTGTTGCCCGAGATGAGGGACTGGCGAGGATCAAGACCATTACGCTTTGACCACAGAGCCACGTTGTCTGCAACGAAATAGAGACGCACCTTGTCGAGCCTTGCTCTCTGAACCAACTTCTTAGGCAAAGAATAACCTACAGAGATGTTGTTCAGGCTAAGGTAGTTGGAACTGATGAGGAAACGGTCGCTCAACGCATTGTCGTAGCTCGACGTTGCTGCCGTATTCAAAACAGGAACATCCGTGTCGCGGTTGCTTGGCGTCCAGGCGTTCAGAATGTCCTTATGCCAGTTCATACCTGCTGAATTCGTGCCATTGTGCATCAAAGAAGCGTAACCAGAGTCGTACATCTTGCCACCAAACTGATAGGCAAACGTAATGCCAAAGTCAACGCCGCGCCAGCTGGCGTTCAGACCGAAACCGCCATAGGCCTTGGGCATGACGTCGCCCAACTCCGTCTCAGTTGCCTCCGACCAGACGGTTGTCTTCTCCGTCTTCGTGACGTTGCCTTGGGCATCCTTCACGTCCTTCCACCACTGGGCAGCACCCGTCTCGGGGTCTACCCCAGCCCATCGGCGCATGTAGATGTTGTACATAGATCCGCCCTCGCGACGCATGTAGTTGCCGGAAACGTAGCTGCCACCCAGTTCGGGAAACAGCGAGAGAATCTTATTCTTGATGAAGGTGATGTTCGCATTCGCATTCACGTTCAGTCCATTCCAGTTTTCGATCACCTTGCCATTCACGTCAATCTCCAGACCCATGTTACGCACCGAACCGATGTTGGTCAGGAGCGAACCGATACCATTCGAGATGGCCATGGGACGAGCATAGAGCATATCGAGCGTCTGACGGTTGAAAAACTCGACACTACCATTCAGACGATAGCCAAAGAACGAGAAGTCAACACCGCAGTTGAAGTTTCTCGAGGTCTCCCATGTCAAGTCTTCTGCACCCTCAGTAACCTTAGTCAATGAAATCTGGTCGTTGATGTCCACGATGCTGTACTGGCTCGTCCAGGGATAATAGCCACCGACGGCATCGTTACCCTGCTCACCGAAGCTTGCCTTCAGCTTCAGCAGGTCAATCCACTTGACCTCACGCAGGAAGCTTTCGCGATTGATCAGCCAGCCGGCACCGAGCGACCAGAAGTTACCCCAGCGCTTGTCCTTGGCAAAACGTGAAGAACCGTCGCGACGGAAACTGACAGATCCGAAATACTTCTCCATGTAGTCATACTGACCGCGGAAGAGGATACCCTCCGTTGCATAGTAGTCGGTTGAAGAAGAAGCCTGTGGGTTGCTGATGGCATTGCCAAGCTCTGCCACATCGTTATTGAACATGTTCGTCTTGCTGCCGCTGATGGTGCTGCCCGTGAGGGTATAGAGCTCATGACCCAGCAGAAGGTCAACATTGTGCTTGTCGGCAAAGCTATGGCGATAGGTCAGCAATTGCTGGAAGTTGGTGTTGGTGGTACGCTGATGAGCAGCCGAGACGATACCACCCATGTACGAGTACTGTCCGTAGTACTTGTTGGTAGTCTGGTTGATGCGGGTGTCATCCACAAAGTAGTTGTAGGAAACACGCGCCTTCAGTCCTTCTACGAGGTCGGCCTCGGCATAGATGGTTCCGTCGAGGATGTTGCTCTGGGCATAGCTCTTGTTGAGCGCCAGGTCTGCACCGGGGTTCGCACCGGGAGCAAAGGCACGATACACGTTCGAGGTGGTGTTGTCGCCAAACTCATAAACAATGTGTCCCTGCTTGTCACGAAGGATGTTGCCCTGCGCATCACGTACATAAAGCGAGTAGATGGGCGCTATCGTGTTGGACATGTAGAAGGCATTGCCCGTAGTTCCTGAGCCCGACTGATCTGCGGGGTCGGAGAAGGTATAGTGAGTGAACGACACATTCTCGCCCACGCGAAACCAATCCTTCACGCGGTAGTCGTTCTTGATGCGCGACGTGAAACGCTCAAAGCCAGACTTGGGGATGATACCCGTATCTTCGATGTAGCCGAGCGAGAGGAAGTAGTCGTTCTTCTCGTTACCACCGCTGATGCTGGCACTGTACTCCTGGCGCAGGTTGCCAGAGTTCAGCAGTTCGTCCTCCCAGTTGTCGGGCGTAAAGAAATAGTTGCCATTGGCATAGCCCAGCGTAGCATTGGGATTGATGCGGCCGTTCGTACCGATCAAGTTCTGTCCCATGGGGATGGTGTACATCTGGTAGCCGACGCCCATGCCTTGGTTCTTGAAGATGTTTTCATTGACATACTGGTTAGCCTGGGCAGCAGCCTTCTCTGGCGACAAAGTGGCTGAAAGCTGATTATAGCGATTGTTGTACATCGCCTGGTAGAGGGTCTCCATGTAAGCGTTGGGATTCCTCATCACTTCGTAGTTCTTGATGCCACGGCGGTTCGTACCCCACTTGGCATCCACGCTCACCTTTGCGTCGCCGCGCTCACCCTTCTTGGTTGTGATGATGATGACACCATTGGCACCGCGAGCACCATACAAGGCGTTGGCGGCAGCATCCTTCATGACGGTTATCGAGGCAATGTCCTGTGTATTAATGGCTGCAATGTCACCTGCATAGGGTGATCCGTCCACGATGTACAAGGGAGAGTTGCTGGCAGAGAAAGAACCGATACCACGGATGTAAACGTTGGCACCTTCACCGGGACGACCGCTTGACTTGGTTGTCTGCACTCCCGCCACTTGGCCGCTCAGCGCGTTGGTAACGTTAGACGTCTGCACATTGGCAATCTTCTCGGCATCAATGACTGCTGCGGAACCGGTGAAGGCAGACTTCTTGGCCGTACCAAAGGCAACAACCATGACATCCTTCAGCGCCTGCACGTCCTCCTCCAAAAGGACATGCATATTGTTGCGAATGGCAACCTCCTGGGTAGCCATACCCATGTAGGAGACTCTAACTTTCTTTGCAGAAACAGGAACATCTTCCAGCGTAAACTGACCATCAAAATTGGTCACTGTGACTATCTTGCTGTCAACGACCTCAATCTTTGCGCCTATCGCAGGTTCATTATCGGCAGCGATAACAACAGTTCCCGTCACCTTTCGGCCTTGTGCTACCGCTCCCAAAATGCACATAAAGGCAAAGGTCGCAAATAGCCAAATTCTCTTTGTCATAAAGGCTTTGTTTTACGATTTAAACATATATAGAATTCTCGGGTACAAAATTACAAATTTTAAATCACATATTTTTAAAAAAGAAACTTAAAAAGGATTAAAAGTCATAACTAAGAGCAAAAAAAGGGGAAACAGACCAAAAACGACGGAAAAAGAACACATTATATATATAAAAAAAATAGGAGCTGACTTTCGCCAGCTCCTATCGAGATTATTTGTTTTGTTGAATTACTTCTTCAAAACCTTTACACCGTTGATGATGTAAACCTTACCCTTCTGCATAGCCTTAACAGCACGACCGTTCATGTCAAATACCTTGTCGTTACCGTTAGCCATGATACCATCGATACCAGTTGCGTTACCGCCAGCAACCTCACCAGCATCGAATGTTACAGTTGCAACACATGCCTCGTTGTTAGCAGAAATCTTAACGTAGATGTCTACGATACCAGTACCCTTGGTGTTGTCATAAGTGTAAGCAGCACCCTTCTCGTTGTTCTCGAAGGCAGCACCCTTAGCACCAGTTGCAGCCTCGTCAGCAGTGAATGCCTCAGCTACAGCATAGCCCATCTGGATGGTCATCTTCTCACCTGCTGCTACAGAAACCTTGTACCAGTCGGCCAGGTCAACATTGTTAGCAACAGCAACGATGTTGTTGTCACCCTTAGCAAGTGCGATAGGCATGTTCCAAACATCTCCCTCAGCAACTGCGCGGTAAGAGATCTTTACCTGGTTAGCGCTGTTATCCTCCTGGCAAGCGAGGCCGAAGAGAACTACATCGTGACGGTTGATCAGGATTTCGCGAGAAACAACGTTACCTACGCGCTGGCCATTTACGAAGAGGTCAGTCAGAGTAGAACCCTTGATAGCGTCAGCGTTGATTACCATTACGCCCTCGTTGTTAGACTCGAGCTGATAGTAAGTCTTGGTAGCGCCAGCTGCGGGAGCGTTGAAGCCCTCAGCATCCCAAGCGAGGATGTAGGGAGACTCCATAGTACCCTCGCCATTAGCGGGAGCATCACCCTGGAAGTAAACCTTGATGTTGCCAGCCTCGTTCAGACCAGAAACCTTGATGTACAGATCGTTAGCAACGTCTGCCTCGTTGGTGTAGCTGTAGATCATGCCCTGAGCATTGTTGGTGAACTCAGCGCCGTCCTTCTCCTGACCAGCAGTGAATACGTTGTAAACCTTAGCGATACCATAACCCATCTGGATGTGTACGGTCTCACCAGCAGGTACGCGGAACTTGTACCAGTCGGGCATCTGAACGTTGTAACGAACAGCCTCAGCAGCGTTATCACCCTTCTTCAGGACGATAGGATTGAGCCACTGGTCACCCTCCTCGAAGTCACGATACTTCAGGTTAACAGCCTTCTCGGTGTTGTCGGTCTGACAAGCAATCTCGAAGGTGATGATGTCGTGGAGCTGAACCTGTACCTCACGGTTAAGACCAGCACCGATAGACTTGCCATTTACGAGTACGTTAGCGATAGCATTCTCGAGGTTGCTGCTGATGAGGAGCACACCATTCTGAGAAGCCTCCATACGATAGTAGGTCTTGTCGTCTACATTCTCAGCTGCATCGGGACCGTAGAAGCCACCGGGGCAGGTTACGGTGTAGGGACGAGCAGCAGAACCATCCTCTGCGGGAGCAACACCGTAGTTAACGATGATCTCGCTGGGGTTGTTGAGTGAAGAAACCTTGATGTAGAGATCAACGGGACCGTTCTTCTCGTTGGTCATCTCATAGGTCATACCGTATACGTTATTCTCGAACTTGATAGGATTGGTCTGAGCAGCAGCATTGTCGGGAGTGTAGATCTCAGCAACTGCATAGTCCATGTGGATGTTCAGGTACTCGTTAGCGGGAACGGTAACCTTGTACCACTGAGCCAGGTCTACGTTGTTGCGAACAACCTTAGCGGTGTTGCCACCCTCCTGGAGAATGATAGGCATGTTCCAGATGTCACCCTGCTTGGGCTGACGATAAGAAAGCTTGATATCGTTAGCGCTGTTGTCCTCCTGGCATGCGATAGCGAAGCGAACAACGTCAAGACGGTTGATCAAGATCTCACGGGTTGCAACGTTACCTACGCGCTGGCCGTTTACATAGAGGTCAGACATGGTGTAACCCTGGAGAGCGTCAGCATTGATGCTCAGGACACCCTCGTAGTTAGACTTCAGCTGATAGTAGGTCTTCATAGAACCTGCAGCAGGAGCCTTGAAGCTCTCAGCGTCCCAAGCGATGATGTTGGGATACTTCTCAGAACCGTTACCCTTCAGGATCTCGCAATCCTCGAAGCTAACAACGGCATTGCTAGCCTTGTTGTTGCCTTCAACCTTAACGTAGAGGTCAACAGGAACACAATCCTGGTTAGCATAGCTGTAAGCCATACCCTCAGCGTTGTTTACGAAATCAGCAGCGTTGGTCTCTGCCATTGCGTTGTCGGCAGTGAATACCTTAGCAACTGCGTAAGGCATCTGGATATTTGCCTTCTTGCCGGGCTCAACGCTCAGCTTGTACCACTGAGCCAGATCTACGTTGGTCTCAACGCAAGCGATCTTGTTCTCGCCCTCAGCCAGGGTGTTAGGCATGTTCCAGATCTCACCCTGCTTAACAGAGCGGTAAGAGATCTTGATGTCGTTAGCGCTGTTGTCCTCCTGGCAAGCGATAGCGAGCTGGATGATGTCGCCACGGTTAACCAAGATTTCACGAGAGGTAACGTTACCTACGCGTGTACCATTTTTATAAAGATCAGTCATGGTAGCGCCCTTGACAGCATCGGTGTTGATTGCCATCACGCCCTCGTAGTTAGAACGGAGCTGATAGTAGGTCTTGGCAGCACCTGCTGCGGGAGCCTTGAAGCTCTCAGCGTCCCAAGCCAACTCGATGGGATGCTCGATGTCGGTACCGGGCTTGATCTCGTCGGTAATGCTAGCAGCACCCTCAGCGTTGCAAGCAGCAACCTTAACGTAGATATCCTTGGGCTGTACGCCATCGAAGTTGTCGATAACGAGGCTCATGCCCTTCTCGTTGTTCTCGAAGCTCAGAGGACTTGCCTCAGCAGCAGCGTTGTCGGGAGTGAAGGCAGAAGCGATACCGTAAGGAAGCTGAACAGTAGCCTTGTGCTTGGGATCTACGCTGATCTTGTACCACTTAGCCAGTTCAACGCCATTCTTGATAGCGGGGATGGTGGTGCCGTCGGTCAGAGCCAGAGGCGAATTCCAAACCTCACCCTCAGCGATAGAACGATAAGAGATCTTGATGTCGTTAGCGCTGTTGTCCTCCTGGCAAGCCAGTGCGAACTCGATAACGTCGTGACGGTTAACGATCATCTCGCGAGAGGTAACGTTACCTACACGCTTGCCGTTAACGGTCAGGTCGCTCATGGTTGAACCCTTGATAGCGCTGCAATCGAGAGTCATTACGCCCTCATAGTTTGACTCGAGCTTGTAGTAGGTCTTAGAAGCACCTGCTGCGGGAGCCTTGAAGCTCTCAGCGTCCCAAGCCAATACGATGGGATGCTCGGCATCGGTACCGGGCTTGATCTCGTCGGTAATGCTAGCAGCACCCTCAGCGTTGCAAGCAGCAACCTTAACGTAGATATCCTTGGGCTGTACGCCATCGAAGTTGTCGATAACGAGGCTCATGCCCTTCTCGTTGTTCTCGAAGCTCAGAGGACTTGCCTCAGCAGCAGCGTTGTCGGGAGTGAAGGCAGAAGCGATACCGTAAGGAAGCTGAACAGTAGCCTTGTGCTTGGGATCTACGCTGATCTTGTACCACTTAGCCAGTTCAACGCCATTCTTGATAGCGGGGATGGTGGTGCCGTCGGTCAGAGCCAGAGGCGAATTCCAAACCTCACCCTCAGCGATAGAACGATAAGAGATCTTGATGTCGTTAGCGCTGTTGTCCTCCTGGCAAGCCAGTGCGAACTCGATAACGTCGTGACGGTTAACGATCATCTCGCGAGAGGTAACGTTACCTACACGCTTGCCGTTAACGGTCAGGTCGCTCATGGTTGAACCCTTGATAGCGCTGCAATCGAGAGTCATTACGCCCTCATAGTTTGACTCGAGCTTGTAGTAGGTCTTAGAAGCACCTGCTGCGGGAGCCTTGAAGCTCTCAGCGTCCCAAGCCAATACGATGGGATGCTCGGCATCGGTACCGGGCTTAACCTCGTCGGTGATGGTAACTTCACCACCTGCGTTGCAAGCAGCTACCTTCACGTAGATGTCCTTGGGCTGAACGCCATCGAAGTTGTCGATAACGAGGCTCATGCCATTTGCATTGTTCTCGAAGCTCTGAGGATTAGCCTCAGTAGCAGCGTTGTCGGGAGTGAAGGCAGAAGCGACACCATAAGGCAGCTGAACAGTTGCCTTGTGCTTGGGAGCTACGCTTACCTTGTACCACTGAGCCAGGTCTGCGTTGTTCTTGATGACGGGAAGATTCAAACCATTGGTCATGGTAACGGGATCGTTCCAAACCTCACCCTGCTTAACAGCACGATAAGAAAGCTTAATCTCGTTCATACCGTTGTCTTCCTGACAAGCCAAAGCGAAAACAATCACATCGTGACGTTTTACGATCAACTCGCGAGAGATGAGGTTACCAACACGCTTGTCGTTAACGTACAGGTCGCTCATGGTTGAACCCTGGATAGCGCTGCAATCAATGATCATTACGCCCTCGTAGTTTGACTCAAGCTTGTAAAAGGTCTTCTGAGCACTAGCACCGGGTGCCTTGAAAGACGTAGCATCCCAGGAAAGCACCAAAGGATTATCCTGGGTTTGAGCCATTGCAGGAGTGGCAGTAGCAAGCATCAATGAAGCAACAATCAAAGTAACTTTTTTCATTGAGTTTGTTTGTTAAGTTAATAATATATAAGTTATAATTCTCGTTTTCCTCACTATAAAGAATTCTTCTCTCTCTTCCAGATCGCAACACACAATTTTACGTCAAAAAAACAGCAAAAAATGCAACGACCTGCACGCACGGATGTAATACGCGCATAATAAATTGGGGGCAAAATTACAAAAAAACAGAAAAAACGAATAAGAAAAACTAAAAAAAGTTAAGAAAAAAGTGTCATTTTCTGCAAAAAAGGTACGATTCTGTCATTTTTGCACTTACGAAAAGCGGTGCACGAGTTGCATAGAATCCTTCGGATAAAAGCCTGGACGGTATCAGCAGAAAAGAAGACGGAAGCAAAAAGAGGGGGGAAAAGGACGTTAGAACTGAGGCTGCGGAATCGGTCTTCCATCACATCCCCCCACACGTAACTACTCAGG
Source organism: Bacteroidaceae bacterium (assembly GCA_024401165.1). Lineage (GTDB taxonomy): Bacteria > Bacteroidota > Bacteroidia > Bacteroidales > Bacteroidaceae > Physcousia. The sequence continues at coordinate 30,859 of JAKSLN010000020.1, forward strand.
TATGCTAAAATGTTAACCAAAAACGGGCAAAAACGGGCAAAAACTTTTTCTCTTACATAAAAATTAGGAGATGATATACGATTAGGCACAAGGTTGTCATTGCCTAAAATTAAGCATAAAAGACCTTCTTGTCAACACGCAAAGAAACCTAGTAAATCGGCATTACAAAGCATAAATTTATTCGGAATTATCCTTACATTTTCACAAAATTTGCATGATTTTATAACTATCTAAATACCAATAAGTTAAAAATACCGCTACATCTCTTCAAAATTACCGCTGCGGAAATTTAAAAATCCCGCTGCGGGAATTTAAAAATTGCGCTGCGGTATTTTCAAAAAACCGCAGCGCTAATTTTCAGTAAGAAGAAATATCTTTACATCAAGAAAGATTGTCTATCGAAGAATCATCTTTGTCTTTACTTCTTCAGGATGACTTTGCCGTGTTGAACGTAAAGTCCCTTACGGACAGCGGAAACACGACGGCCGCTCAAATCGAATGTCACAACTCGCTTGCCTCCACTCAACGAAACGATGCCTGTAGGATCGTCAACATAGAAATCGACGTAGGCAGGTGCCACCATCGACTCCGACTCACAGGGGACAGAATAGTTGCCGCTTCTCAGGCCGGAGAACTGCAGGCGGTACTTCTTGCCTGGTTCAAAGTCAAAGGTTATAACCACGCCCGAACCCAGGGTGCCTGAGACTTCGGTCGTTCCGCCAAGATTGAGCGGAGCGCCGGCGAATTCGCCTTGCTCGTTCTGACCAAAAATATAGTAGGACACGGTCAGCTCATCCTCGTCACGTCCGCCCAGTCGGTTGGGAAGAGTAATGCGGATGGATTCTCCGACAGGAAGAACACCATCTTGCTCGACGCTGCATGACAGTTCGCCGATGTGGCTCAGGTCGGGAATAGGCGTACTGTACGCCACCGTTGCCTGCAAGGTGAAGTTGTTTGTACTCTGAACTTCGATGTAGACGGTCTGCTGAGTGTCGGTAGTGTTGATGTAGTCAACGGGCTGGTCGGTTCCCAACTTCTCCTGCACAGTCTCCACGTAGGCCTGCATTACAAGGTAATTGTTGAAAGTGACAGTAACACGCTGATGGGCGGGAACCACCACTTTGTACCACATAGACACGTCTCCCACCTGACGCTTCTCGATCTCGTTGACGCCCTCGGCGAGAGGCAGCGCAGTGGACATGATCATGCCTTCCTTCAGTTCCTGCAGCATGAGGCCAAGGTGGGCATCCTGATTGTCCTCGCGGCAGCGAACGCTGACGATGGCCACATCGCCCGCCTGCATGATAAGGGGAAGAGAGAGGGAACTGGTCTTTTCACCTACGGTGACGTTGCCAATTATATCACCAACAAAATTGTGGTGGAAGGTAACGACGCAGGGACGTGGAGCCACGAAGGTGTAGTAGGCAGTCTCGCTAGCAGCTGGACCTGGGCAAGCCTGCTCTTCCGTCAGCACATAAGGTTCGTCTGCCGTTCCCTTTCCATCGTA
>JAKSLN010000021.1 GCA_024401165.1 Bacteroidaceae bacterium
AATAAGATGGCAGTACGTAAATTTAAGCCCACAACACCGGGCCAGAGACACAAGATTATAGGTACTTTCGAGGAGATTACTGCATCAGTACCTGAGAAGTCTCTCGTTTATGGTAAGCGCTCTACTGGCGGCCGTAACAACGAAGGTAAGATGACCATGCGCTACATCGGCGGTGGCCACCGTCAGAAGTATCGTTTCATTGACTTCAAGCGAGAGAAGGATGGTGTTCCAGCTGTAGTTAAGACAATCGAGTATGATCCCAACCGTTCAGCTCGCATTGCTCTGCTCTACTACGCTGATGGTGAAAAACGTTATATTATCGCTCCCAACGGTCTGCAGGTAGGTGCTACCCTGATGAGCGGTGCAGATGCTGCACCCGAAATCGGTAACGCACTTCCCCTTGCAAACATCCCCGTTGGTACCGTTATCCACAACATCGAGCTCCGTCCCGGTCAGGGCGCTCTGCTCGTTCGTTCGGCTGGTAACTTTGCACAGTTGACTTCTCGTGAGGGTCGTTACTGTGTTATCAAGTTGCCCTCTGGAGAGACTCGTCAGATCCTCTCTGCTTGTAAGGCTACTGTAGGTAGTGTTGGTAATAGCGATCACGGTCTGGAGAGCGCTGGTAAGGCTGGTCGTTCTCGCTGGTTGGGTCGTCGTCCCCACAACCGCGGTGTCGTAATGAATCCCCACGATCATCCCATGGGTGGTGGTGAAGGCCGTCAGTCTGGTGGTCATCCCAGAAGCCGCAAGGGTCTGTACGCTAAGGGTCTCAAGACACGCAGCCCCAAGAAGCAGTCTAACAAGTACATTATCGAAAGAGCTAATAAGAAGTAATCCACGAATAATCAGAGGAAACTATGAGTCGTTCATTAAAGAAAGGTCCATATATCGAGGTTAATCTCGAGAAGAAGATTCTCGCCATGAATGAGAGTGGCAAGAAGACTGTTGTCAAGACTTGGGCCAGAGCCAGTATGATTTCACCCGATTTCGTGGGTCATACCGTGGCTGTACACAACGGTAATAAATTTATTCCTGTCTATGTTACTGAGAACATGGTAGGCCATAAGCTGGGTGAGTTCGCTCCTACCCGTAAGTTCGGTGGCCATGGTGGTAACAAGAAGTAATGACAGGGCATTGTCGAAAAATTAGAGTAATAATATAATGGGAAAAAGAAAGAAATTAGCTGCTGACGCAAGAAAGGCAGCCCTGAAGACCCAGTATTTTGCAAAACTGAAAGGTTGTCCCTCTTCTCCCCGCAAGATGAGATATGTGGTTGATTTGATTCGCGGCATGGAGGTAAATAGAGCTTTGGCTACCTTGAAGTTCGCGTCTAAGGCTGCTGCCGCAGACGTAGAGAAATTGCTGCGCTCTGCTATTGCCAACTGGGAACAGAAGAACGAGCGCAAGGCTGAAGATGGTGAGCTTTTCGTTACACGTGTTTTTGTTGACGAGGGCGTTACACTGAAGCGTATGAGACCTGCTCCTCAGGGCCGTGGTTACCGCATTCGTAAGCGTTCTAACCATGTTACCTTGTTCGTTGACACTAAGAAAGATTAATTAAAAGAAACTATGGGACAGAAAGTAAATCCTATAAGCAACCGTCTGGGTATCGTTCGCGGTTGGGATTCTAATTGGTTCGGTGGCAAGAACTTTGGTGACACGCTGCTCGAGGACAATAAGATCCGCAAGTACTTGAACACCCGTCTGGGCGATGCTAGCCTTTCACGCATCGTCATCGAGCGCACCCTCAAGCTCGTTACCATCACCGTTTGCACCGCTCGTCCAGGTCTTATTATCGGTAAGGCTGGTCAGAAGGTTGACGAACTGAAGGAGGAGTTGAAGAAGCTCACTGAGAAGGAAGTACAGATCAATATCTATGAGGTAAAGAAGCCTGAGCTCGACGCAACCATCGTTGCAAACAACATCGCTCGCCAGGTCGAGGGTAAGATTGCTTACCGTCGTGCTATCAAGATGGCTGTCGCTAACACTATGCGTGCTGGTGCAGAGGGTATCAAGGTGCTCATCTGTGGTCGTCTGAATGGTGCTGAAATGGCTCGTCGTGAGATGTTCAAGGAGGGTCGTACTCCTCTCCATACCTTCCGTGCTGATATCGATTTCTGCCAGAGCGAGGCTCTGACCAAGGTTGGTATCCTGGGTATCAAGGTTTGGATCTGCCGCGGTGAGAAGTATGGTAAGGTTGACCTTGCTCCTAACTTCACTCAGCAGAAGGAGAATGGCCGTGGAGGTTTCAACAATGCAAACGGCGATCGTCGCGGTCCCCGTCGCAAGAAGAACAACAACCGTTAAAAAGTATTGAATCATGTTACAACCAAAAAGAACTAAATATAGAAGGCCTCAAAAGAATGCCCGCAAGGGTAACGCACAGCGTGGCAACCAGCTGGCATTCGGCTCTTTCGGTATCAAGTCGCTCGATACGCACTGGATTACCGCTCGTCAGATTGAGGCTGCCCGTGTTGCTATGACACGTTACATGCAGCGTGAGGGTCAGAGCTGGATTCGTATCTTCCCTGACAAGCCAATCACTAAGAAGCCTGCTGACGTACGTATGGGTAAGGGTAAGGGTGATCCCGTAGGTTATGTTTTCCCCATTACCCCTGGCCGCATCATTTTCGAGATCGAAGGTGTTAGCTATGAGATTGCTAAGGAGGCTCTCCGTCTGGCTGCTCAGAAGCTCCCCGTCACCACTAAGTTCATTGTTAGAAGAGATTACGATAAAAACGCATAATTATGAAAGTTGCAGAAATTAAGGAGTTGAATGATGCTGACTTGAAGGAGAAGATCCAGACCGAGAAGGCTCAGTACCATCAGATGAAGCTCAATCACGCTGTATCACCCCTTGAGAACAATTCTCAGATTAAGGCTGCGCGTCGTAATATTGCCCGCTTGGAGACTATTCTTCGCGAGCGTGAGCTTAACAAATAATTAGGTCCGACACAATGGAAGAAAGAAATTTAAGAAAGACAAGAACGGGTGTCGTAGTTAGCGACAAGATGGATAAGACCATCGTAGTTGCTGCTCAGTTCAAGGAGAAGCACCCTATTTATGGTAAGTTCATTAGCAAGACTAAGAAGTACCATGCTCACGACGAGAAGAACGATTGCCACAAGGGTGACACCGTACTCATCATGGAAACTCGTCCCTTGAGCAAGACTAAGAGATGGAGAGTAGTAGAAATCGTAGAAAGAGCTAAGTAATTATGATACAGACAGAATCTAGACTGGTAGTCGCAGACAACAGTGGTGCACGTGAGTGCTTGTGCATTCGTGTACTCGGTGGTACTCGCCGCCGCTATGCCTCTGTAGGTGACGTTATCGTCGTTGCTATCAAGAGCGCTATCCCCACGAGTGATGTTAAGGCCGGTTCGGTATCAAAGGCACTGATCGTACGTACTAAGAAGGAGGTACGCCGCGCAGACGGTTCGTACATTCGTTTTGATGATAACGCTTGCGTTCTGTTGAACAACGCAGGTGAGTTGCGTGGTAGTCGTATCTTCGGTCCTGTTGCTCGCGAGCTCAGAGCTGTCAACATGAAGGTCGTTTCATTGGCACCTGAGGTTCTTTAATCATTATTTAAGATCAAAGAAAAATGAGTAAGTTACACATTAAGAAAGGCGATACAGTTTACGTAAATGCTGGCGACAACAAGGGCCAGACTGGTAAAGTGTTGAAGGTGCTCGTTAAGGAGCAGCGCGCAATCGTAGAAGGCGTAAACTTGGTAAGCAAGAGCCAGAAGCCCAGTGCTAAGAACCCTCAGGGTGGCATTGTTAAAATGGAGGCTCCCATTCAGATCTCAAACCTGAATGTAGTAGATCCCAAGACTGGTAAGCCTACCCGTATCGGTAGAAAGTTAAACGCAGAGGGCAAACTGGTCCGTTATGCAAAAAAATCTGGAGAGGAGATTAAGTAATGGCAAATACAGCAAGCCTTAAGAAGGAATATGCAGAGCGCATTGCGCCTGCTCTGAAGCAGCAGTTCAACTACACCTCTGCAATGCAGATCCCCGTGTTGAAGAAGATCGTCATCAACCAGGGTTTGGGTATGGCAACTGCAGACAAGAAGATTATTGAAGTAGCAATCAACGAGATTACCGCTATCACCGGTCAGAAGGCCGTTGCTACCGTATCTAAGAAGGACGTTGCTAACTTCAAGTTGCGTAAGAAGATGCCCATCGGTGTAATGGTGACATTGCGTCGTGAGCGTATGTATGAGTTCCTTGAGAAGTTGGTTCGCGTGGCTCTGCCCCGTATCCGTGACTTCAAGGGTATCGAGAGCAAGTTCGATGGTCGTGGTAACTATACCATGGGTATCCAGGAGCAGATTATCTTCCCTGAGATCAACATCGATGCTATCGATCGCATCCTGGGTATGAACATCACCTTCGTTACCACCGCTAAGACCGATGAGGAAGGTTATGCATTGCTTAAGGAGTTCGGACTTCCCTTTAAGAACGCTAAAAAATAAGATTTAATATGGCTAAAGAATCAATGAAGGCCCGTGAGGTCAAGAGAGCTAAGCTTGCAGCAAAGTATGCTGAGAAGCGTGCTGCATTGAAGAAGATTGTCAACGACCCCAACAGCGATCCCGTAGATGCTTTTGAGGCTGCTCAGAAGTTGCAGGCTATTCCTCGCAACGCCAATCCTATTCGTAAGCACAATCGTTGCAAGATTACCGGTCGTCCCAAGGGTTACATGCGCTTGTTCGGTCTCAGCCGTATTCAGTTCCGTGAGATGGCATCAAACGGTCTGATTCCCGGTGTAAAGAAGGCCAGCTGGTAAGTCGCTCCTTACGCATTAAGACGAAAAAGAATAGAGTGTTTAATATTGTCGGGAGAGTCCCGATTAATTAAATTTTTATCAAATGACAGATCCTATAGCAGATTTTCTGACGCGAATGAGAAATGCCATTCAGGCAAAGCACAGAGTCGTTGAGGCTCCCGCGTCAAACTTGAAGAAGGAAATCACCAAGATCCTCTTCGAGAAGGGCTATATCCTGAACTACAAGTTTGTAGAGGATGGTCCTCAGGGCACAATTAAGATTGCGCTCAAGTATGATCAGAAGAACAAGGTCAACGCCATCAAGAAGTTGATCCGTGTTTCTACTCCTGGTATGCGTAAGTATACCGGTTACAAAGACATGCCGAGAGTTATTAACGGATTGGGTATTGCTATTTTATCCACTTCCAAAGGTGTAATGACGAACAAGGAGGCTGCTGAGCTCAAGATCGGCGGTGAGGTTCTTTGTTATGTATATTAATTAGGAGGATTGAAGAATGTCAAGAATTGGTAAACTTCCCATCAACATTCCCGCTGGCGTTACAGTTAACGTAAGCGATGATAATGTAGTTACCGTTAAGGGTAAGGAAGGCGAACTGAAGCAGGCTGTTCATCCTTCTATCAAGATAAATCTCTCTGAGGGTCAGATGACCTTTGAGATGGATGAGACCAACGACACCGTTGACGCAAAGCAGCGTCACGCATTCCATGGTCTGTATCGTTCACTCATCAATAACATGGTTATTGGTGTTAGCGAGGGTTACACTAAGCAAATGGAACTCGTCGGTGTTGGTTACCGTGTAAGCAATCAGGGCAACTTGGTTGAGTTTGCACTGGGTTATACTCACCCCATCGTCATCCAGCTTCCCGCAGAGATCAAGGTTGAGACTAAGTCTGAACGTAATCAGAATCCCCAGATTATTCTGAAGTCTTGTGACAAGCAGTTGCTCGGTCAGGTTTGTGCAAAGATTCGCACATTCCGTAAGCCTGAACCTTACAAGGGTAAGGGTATTCTGTTCATTGGTGAGCAGATCCGTAGAAAGTCTGGTAAGTCAGCAGGTGCTAAGTAACTTTAAAACTTGAAGATCATGACAACAAAAATAGAAAGACGTTTAAAGATTAAGTACAGAGTACGCAAGAATATCAGCGGTACTGCTGAGCGTCCTCGTATGAGTGTCTTCAGAAGTAACAAGCAGATCTATGTACAGATCATCAACGATTTGACTGGTTGCACTCTTTGCAGCGCATCTTCACTTGGCATGGAAGCTATGCCTAAGAAGGAGCAGGCTGCTAAGGTTGGTGAACTGGCTGCCAAGAAGGCTCTTGAGGCTGGTATCACAACCGTTGTGTTCGACCGCAATGGTTATCTGTATCACGGAAGAGTAAAGGAGGTTGCTGATGCAGCCCGTAACGGTGGACTTAAATTCTAAAATTGATTATGGCAAATATTGTAAAGGTAAATAGCGATACCGAATTGAAGGATAGACTGGTTGCTATCAACCGTGTTACCAAGGTAACCAAGGGTGGTAGAACCTTCACTTTCTCTGCCATCGTTGTCGTAGGTAACGAGAACGGTATTATCGGTTGGGGTTTAGGTAAGGCTGGAGAAGTTACTGCTGCTATCGCCAAGGGTGTTGAGGCTGCCAAGAAGAACCTGGTAAAGGTTCCTGTTGTAAAGGGTACCGTACCTCATGAGGCAACTGCACACTTCGGTGGTGCTGAGGTACTCATCATGCCTGCTTCTGCCGGTACCGGTGTAGTTGCTGGTGGTGCTATGCGTGCTGTTCTCGATAGCGTTGGTATCAAGGACGTGCTTGCAAAGTCAAAGGGTTCTTCAAACCCCCACAACCTGGTAAAGGCTACTATTAATGCACTCGCTTCAATGCGCGATGCAAAGATGGTTGCTGAGAACCGTGGCGTTTCAGTTGATAAAGTATTTAGAGGATAAGGAGGTATACAATGGCTACGATTAAAGTTAAGCAAGTAAGAAGCAGAATCCATGCTCCCAAAACTCAGAAGGCCACTCTCGACACCCTGGGTCTGACTAAGATGAATAAGGTTGTTGAGATTGAGGATACTCCCTCAAACCGTGGTTTGATTAATACTGTTCATCATTTGGTGGCAGTTATCGATTAATTAAAAATCTGATAAACAGTAAAGTTATGAAATTAAATAATTTGAAACCCGCATGCGGTTCTACTCATTCACGTCGTCGTATCGGTCGTGGACCTGGTTCAGGTTTGGGTGGTACCTCTACCCGTGGTCATAAGGGTGCTAAGGCACGTTCTGGCTACAAGAAGAAGATCGGTTTCGAGGGTGGTCAGATGCCTCTGCAGCGTCGTCTGCCTAAGTTCGGCTTTAAGAATATTAACCGCGTTGAGTATCAGCCCGTAAATTTGGTTGCTATTCAGAAGTTGGCTGAGTCTAAGAACTTAACTCAGATTACTGTTCAGGAGCTTGCTGCTGCAGGTCTCGTAAAAGCATCTCTGCCTGTTAAGATCTTGGGTGTTGGTGAACTGACCGCTAAGGTTGACGTTGTTGCCAATGCTTTCTCAAAGTCAGCTGAAGCTGCTATCACTAATGCTGGCGGTACTGCCACAAAACTGTAATTAGATAATGAAGAAGTTTATAGAAACCATTAAGAACATTTGGGCCATTGAGGATTTGCGTTCACGCATTCTTGTCACCCTGCTTTTTGCAACGATTTATCGTTTCGGTTCTTTCATCGTATTGCCCGGCATTGATCCCAATGTGGCTCAGGCAAGTTTGGAGAATCAGGCAAGTGGTAACGGTCTGCTCAATCTTTTGAGTATGTTCTCTGGTGGTGCATTTACCCATGCTTCAATTTTTGCATTGGGTATCATGCCCTACATCTCGGCTTCTATCGTTATTCAGCTTCTTTGTGTTGCCGTTCCTTCTTTCCAGAAGATTCAGAGAGAAGGTGAGAGCGGTCGACGCAAAATCAACCAGTACACCCGTGCACTTACTCTTTTGATTCTTTTGGTACAAGGCCCTGCATATCTGATTAACTTGCGTTCTCAGATGGGAGATGCTATGCCTACCTTGAATTGGACTATGTTCCTCGTAACCAGCACTATTATTTTGGCTGCAGGTAGCATGTTCATTCTTTGGTTAGGTGAGCGTATCACAGACAAGGGTATTGGTAACGGTGTATCACTCATCATTATGTTGGGTATTATTGCTCGTCTTCCCATGGCTTTCGGTCAGGAGTTGACGACCCGATTCACCAACATGAATGGTGGTGGTCTGGTTATGTTCCTTATTGAGATTATTGTGCTTTTTGCAGTTGTTATTGTTGCAATTCTCCTTGTACAGGGTACTCGCAAGGTTCCTGTACAATATGCTAAGCGTGTTGTTGGCAACCAGGCTGTTGGTGGCGCACGCCAGTATATTCCTCTTAAGGTGTTCGCAGCTAATGTAATGCCTATCATCTTTGCTCAGGCATTGATGTTTATTCCTGGCATTCTGGCTCGCGCTATTGGCGGAGATGCAAGTTCTGCTGCAATTGCACTGAGCAATCCTCAGGGACTTTGGTATAATATTCTGAGCGCTATTCTCATTATTGCGTTCACCTATTTTTATACCGCTATTACCCTGAATCCTGTTCAGATGGCTGAGGATATGAAGCGCAACAATGGTTTCATTCCTGGCGTTCGTCCTGGTAAGGATACAGCTGAATACATTGATGGAGTAATGTCCAGAATCACCTTCCCTGGCTCACTCATCTTGGCATTCATTGCTATCATGCCTGTATTTGCTGGCATGTTCAATGTTACTCGTGAGTTTGCAGCCTTCTTTGGTGGTACTTCTCTACTTATTCTTGTTGGTGTGGTACTCGATACTCTCCAGCAGATTGAGAGCCATCTCTTGATGCGTCATTATGATGGTCTGTTGAGTTCTGGTAGAATCCATGGTCGTGCAGGCGTTAATGCCTATTAAGACTTATCTTTATGATATTTCTTAAGACTGAGGATGAGATAGAATTAATGCGCAAAGCCAACCTTTTGGTAGGAAGCACTTTGGCTGAGATTGGTAAAGCAATTAGGCCAGGTGTGACCACCAAACAGTTGGACAAGATAGCGGAAGAGTTTATCCGTGATCATGGTGCGGTTCCTACCTTTAAGGGTTTTCCTAATCCTTATGGTCCTGAATTCCCTGCAAGTATTTGCACTTCAGTGAATGAACAAGTTGTTCATGGAATCCCAAACGATGAACCTCTTAGAGAGGGTGATATCGTGTCCGTAGATTGTGGTACTCTTCTCGAAGGTTTCAATGGTGATTCTGCCTACACCTTTATGGTGGGGGAAGTGAGTGATGAGGTCAAGAACCTTCTGCGTGTTACGAAAGAAGCTTTATACAAAGGTATAGAGACTTCATTTGCTGGTAAGCGAATCGGCGATATTGGTTATGCTGTACAACAACACTGCGAAGGCAATGGCTACGGAGTCGTTCGTGAGTTTGTTGGTCATGGCATTGGTAAGGAGATGCACGAAGATCCAGCTGTACCTAACTACGGTAAACGCGGTGATGGTAAGATGATAAAGAATGGTCTTTGCATTGCAATTGAACCCATGATCACGATGGGAACCTATGAAGTCTTTATGTTGCCTGATAAGTGGACAATCATAACCCGTGACCGAAAGCCCGCTGCGCATTTTGAGCATACAATCGCCATTCATCATGGCAAGCCCGACATTCTCTCTTCGTTTGAGGAAATTGAAAAATTAGGAGTATAAGTAAATATATGGCTAAACAATCTGCAATTGAAATTGATGGTGTAATCACCGAGTCACTCTCTAATGCTATGTTCCATGTTGAATTGGAAAATGGTCACGAGATAACGGCTCACATCTCAGGTAAGATGAGAATGCACTACATTAAGATTCTTCCTGGCGACAAGGTACGTGTTGAAATGAGTCCGTACGATTTGTCAAAGGGACGCATAGTATTCAGATACAAATAATAATAGAAATATGAAAACAAGAGCTTCATTAAAAAAGCGCACCCCCGATTGCAAGATCGTTCGTCGTAAGGGTCGTTTGTATGTAATTAACAAGAAGAACCCTAAGTTCAAGACACGTCAGGGTTAATTATTGCAAAAATTAGAATAGTATATGGCAATTAGAATTGTTGGTGTTGATTTACCTCAGAATAAAAGAGGTGAAATCGCTTTGACTTATGTGTATGGTCTGGGTCGCAGCAGTGCAGGTAAGATCCTGGATAAGGCTGGTGTAGACCGTGACAAGAAGGTTTGTGACTGGACTGATGACGATGCTGCCAAGATTCGTGAGATTATTGGCGCAGAGTATAAGGTTGAGGGTGACCTTCGTTCAGAGATTTCAATGAACATCAAGCGACTGATGGATATTGGTTGCTATCGTGGTGTACGTCATCGTAACGGTCTTCCCGTTCGTGGCCAGAGCACCAAGAACAATGCTCGTACTCGCAAGGGTAGAAAGAAGACCGTTGCTAATAAGAAAAAGGCTACTAAATAATAAATAGAGATATGGCAAAGAAAACAGTCGCAGCAAAGAAAAGAGTCGTAAAGGTTGACGCTATGGGTCAGCTTCATGTTCACAGCTCTTTCAATAACATCATTGTATGTTTGGCTAACAGCGAGGGTCAGGTTATCTCGTGGTCTTCAGCTGGTAAGATGGGTTTCCGTGGTAGCAAGAAGAACACTCCTTACGCTGCTCAGATGGCAGCACAGGATTGCTCTAAGATCGCATATGACCTGGGTCTTCGCAAGGTTAAGGCTTACGTTAAGGGTCCTGGTAACGGTCGTGAGTCTGCTATTCGTACCGTACATGGTGCTGGTATCGAAGTAGTAGAGATTATCGACGTTACTCCATTGCCTCACAATGGATGCCGTCCTCCCAAGAGAAGAAGAGTTTAATTGTTAAAATTGTAAGTAGATTATGGCAAGATATACAGGTCCTAAATCAAGAATTGACCGTCGTTTTGGTGAGACCATCCTCGGTTCAGAGAAAGTACGCGCTCGCAGAAACTTCCCTCCAGGTCAGCATGGTAACAATCGTCGTCGTAAGACTTCTGAGTACGGTGTCATGTTGGCAGAGAAGCAGAAGGCAAAGTATACTTATGGTGTATTGGAGAAGCAGTTCCGCAATATGTTTGAGAAGGCTGCTCGTACCAGTGGCATTACTGGTGAGATTCTGCTCCAGAACCTCGAGTGCCGTCTTGACAATGTAGTATATCGTCTGGGTATTGCTCCCACTCGTCGTGCTGCTCGTCAGTTGGTCAACCACAAGCACATTGTTGTTGACGGTAAGGTTTGCGGTATCGCTTCTTACGCTGTTAAGCCCGGTCAGATTGTTGGTGTGCGTGAGCGTGCAAAGAGCCTCGAGGTTGTTGAGGCAGCACTGGCTGGTTTCAACCACAGCAAGTATCCTTGGATTGAGTGGGACGAAGCACAGAAGGCTGGTAAGCTTTTGCACAAGCCTGAGCGTGCGGATATTCCCGAGACCATTAAGGAGCAGTTGATCGTTGAGTTGTACTCTAAATAATAATTAAGGATGGCGATATTAGCATTTCAAAAACCTGAAAAAGTTTTAATGTTGGAGGCGGACGACAAGTACGGCAAGTTCGAGTTTCGTCCTCTGGAAGGTGGCTTTGGTACTACCGTAGGTAATGCTTTGCGCCGTATACTTCTCTCCTCATTGGACGGTTTCGCTATCAACACGGTTTCAATTGCCGGTGTTGAGCATGAGTTTGCAACCGTACCTGGTGTTAAGGAGGATGTAACCAACATTATTCTGAACTTGAAGCAGGTTCGCTTCAAGCAGATCGTAGAAGAATTCGAGAACGAGAAAGTTAGTGTTACCGTAGAGAACACCACAGAGTTCCGTGCAGGTGACTTTAATAAGTATCTTACTGGATTTGAAGTGTTAAACCCTGAATTAGTTATTTGCCATTTAGATGCCAAAGCTTCGATGCAGATAGAAATCAGTATTAACAAAGGTCGTGGTTATGTTCCCGCTGACGAGAACCGCGAATTCTGCACCGATGTTAATGTGATTCCCATTGATTCAATTTACACTCCTATCAGAAACGTAAAATACGCAGTCGAGAACTTCCGCGTAGAGCAGAAAACTGACTACGAAAAGCTCGTGCTCGAAATTACTACTGATGGTTCCATTCACCCAAAGGATGCACTTAAGGAAGCTGCAAAGATCCTTATTTATCACTTCATGCTCTTCTCTGATGAGAAGATTACTCTCGAAAACAGTGATGGTGAGAGCAATGAAGAGTTCGATGAGGAAGTACTGCACATGCGTCAGCTTTTGAAGAGTCGTCTGATTGACATGGATCTCTCTGTTCGTGCCCTCAATTGTTTGAAGGCAGCCAATGTAGAGACTCTTGGCGATCTGGTACAATTCAACAAGACTGACCTCCTCAAGTTCCGTAACTTTGGTAAGAAATCGCTCACTGAGCTTGATGATTTGCTCGAGAGTCTGAATCTTTCGTTTGGAACAGATATTTCACGTTATAAACTTGACAAGGATTAATCCCCTATGTCTTAAAAGAAAAAAAGAAAATGAGACACAATAAGAAATTTAACCATCTCGGTCGTACTGCATCGCATCGTGCTGCCATGCTCAGCAACATGGCTACCAGCTTGATCATGCACAAAAGAATCACTACGACCGTCGCAAAGGCTAAAGCGCTGAAGAAGTATGTAGAGCCCCTTATCACCAAGGCAAAGACCGACTCTACCAACTCTCGTCGCGTTGTATTTAGCTACTTGCAGGAGAAGAAGGCTATTATCGAGCTCTTCAGTACTATTGCTGAGAAGGTAGGCGACCGTCCCGGTGGCTACACTCGCATCATCAAGACTGGTTTCCGTGCAAACGATAACGCACCCATGTGCTTTATCGAGCTCGTTGACTTTGATGAGAACATGGCAAAGACTGCAAAGAAGGCTAAGCGTACACGTCGTTCAAAGAAGAGCGCTGAGGCACCCGCTGCTGAGGTAGCTGCTGAGGCTCCCGCAGCAGAAGCACCCGCTGCTGAGTAAATCAGAATAATTCTAAATTGCAATAATAGAGGTCGTTCCGTCCGTGAGGGTGGAGCGACCTTTTTTAATTCTTTTTGGTATACTTGTGCTGTTGCCTGTATTGTAAGGGTGAACAGTGCATGTACTGTTTGAAGTATTTCCCGAAGAATGACTGCGTAGGAAAGTTTAGTTCTTGTGCGATTTCCTTGATACTCATGTCTGAGTACGCCAGCATCTGGCATGCATTGCTTGTCACCATCTCAGAGATCCATGTCAGTGCCGTCTTTCCCGTCTGCTCCTTTATGATAGTTGATAAATATCTTGGAGTGAGGAATTGTTGCTCTGCGTAGAATTTTACCTCACGTTGTTTTTTGTAGTGTTGGAAGAGGCAAAGCAAAAAATCTTGAATAATCCTGTCCTTGCTGTTTATTATCTCTGTCTCTTTTCCCAGGTTGCTGATGTAGTAGAGCAAAAATTCAGAGATGAACGCCTCGGCCAGGCATTCCACCTCACGTAAAGTGAAGTGCCTTGGTAGAGAACCTTCTTTGAGCGAATCCAGAAAGGCAATCTTTTTGTCAATGATGCGAGCCAGATCCTCAATGTTGTCCTGTTGCTCTTGTGTAAGCGTGACGCACGGAGCTGTACGGATATTCAAGATCGTTTTGTGAGATGATGTGCGTTCGAGATAGGGTAGGATGTGTTCAAGTGTACTTTTGAACGCAATCCCCTCCATGTCCTCGCTCCAGTCTATGATGTGGATGAAGCTTGAAGGTGCATAAATATACATGTCCCCCTGGGTAATCGTAAAATTTTTCTCTCCCACAGAGACCTTTGCCCAACCTTTTTGGCAAAGCAAGAAACCGCAGACGTTTACCATCGACTGAATTTGTCCGTTATGTCCGATCAGTTTCGCAAGTTCTTTGATGGAGATTTTTTGGAATGGAAGTGTATTCATTCGTTTTTTCTTTTTTCTTCGTGCAAAATTAGTCAATTTGTATGTTTTTGCCTAAAAAACGAACGTATATTTTGTCTATTATTGCTAAAAAAGTACAAATAGAACAATTGTGTTTTTGTTTTGACCTTTTAGCATCCTTCCAAAATGTTTACCTTTGCACCATGAAATCATAACGTTTTGCATTTGTCGTAGAAATAAACGTAATCGAATCTAAAAAAACGTCGATGTTGACAAAACGACATAACGTATAACTTCGCAGATTCGACGCGTAATATAAATAAGGTATAACAGAATTAGGATAATACTAGGTACAATGAAGAAGTTGAAAAACAAGACCTTACTTTTAGCATTAGCTATGCTGTTCGTTGCCCCTGCCTCGGCGCAGCAAGTTTTAACGCTAGACGAATGCCGATCTATGGCGCTCCGCCACAACAAGTCGATGCAGATGGCTTCTGTTTCACGCGACAAGGCAACCTTCGAACGTAAGGCTGCGCAATCCAACTACCTTCCAAAGGTAGATTTTATCGGCACTTACCAGTTCACAAGTCAAAAAGTCAGCCTCTTGAGTGATGACCAGAAGGAAAACCTTGGTAGTCTTGGCACTCAGGTTGTTGGAGGCGTGCAACAAAGTGTGACACAAAGTGGTTTGCCCCAGGCTGCACAGCAGATGGCAACTCAAATCATTCAAGCTAATCGTGATCTTGCTCCCCTTATTCAACAAGGTATGGCTGTTGCTGACCAATATGGCAAGAAGTTCGCTGCACTCGCTTCACAAAGTCTTAACACGGCAGGTCAGAAGATAGTCGACGCCTTGGATACGGATACCCGCAACTTGGGCATCTTAAGCGTTATGTTGACTCAGCCTCTTTATATGGGAGGTAAGATTCGTGCTTACGACAAGATAACCCACTATGCCGAGGAACTCGCTGGCCAGAAACTTCGCCTTGAAGAGCAATCCCTCATTCTCGATGTTGATAAAGCCTATTGGCAGGTTGTGTCGCTCGTCAACAAACGCAAACTTGCAGTGGGCTACCGTGACATGCTCCAGAAGATAGACCAGGATGTCGAGAAGATGATTCGTGAGGGTGTTGCAACAAAGTCCAACGAACTCGCAGTCAGCGTAAAATTGAACGAAGCCGAGATGACCCTAATGCGCATTGACGACGGGCTCGTCCTGAGTCGTATGCTCTTGGCCCAGACCTGTGGAATGCCCCTCGATTCCGTACCTCAACTTGCCGACGAGTCGCTTGATGTCAGCGTCCAGCCTCAGCAAGTTGACGGCGAAACCAGCGAAGCCATGGCCAATCGCCCCGAACTTCAGCAATTAGACCTCGCAACCAAGATGCTCCGCGAGAAGGTCAAGATTGAGCGCAGTGCCTTCCTTCCCACCGCAGCTCTTACAGGAGGTTATCTTGCCACCTATCCATCCTTGAGCAACGGTTTCGAAACCCGTTTTCGTGGTATGTGGAATGTCGGAGTCTCCCTCAAGGTTCCTGTATGGCATTGGGGCGAAGGAACCAACAAGGTCAAGGCTGCTAAGGCCGACGTCACCCTCTCTGCCCTCCGTTATGACGAGGTAAAAGAGAAAATCCAACTTCAGGTTAAGCAGAGCGCCTTTGCTGTGAACGAGGCGAATCGTAAACTCGAACTCACCACCAAGAACCTTGAGAAGGCAGAAGAAAACCTTCGCGTTGCGCGACTTGGTTTCACCGAGGGCCTTGTCACAACAACCGACATGTTGGCTGCCCAGACCGCCTGGCTTAGCGCTCAGAGCGACAAGATCGATGCTCAAATCGACATCCGCCTCACTCAGGCAGCCTATGAGAAAGCACTTGGCAGATAAAAATAATAAAGTAAGAATCAAATAAATACAATATAACAATGGAAAAGAGTAAACCTAATTACATCCCATCTTTGATCTTGATCATTGGCGTCGTCGCCTTTGCTGCAGTATGTGGACTCTATGCTTTTTCGGAGACCGATACAACCTTGCAGGGACAAGCCGAAGTAACCGAATATCGCGTCAGCAGCAAGGTTCCCGGACGCATCAAGGAAATCCTAGTAGAGGAAGGCCAGGCAGTCAAGGCCGGTGATACACTCGCTATTCTCGAAGCTCCCGAGGTAATGGCCAAACTTAGTCAGGCCGAAGCTGCCGAGGATGCAGCTTCTGCCCTCGTCCGCAAGGCTGATAAGGGTGCTCGCGAAGAGCAGAAGCGTGCCGCCTATGAGATGTGGCAGAAGGCCATAGCTGGTCGCGACGTTATGGAGAAGAGCTACGAACGCGTTAAGCGACTCTTTGACGAAGGCGTTGCTACGGCACAAAAACTCGATGAGGTGACCGCCCAGCGCGATGCAGCCATCGCTACCGAGAAGGCCGCAAAGTCGCAGTACGACTTGGCCGTCAATGGAGCACAGCAGGAGGACAAGGATGCCGCACGTGCCCAGCGTAGTCGTGCCCAAGGTGCCATTGCCGAGGTGAACAGCTACCTCAACGAAACCATCCTCACTGCCCAGATGGACGGTGAAGTTACCGACATTTTCCCCAGCATTGGTGAACTCGTTGGAACCGGAGCTCCTGTCATGAATGTTGCCCTTATAGACAAGATGTGGGTTACCTTCAACGTGCGCGAAGATCGTTTGGCTGGCTTCAAGGTAGGTGATGTTGTTGAAGTCATCGTCCCTGCGCTGGGTCAGGACAAGACCTATAAGGTAAAGGTCACCAATATCAAGGATTTAGGATCTTATGCCGCCTGGAAGGCTACTAAGACTACTGGTCAGTACGACATGAAGACCTTCAGCGTCAAGGCTGTTCCTACAGCCACTATCGCAGGACTCCGTCCTGGCATGTCAGTTCTCCTTAAGTGATTGTTTGTGAGACATTCTAGTCTTTAAATCGTAGCAAGATGTACAAAGTAATCCTCCGCGAATTGCGTCGCCTAGCCACGTCGCCCATCTACTGGCTTTGCTTGGTACTGGGGCCCATCTTCTGTGCCGTGTTCTTCACGACGCTCATGGATGAGGGGCTCCCTACCGAGATGCCCATTGGTCTGGTCGACGATGACAATTCCGTGACGACACGCTCACTCGCCCGCAATCTCGACGCTTTCCAAAACAGTCAGATTGTGGCCACCTATCCCTCTGTCAGCGAGGCACGCAAGGCCATGCAGAAGGGCGACATCTACGGTTTCTACTACATACCTCGCGGAACCACCCACGAGATGCTGCTTCAGCATGCACCTACGGTGAGCTTCTACATGAACTCCCAGTTTTTCGTGGCAGGTTCCCTTACTTATCGTGACATGCGCATGATGAGCGAACTGTTCTCCGGTGCCGCAAGCCGCAGTGTGCTGCGTGCCAAGGGTGCTGCAGATGGTCAGATCGTGCCCTACCTCCAACCTATTGTTGTCGACTCCCATCCTATCCATAATCCCTCGCTCAACTACAGCGTCTACCTTTCCAACATCATCGTACCCGGTTTGCTCGGACTCTTTGTGCTCTTTGTTACCGTCTTTGGCATTGGTGTTGAACTGCGCGAGGACACAACCGACGAGCTCCTCGCCGTGGCATCGTGTCAGGGTACTTGTGGAAAGATCGGAACGGCCTTCAATGCCCTCTATGGCAAACTCATTGCCCAAGGCCTCGTGTTCCATCTGGTAGGGTGGGGCATTGTGCTCTATTTTTATGGCTATCTGCATTTTCCTTGCTACTGTGGCATCCCCGTTATGCTGCTCGTTATGAGCCTCTTCATTGCAGCTTGCCAGGGACTTGGCGTACTCATGATCTGCATGCTCCCCACGCTGCGCATGGGACTCTCCTTCGCTTCGCTCTGGGGTGTCCTCTCATTCAGTATCAGCGGTATGTCATTCCCCGTCATGGCCATGCCATCCTGGGTGCAAGGGCTTTCCTTCCTCTTCCCCTTGCGTCACTACTATCTCCTCTACGTCAACTGCGCACTCGATGGCTATTCTCTCTTCAATGCCATCCCCTTCTACGCCGCCCTCCTTCTCTTCTCACTCCTTCCATTCCTCTTCATCTCCCGGTTTGGCAAGGTCATGCGTGAGGTTGCCTATGTAGGTTGACGACGAACGAGTGTGGCAGATTCAAAACTGTAAATAAAACGTGAAATTGCAACAACAATGACACTTTCCGATAGTTACGCAAAAACCATACGTAGTATATTCACCGACGGCGGAGCCCTGCTCTTCTGCATCGTGGTTCCCATCATCTATCCTATCCTCTACACCATCATCTACAACGCAGAGACGGTGCACGAGGTACCCGTGGCGGTGGTCGACGACAGTCGCAGCAGTCTGAGTCGCGACTACTTACGTCGCCTTGATGCCACCCCCGACGTGAAGGTCGTTTCCATTTGTGCCGAGATGAACGAGGCACAGGCCATGGTCCAGCACCGCGATTGCTACGGCATCGTTCGCATTCCCTCCGACTTCCATAAGCAGCTCAGCACGGGTGGGCAGGCCCACGTGCAGTCCTACTGTGACATGAGCGGCCTCCTCTACTACAAGGCCATCCTCATCGCCAATACAGAGGTCTCCCTCGCCATGAATGCCGAGATCAAAGTTGCACAGACGGCAGCCAATCCTGTTGCTCTCTTCTCTGGCATTGCCGGTGGAACAGAAGAGCAGAAGGCCGTTATGCAGCATCCGGTTCAGTACGAGTATGTTAACCTCTATAATCCGCAGACTGGTTTTGCCACTTTCCTCATTCCTGCCGTCCTCATCCTTGCTCTTCAACAAACCATGGTGCTTGGCATCGGACTCCTCTCCGGAACGCGTCGAGGCCGAGGCGAGAAGGTGAAACGAGAGGGCAATACCCTCGCACAATTGGCAGGCGTCGCCCTCGCTTTCCTCACCGTCTACATTCCTATTAGCGTTTACGAGGTAGGTCTCGTGCCTCGCATGTTCAACCTTCCCCAACTCGGCAATCCCTGGGAGATCGCCTTCATGATGGTTCCCTTCCTCCTCGCGGTCTTCAACTTCGGACTCTGCTTCGGCAGCATTTCCCGCAAGCGCGAGAACATCATTCTCATTGCCGTCTTCACTACCATCCCCATGCTCTTCATGAGTGGTGTCAGTTGGCCAGGATCTGCCCTCCCTTCTTTTTGGAAATACTTGGGTTACCTCTTCCCTTCAACCTTTGGCATCAATGCCTTCATCAAACTTAACAACATGGGAGCCCACTTCTCCAGCATACAGTTCGAGTACGTCGCCCTTTGGGTTCAGTGCCTCGTCTATGCTCTCCTTGCATGGGGCGCTACCAAACTGGTTCACAAATCGAAGAATACCCCGCATGAGTAGCGTGTCTCTTCGCTTTGGCGAGGAGAATTTCACGGAGTTCAGGGAGGATAGGAGAGCGCTGTAGATGCGCTTGCGGCATCAGTTGAAAAATCATGCAGCGGCTCGTAAAAAATAGCGCTGCGGTAATTGAAAATTTGCGCTGCGGAAAGTAACCGGCTGCCCCGGGGCAGCCGGTTGAAAGGCGCTCGGCTAATTTTTTATTGCCCGTGCGGCAGTTTTTTTGTGGCGCTACGCTTTTTCTTTTTTGCTGTATTGGGCAAGAAATCTACTTCCGTCTTCGTGTTTTCTTTTTTGCGGAGGTGCGTTTCTTTTGTGATGTAGTCTTCTTGGGTGTGGTGGATAGAGTCTTGGAAGGGCGCTTGCGTGCTATGCCTGCATTTTTGTGCGGCACGCTTTCGGGCAGTGAGTCGGTGGCTTGCCATTCGGGCTCATAGTAGAGGGAATCATTCTCCTCGCCCAGTGTGAGGGCAGGAAGTGTGAAGTCGTCATCCTCGCTCTTGAATGGTACGTTGAGGTCCTTGACGACGGAGATTTGTACGGGGGTGTAACCCTGACGGAGGAATCCGAGTGCCTTGGCTGCCGCCTGACTGAGGTCGAGGACGTACTTTTTGGTATATGGACCTCGGTCCGTCACTCTGACGATGACCTCCTTTCCGTTGGAGAGGTTGCGCACAAGGAGGCGTGTGCCAAAGGGGTAGGTCTTGTGGGCACACATCATGCTGTCGTTGTGAAATCGCTCTCCACTGGCTGTTCTGCGTCCGTTCATCTTGCTGGAGTAGTAGGACGCGTTGCCATAGATTGTGTCCTGTTTGGTCTGTGCTTGTGTGGGCATGAAGTAGAGACCAAGCAGGAACGCAAAAATACTTTTTCTCATACTATGGTACAGTTTTCGAATGCAAGGAAGTAATTTTTTCTGGTTTGTGCAAATTTTACTTCGATTATTCATTTATATTTGGCGTTTTCCCCACTTATTCGTAACTTTGCTGCGTTTTTTTGGATAGTTTGGTATTAAAAATAGAATAGGTAATGGTTTTTTCAGATTTGTTTTTTCTGTTCGCCTTTTTGCCAGCTTTTGCGCTGACGTATCTGCTGGCGGGCTGGGTTGACAAGAAACTGACTCCAAATCCTCTTGCGCCCTACAATAAGGTCAAGAACCTCTCGCTCGTTCTCTTCTCGCTCATCTTCTATTCGTGGGGCGAACCGGTGTACGTTTTTTTGATGCTGGCGTGTGTGTTCATCAACTACGTCACGGGTCTGGTCATCGACCGTCAGGAGCGGCATCGTAAACTGGCGCTGGTGACGGGCTTGGTGTGCAATATCCTTATCCTGAGCACATTCAAGTATTCGAGCATGATCATCCAGACGCTTGACAGTCTGGGTCTCAACATTCCCGATCCTCGCATCTCGTTGCCTATCGGTATCAGTTTCTATACGTTCCAGTCCATCTCTTACCTCGTGGACGTGTACAAGCGTCAGTCGCCGGTGCAGAAGAAATTTGTGGATTTGCTGCTCTACATCAGCATGTTCCCCCAGCTCATCGCCGGTCCTATCGTGCGCTATGACACGGTGGCCAACGAGATCCACAATCGTCGCGTGACGGCCGACGATGTGGCCGATGGCGTGTTCCGCTTCTTCTGCGGATTGGGCAAGAAGGTCATTCTAGCCAACCAGATGAGCATCATTGCCGAGCAGTTCCTGGTGGGTGGTTTTAAGGACTGTACCACCTCTGGTGCGTGGATTGGCATCATAGCCTATTCGATGCAGGTCTACTTCGACTTCTCGGGCTATTCCGACATGGCCATTGGTATTGGCCGTTGCCTGGGTTTCCATTTCAACGAGAACTTCACCCATCCCTATTGCTGTAACTCGATAACTGACTTCTGGCACCGTTGGCATCGTTCGCTCGGAAGTTTCTTCCGCGACTACGTCTACATCCCTCTGGGCGGTAACCGCCGTCACCAGTGGTTCAACATCATGGCTACGTGGTTCCTCACGGGTCTTTGGCATGGCGCGAGCTGGAACTTCGTGCTGTGGGGTCTCTACTTCGGCGTAATACTGCTCATCGAGAAGTACACGCTGATGAAGAAACTTGGCGACCCCATCCCCAATCCCAATGGAGGAAAGCCCCGCTATAAGATGGTGATGGACTATGTCCCCTCGGTTTTCCTGCACATCTATGCGCTCATCATCATTGCGCTGGGTCGAGGTCTGTTCTACTTCCCCGACTTTGGCGAGATGTCGGAGTTCTTCCACAAGGCATTTGGCGGAGCATCCGAGTTGCATAGTTACGAGACGGTGACAGCTTTCTTTGACAATTTCTGGCTTTGGATTGTCTGCATCCTTTTCTGTATGCCTGTCCGCGAGACTGTGTTCGGTTGGTTCAGCCGCTGGAAGGGCCCCGAAACGCAGTTGCATCGCAACGTGGTCATGCTCACCCGTCTCTGCATCTCCGTAGGTATCATCATCCTGAGTGTTGCCCTGCTTGTGGGAGAGACGAACAATCCATTCATCTATACGAGGTTCTAAAAGGCGAAATCCGGTGAGCCAATGGCGCGACTGTTTGCCAACTCGCTGATCCTCCATTAAAAAGATCATTCAAATTGAAATACCGTACAATCATAGTATTCTGCCTGCTTGTCGTTGTTGGCGCCTTGCTGCTTCCTCTGGAAGGAGTGCGTGCTGCACGCCTTGCTCCGAATGCCACTCTCTTTGCTCCGGACGAGACCGACAGCATCGACCTGGATAGCCTGACGATGTGGGACTACGACATTGATTCCTCCAAGGTGGTCCGGAAGAAAGGCAGCGTGCTTGTCATTGGTAATGGACGCAACATACGTGGCTGCAATCCTTTTGGCCTCAATGTGCAGCGACTCCGCGACTATGCGGGAGTGGTGAATGACTATCAGCGGACGTTCCCTGATGTCCAAGTCTACTTCCTTGGCATCCCTACGGCGGTGGAGTTCTATCTGCCAGAAGAGTCGCAGGTGAAAGCTGCCAGTCAGCGCAAGGCTATCGACATCCTCTTCCAAGCACTGGACCGGAAGGTAGTACGTGCCGATTCCTACAATGCCTTGCAGCAGCATGTGGACGAACCTATCTACTCCCGTACCGACCATCACTGGCAGCCGCTGGGTGCCTACTACGCTGCCGAGCAACTGGCCAAGGCTGCCGATGTGCCCTTCCGCGACCTGGGGGCCTACAAGCGCAAGGTTGTCCGTAACTTCGTGGGCACGATGGCCAAGTTCAGTGGCGATGCTGCCTTTAAACGTGCTCCAGAGGACTTCGTCTATTACGAGCCCAATCAAGGCACCTACCGCACTATCTACGTGGCTTACACGCTTGACAAAGCCCGCAAGAATGTCATCTCGGAGAGCGAACCCTATCAGGACGGCTTCTTCCGTGCCTATCCCAATGGAAGTGCGGCTGCCTACAGCACCTTCATGGGCGGTGATGCCCGTCTCGTCCGTGTGGAGACGGATGTTGACAACGGCCGCCGAGTGCTCATCCTCAAGGACAGCTTTGGCAATGCGCTTTCCTCGTTCCTTTTCTACTCTTTTGAACAAGTGCACGTGGTAGACTGCCGCTACTTTACCCAGAACCTCATCGACTACGTCATGGACAATGACATCACCGACATCGTCTTTGCCAACAATATCGCACACACCTCTGCCGAGACCGTTGCCATGTATCGCAAGTATCTCACGCAGAACAAGAAAAATGAAGAGACTGAATATGACCCAGAGTAAGATTTACCTAATCATCATGAGCCTGCTGTTCGTAGGTTTCGTCGTTGTCTTCGATACCTTCCCCCGCAGCAAGTATTCCGAACTGGAAAAGCGCGAATTGGCAACCTTCCCCGCCTTCACCTCGGAGAGGTACTGGAGCGGGGAGTTCACCGACAGTTTGTCAGCCTGGTTCAGCGATACGGAACCCTTTCGTGACTGGATTATGGAGATTAGCATGACGGAGAAGAACTGGCTTTCGCTGAAGATTGGCGGTGATGAGAACATCACCTTCCATGCCTCCACGGATGCCGATCCCGAGATGGACGAGGAGGCGGAGTTGGATCCTGAGTTTGACCCCGAAGCCATCGCTGACTACGAAAACAACCAGACGGCCAACGACAAAGCCAAGGTGGCAAACCATGGCATCATCATCGTAGGTTCTGGTGAAAAGGCGCGTGCTCTCATGGCATTCGGCGGCGGTCCCAAAGGCGGAGTTGGCTATGCCGAGACGTGCAACAAGTATAAGCAGACGTTCCCCAACGTGAATGTCTATTGTATGGTGGTCCCCTCTGCCGCAGCCTTCTATACCCCCGAGAAAGCCAAGGGTTTCACCCGTGAACAGCTGCCCGTATTGAAGAACATCTGGGCGCACCTCGATGGCGTGAAGCCCGTTGACATCTATTCGGCGCTGGGTGACCATGCCGACGAGGACATCTACCTCCGCACCGATCACCACTGGTCGCCTCTGGGTGCCTACTATGCTGCCCAGAAACTGTGCGAAGTGGCCGGCGTTCCCTTCAAGGATCTGTCCAGCTACGAGCGCAAGGTCGTGCACGGCTTCGTCGGGACAATGTACGGTTATTCCAAGGACATTGCAATAAAGAATGCTCCCGAGGACTTCGTCTACTACGTGCCTCAGAACATCCAGTACACCACCACCTACACCACCTACACCATCAACTCGAACTATCAGGTGACGGGTGAAGGCAAGCCGCACGAGGGCAAGTTCTTCTGCCACTTCAAGGACGGCAGTAGCAGTGCCTACTGCACCTTCATGGGTGGCGACACCAAACTCACCGTCGTGCGTACTGCTACGAAGAATAACCGCCGACTCATAATCCTCAAGGACAGCTATGGCAATGCACTGCCAGGTTGTCTGTTCTATTCGTTTGAGGAAATCCATGTCATCGACGCGCGTTACTTCACGAAGAACATGAAGAACTACGTGCGTGACAACAAGATTACCGATATCGTCTTCGCTAACAACATTTTCAAGGCCTATGGCGGAACCTACAAGGCCTACCTTCGTTTCCTCGAGATGGGGGACGGCATCCATGCAGCACCCACTCCCAAGGCTGCTTCTCAGCCAACTTCTGTTCCCGAGGGCATCATCGAACAGCCTCAGTCAACGGACGTGACTCCCGCCGAGCAGACGCCTGTTGAGCAGACTGCAACAGAGGCTAAACCGACTGAGACCAAGACGACAGAAAACAAGACGACCGAGAGCGAAGCGACGGAATAGTAATCCCCCCCTTCCCCTAATAACCTTAAAACCCAATAACCGCAAAACCGTAAAACCTTAAAACCGCAAAACGTGATAGACTTCAAGCAATTGGCAGACCAGTATCGTGACGAACTTCTGGAACGCGTTATGCCCTTTTGGATGGAGCATTCCATCGACCATGAGATGGGTGGTTTCTTTACCTGCCTCGAACGAGACGGTTCCGTCTATGACACCGACAAGTTCATCTGGTTGCAGTGCCGCGAGGTGTGGATGCTCTCTGTACTGTATAATAAGGTCGAGCGCCGGCAGGCGTGGTTGGATGCCGCCGTGCAAGGAGCGGAATTCTTGAAGAAGTATGGTCACGATGGGCAGTACAACTGGTACTTCTCGCTCCAGCGTGACGGCCAGCCTCTCGTGCAGCCCTACAACATCTTCTCCTACACCTTTGCCGTCATCGCTTTCGGTCAGCTCTATCTGGCAACGGGAAACGCGGAGTATGCCGACGTTGCCAAACGCACGTTTGACATCGTACTCCAGAAGCGCCAATGTCCCAAGGGACAATGGTCGAAGGCAGCCCCTGGTGCCCGTGCCCTCAAGGACTTTGCCCTCCCCATGATACTCTGCAATGTGGCACTGGAGATAGAACATCTTTTAGAACCGGCCTTCCTGCAACAGACTATCGGCATCTGCCTCCACGAGGTGCTCGACGTCTTCTATCGCCCAGAACTTGACCTTATTGTCGAAAATGTCAGTCAGGAGGGTGAACTTGTGGATTGTCACGAAGGCCGCCTTCTCAATCCGGGGCATGCCATCGAGGCGATGTGGTTCATCATGGATCTTGGCAAGCGCCTTGGTCGTCCCGAACTCATCGAGAAGGCCGCCCATATCGCCTTGCGTGAGGTTGAGTACGGCTGGGACAAGCAGTATGGCGGCATCTTTTATTTCATGGACCGCCTCGGTCGTCCGCTTCAGCAGTTGGAGTGGGACCAGAAGTTGTGGTGGGTCCATATAGAAACGCTCATCACAATGCTCAAGGGGTATGAACTCACGGGTAATCCTGAGTGTCTGACCTGGTTCGAGAAGGTGCACGACTACACCTGGAGTCACTTCCGCGACCCCGAACACGACGAGTGGTTTGGCTACCTCAACCGCCGTGGCGAGGTGCTGCTCACCCTCAAGGGTGGCAAGTGGAAAGGGTGTTTCCATGTGCCTCGCGGCCTCTTCCAGTGCTGGCAGACCTTACAGAGACTGGCAGAGCAATCGTAGAGGATTTGTTCCGAAATACAGGTGTTCTCTCTTTGTGTGCATCGGCTTGGAGTTGCCTCCAAAGGCACTATTTTCACTAAAATTAGTAAAATAAGCAGGAGTATTTTCTGCAGAAACATTTTTTTTCGTACCTTTGTGCCCGGTTTCAGGACGGAACCCTTCGGATAGTAGCGCAGTTGGTAGCGTACCACGTTCGGGACGTGGGGGTCGGGAGTTCGAGTCTCCTCTATCCGACATGCACAAAGAAGACAGACTGGGCATTGCTGCTCGGTCTGTCTTTTTCTGTGCCTTATCGGTCCCTGTTTTCGGGGACTACACGTATGGAGCAAATTCCTACAAGACGTTGCATCGGTTGAAGAAGTCGATGGCTTCCAGTTCCTGACGCAACTTGGTCTCCTCGTCGGGTGTGATGTTCTGGAAGGGAGTGCGATTGGGACCAAGGTCCAGGCCCATCAGCTTCATGATGCGCTTGCCGCCCACGATGTTCCCACGGAAGTGGCAGATGACGTTAATCACCTCCTGTGCGTAGTTCTGCAGCTCGCGCGCCTTCTCCAGGTCGCCGGCTTTCCATGCCTCCAATATGCCCGTCAGGCAGCGGCCGTTGTAGTTGGTCGTTCCTCCGATGCCACCTTGTGCTCCGCCCATGGCCAGCGAGGGAAGTATTGTCTCATCCTGCCCGTGCAGCATGTCATACTTGCCGCCACCGTAGAGTCGGCACTGGTTGTATTCGTAGATACTCTCGAAAGTATATTTGATGCCAGCGAAGTTGGGAATACGGCCGTCAACAGCCTCCAGCAGCTTCACCATGGGCAGGAAGGCACCGTTGAAGGCAGGGATATGGTAGAAGTAAAAGGGTAGGGTGGGTGCAGCCTGCGCTATCTCTTCGCAGTACTGGGCCAGTTCTTCCACACGTCCTATCTTGGGGAATGGAGGAGCCATGGCTCCAATGCCCCACGCGCCAATCTGTTGGGCATGGGTGGCCAGTTGCTGCGCGTCGCGTACACAGCAAGAACCTACGTGTACAATGACCTTGAAGTCCTTGGGATGGGGTAGGTCGGCCACCGCCTTCATCCAGGCCTCTGCCAGTTGCTTGCGCTCTTCGACCGTGAGCATGTAGCCCTCACCGCTCGATCCGTTGATGAATACACCTTTCAGCCCATTTTTCTGCAGCATCGCTGCGTATAGGGGAATGGGTGCCAGATTTATGCTTCCGTCCTCGTGAAATGGAGTGAAGGGAGCGTCTATCAGTCCATATATCTTTTCCATTTTTCTGATGTTTTTGTCCTGCGTGCGGAGTTCTCGTTTAGCAGGGATGTTTGATGCCACAAAGATACAAAAAAACTGAAGAGTAAACAAAATCTCAGAGAAAAAGATGAATATCGCTGTTTCTGCTTGCTTTTTCAAAAGCTTTTTGTATCTTTGCCATCGGAAGGTGTTCTGTACCAAAGGCGAGACTCCTTCGTGTACATAATTAATAATTTTAAATCAAGAAAAACCATGGCTTATAAAGTAGAGACTATCGAGGGTGTTGGTGAAGTGTACGGCGAGAAGCTGAACGCAGTAGGCATCAAGACAACGGATGACATCCTGGCTAAGTGTGCAACCCCCAAGGGCCGTAAGGAACTGGCAACAGAAACTGGCATTAGCGAAAAGCTGATTCTGAAGTGGGCGAACCACTCAGACCTGATGCGCATCAATGGCGTGGCTGGTCAGTTTGCCGAGTTGCTCGAAGCTTCGGGTGTGGATACTGTCAAGGAACTCCAGCATCGTGTACCTGCGAACCTCAAGGCAAAGATGGATGAGGTAAATGCAGTCAAGAATCTCGTTAATCGCGTACCCAATCTTCCCGAGGTAGAGAAGATGGTTGAGCAGGCCAAGGCTCTGGAGCCTGTTCTGACTTATTGATAAAGATTCATTGTAAATGAAAACTCTCTCTGTAACCTGTTCCACGAAAGGAATGGGTTGCGGAGTTAGATAAGGTTGGCTATGGCAGACTTTGCAGACTACATAGAGCGTATTGAGATTGAGGCGCTTTGGAATGGACGCCGTCACATCGTGTGGGACTTGAGGCGCGACGTGAACATCCTGAGTGGCGTTAACGGTGTGGGCAAGAGCACCATCTTGAACCGAGTTGTGAACCATCTGCTTGGCATGCAGCATGTTGACAAGGGACTGAAGGGCGTGAAGGTTACCCTTTCTCCACAAGGAGCAGAGACGTTGCGTTTCGACGTGATACGCAGTTTTGACCGTCCTTTGCTACGTGGCGACATGTTTGATAAGGTGGTGGACTCGAAGCTGAACTCCGAACTCGACTTGCAACTTTATCAGTTGCAGCGCCGCTACCTCGACTATCAGGTAAATGCCAGCAAGCGCATCGTAGAACTCTTTACGAAGGGCGATCCCAATGCGCAGCAACGGGCGCAGGAGATTGCGCAAGAAAAAGCACATTTTCAGGATCTTGTGGACGAATTGTTTGCCGAGACGGGCAAGAAGATAGACCGCGAGAGTAACGAGATTTTCCTCCTGCAGATGGACGAACGCCTATCGCCCTATAAATTGTCGAGTGGAGAGAAACAGATGCTCCTCATCCTGCTCACAACGCTGGTCCAGGACAAGCAACCTTATGTACTCTTCATGGATGAACCCGAGATAAGTCTGCACATCGACTGGCAGCAACGTCTCATCGGTTTGGTTCATGATCTCAACCCCAATGCCCAGATTATCTTGACGACCCATTCTCCGGCGGTTATCATGGATGGCTGGACGGATTGTGTGGTGGACGTGGAGGACATCATTGTAAAAGAGTAGCAACGGCGTAAATCGACGAGGCAGGATGGCAAGAAAACTCACGGAAAACATCAGCTCGGCCTACATCGAGGCTGCTAACCGTCTGAAACCGAAGCGGAAGGGGAAGCGCGTGGCCGTATATGTCGAAAGTTACGATGACGTGCTGTTCTGGCGCTCTGTCCTGGAAGAGTTCGAGAGTCCGGATATTCATTTCGATGTAATGCTTCCCTCGCGCAATACGTTGGCCAAGGGTAAGAATCTGGCCCTGTCTCATGAGCTGGGCGACGGATTGATTGCCTGTGTCGATGCCGATTACGACTACCTTATTCAAGGGCGTACGGAACACTCGCAGAAGATGCTCCAGAATCCGTACGTTTTCCATACTTATGTCTATGCCATCGAGAGCTACCAGTGCTATGCTCCAGGACTGCATACGGCCTGCGTGATGGCAACGCTGAACGACCGCGAGGTGATTGACCTTGAGGAGTTTATGCTTCAGTACTCCCTCATTCTCTGGCCTTTGTTGGTCTGGAGTATCTGGCTTTATCGTCACGACCACTACAAACAGTTCTCTATCCAGGACATGGCGGGAGAGGTCAGTTTCCGAGACATCAATGTGTATCATCCAGAAGAGACCTTGGACTATGTGCGTCGTCATGTGAACAAGGCTGTGAATTGGATGCAGCGAACCTTCCCCGAAGCGAAGAAGGCCTACGAGCCATTGAAGCAGGAACTCGTGAAGCTGGGTGTTACGCCCGAGACAACCTACCTGTATATGCAGGGCCATACCTTGTTTGATGGTGTGGTGCTGCCTCTGTTGAATCCAATCTGTACGCTTTTGCGCCGTGAGCGCGAGAACGAGATAAAACGACTGGCATGCCACGAAAAGCAGCGCCAGAACGAATTGTCGTGCTACCAACACAGTGTGGGTAGCATCGATGTGATGCTGAAGAAAGGACTTAAGTTCCGCGAATCGGAACCTTATCAACGCCTGCGTAGGGACTTATCGGCTTTTGTAGAGCGGATATGTGCAGCGCCTCAGGATGCGAATTCCGTCGAGGGAAAGTAGTCCTGTTTTTTCGTCTGCCTTTTCCAACTCTTCCTTTTGTTCCCTCTGCAAGTAGATGGGGTAGTCTTTGCCCATCGGCAATATGCGAAGTTCTACCTTCTTGCCTTGCAGCTGGCTGGCGCGGACAAGCATGGGCTTCCCGTTCCAGAAGTTGTCCTGGACGAGGACTCCGTTGGCATAGATGCGGGCACAGTCTCCCCGATAGTTGATTTCTAGGAAGACGTCATCGTTGGTGACATGCTTGGACGCTTCTGCCAGGTTGGGGACGCTCAGGGTCCAGACGGCAGCCTTCTTGAAGTCTGCATCGTTGGGTTGCTCTGCCACCTTCTGCTTGCCCATCTTGACCTCGCGAAGAGGACCAGCTTTCTGCGTTTGTTTGAGTTGCAGAAGTGGTGCCAGTGACTTGCGGTTGGAGGCAATTTTGGTTGCTTCCCATGCTTCTTCTTCTATGCCGTTGGGGGTCTTGAAGAGGATGCCTCCGTGTTTGGCAAAGTGCAGGCGGCCGTCTATGACGTAAGCCGAGCGTGCCTTCTCGGGACTGAGCACGAGGAGGGGGATGCCGTTGATGGTGGTTTCGAGGTCAATGGGCAGTTCGTAGTCGAAATATCCCATACGCAGTACGGGCGGAGTGGTGTTTCCCTTGACGGAAATAAAGACGAGCTGGTCGCCAATCTTCGCAAGGGGCTGGATGTTCTTGGTTGTGAGCAAACGGTCTTTATATGGCATCTGATACAGAGTTACGCTGGCTTTGCCTTGCTCGTTGAGAATGCGGACATAGTCGTTGCGAAACTCGAAGTTGCCACGTCGTGCATAGTGTTCGCTAAGGCTGTCAACAGGCATCTGCGAGAGCAGCGTGCCCCAATCTGCGAGGAACTGGTGAAGCCATCTTGTTTGGTGAAAAGCCTCCCAGTTGGGTTGTCCCATCTCGCCGAGTGGTGACTGGAAGTCATAGGTGATGTGGGGCATGTCGTTGTAGTTCGTCACGGGCGAGTCCTGGCACTCTGCCATTGAGTGTGCGGCGTTGTCCGTGTTGCTTCCTCCGTGGTACATGTAGTATCCGGGAAGGTTGCTTCCCGATCCTAACTTGCAGATTGCCAAAGGGAAGGCTTCTGATCCGGAGATGTTGATGCGGCGGTGGTAGGAGGGCATCATGCCACCTCCCAACTCGCAGGTAAGGTAGGGGTAGGAGAAGTCTTGGGCATCGTTGGCGTTGAGGAGGCTGCTGGCATTGAGTTCTTCGGCAGAGAATGTCTCGGTGGCGATGGTGGCTGATACTGGACTGCGCTTCATCTCGAACGCCTTGCGATAGTCGCCGGGCATGTCGTCGAGCGTTCTGTCCCAGAATCCGTCTGCATAGTCGCCATACAACGGAAGCAGCTGTCCGAACTCTTCCTTTCCGTTCAATTTGGGCCATCCGGTTCGGGTCATGAAGGGAACGTCAAAGCCAGCTTCGATAGCCATCTTGCGCAGCGTGGCATAGTATGACCAGGGACCGCGGCACTCGTTTTCGATTTGCACACCTACGACGGGACCTCCATCCTTCCAGAGGAGTCCTTTGGCCTGAAGGCCTATCTGGTGGTACAACCTGTCGGTGGCTGCCAGGAACCCCTTTGCCTCAGAGCGTAGCTTGTACTGCGAGGGGTCGGCTTGCGACTTCTGCACGAGCCAAACGGGTATGCCGCCTTGATAGACCTCGCCGTGGCAAAAGGGGCCGAGACGAAGCACGACGGGCATGTTCTCATCCTTGCAGACTTTCAGGAAAGCGCGCAAGTCTTTGTTGTCAGACCAGTCCCATTGCCCTTCCTGCTCTTCGTGGTGAATCCAGAAAGTGTAGGTTGAAAGAATGGTAATGCCACCAGCCTTCATCTTGCGGATTTCGCGTTGCCACTCCTTGCGTGGAATGCGACTGTAGTGCAACTCGCCCATGACGGGAATCAGTCGCTTGTCGCCAATGCTGAAACCATAGCGATCGACCTCGAAGGACACGCCCTCAGGGTTAGTCTTGGTTCCAAAGGAGAAGAGTCCGCGGCGTACCGTCTCAAAGTCTACGTAAGCAAGTGAGTGGGTACGTTCTTGTGCGGCAAGTGGGGTGAAGGGGAGGCTGCACAGGGCCAGCAGTAGGCGAATGTTCATGTCTTTTATGGTTGTTGTGGTTGCAAAGATAGGCATTTTTTTCAATATATAATAAGGTTAAGAGACGTTTTTCCCGCATTGCCATAGGGATTTTCCCCGTTCGATTAGGATAAATACGGAATATTCCCTCGAAAAAGTCCGTACCTTTGCATCAGAAACAAGAAACAAAGCTTGTAGAGACAAGCAAGAGAGAAACAAACATTTTAGTAATCCTTTAAAAAATAAGACTATGACACGCAATACTTTTTTCGCAGCAATGATGTTCGGCCTCATGGCAATGTTCGCAACCAATGCAAATGCTCAGCGTAACCTGGGTGGACGCCCCGGACCTGCAGCCCGCGAGATGCACGTAAGTGCTCGTGGCATCGAAATGG
>JAKSLN010000022.1 GCA_024401165.1 Bacteroidaceae bacterium
GTTTCCATTCCCCGCTTTCCTCATCAAAGTATCCAGCGCAGAGTGTTTCGCCCTCCTTGCGCTCGAAAGGCACGATAATCTCTGCCACACCGCTGAGTTCATGCATGCCGTTAGAAAGGCTGATGTCGAAAGACTTGCTGCGCGTTGTTCCTTCTACGAATGGCACGGTATTGATGGCCTTACGGATTGCGAGTTGCACATCATCATCAATGACTGTAACACCTAACTTGACGGTGCAGTCCTGACCCTCTGCCACGAGATTGTCTGGACTCATATCGAACACCTCAGCAGTATCATATACAAAACCTTTCATCCACGTGATGCTATCCACGCGGTAGGCATTGTCCTCACCACCATTCTCAGAGACAACGAGCGATGCGCCCATGCCTGAGACATAGTCGCCCACACGGATATCCTTGACCGAGCCGACAGGAATGCGAAGGCTCTGCTGGTTCTTGTCGCTGCAATGCAGTATCATGAAGTACTGGCGGTCTGGCTGCGATGGAGGCAGAACGTATGGCTGGTCGGCAATGATATTATTGAAGCGGCTCCAACCCGGTGCGTTGCGGTAGATATTCTCACAGCCTACTGGCACGTGAAGCTCACGCTCTGGATTTGCCTCAAACATCTCATCATTGAAGGTAGCATAGGTTGCTACTGGAGGAATGGCAGTAAGACAAGTGATGGTACCGATATCCTTGCCACACAAAGCGAAGGCACCAGTAACGTCCTCTACCGAGTTTGGAATTGTAACCCCTGAGGCATCGCTACGGCGTGGATTGATGCTACCTTCACCCATGCGAATCATGGTCTCCGGATAAGCATCCTCTGTAAGAAGAGACAAATAGTTTGTGGCAAGTACGAGAGAATTCTTGCTCTTGTTGTAGATCATACCATAAGAATCATGCGCGAAGTATGGGTTACCATCGTCAACCTTAATTCTGTTGGCGCTACAGTTCACAAAGGCATCGGGAGCAATATTCTTTACCGAGGGATAGATGATGAACGGCTCATTTAATCCATTGGAACCGGAAAATATATTAGAACCTATCTTCGTTACATTCCTGAAGTGAGGCATGCTTCTGAAACTTACTCCGCTGAAAGACTCATCTCCCAGTTCCGTAATATGATCCAGCCATTCGCCGCAGTCGATAGAGCAACCCGTAAAGGCATTCTTTCCCACGGTGATGGCAGGGCTCTTGCATGTCACGTTCTCAAGTTGGCATGCATAGAATGCCTTATCGCCGATATGCTTGACCGAGGCACCGATAATGAGGTTCTTCACCCCCGTGGCTTCAAAAGCATTATCGCTTACCACTTCTGACTTGTCGCCTATGATGAGCGTCTCAATTTCGTTATTAATAAAAGCAAAGCGGTCAATATGCTTAATGTTGTCGCCCAGAGTGACTGTCTTGAACGAGCAGTTGCATGAGGAGAACGCATCGGTACGGATGCGCTCCACCTTGTACTCCTTGCCTTCCGAATCTGTGATTGTATTTGGTATAACGAGGTCTATGTCTTTTCCTTCTTCTATATCATACTTTACTATCTCAGCTGTTCCGTCGGGGATTATGCCGTATTGTATGTCTCCAACAGTCACCTTTTCTGCATCGTAAGGGCGTATGCCGGTAAGAATAGTACAACGATAACCGAAATTAACGCAGACCGCATTTTTATACCAGCCATCATACTGTCCTCCCCATCCATAATTGAAGTGAAAATAATCGTTAGCGGTATAGCCATCTATTACTAAGGTGTGTCCAATATCTTCTCCATTCAATTTTTCTGGGAATCCTTCGTACAAAACAGGTCTACGTTCATTGAGTTCTATCTTTAGGTCTTGTATAAGGTATTCACCCGATATGCCAGATTCATACCCTATATTAGGTTCATAACCAAACGAATTGATGAATGGGATGTAGTTGAGATAAGTACCGCTACCCTCTGATGAATATGTTGTGCCGAATGCTTTTCCGACGTCTGCCATAAGTTTTGCTACTGCATTTGCCTGCACATCCGAATAAATATTCTCCTCGCTATATGAATCAAGCATATTATCCCAATCATATTCAGTAGGCCATCTCCAGTATCTCAAGATCTGACTGATAGCTGTTGGTCCACACCCTGTAGGACAGCCCTCAGGACACTGGTAGTTGTAAGGTGCAGATTGCCCCCATGTGGTAGTAAGTAATGGTCCCACAACCACACTGCCCATATACTCAGGAAGACTCAGCATAGTTTTGGCACTAGCTATGGATATAGACTTTGCTGATGCCACATTGTTCAGACGCAGCGAATCTACACCTGCTGAATAATTAGCCAATAAGTCCTTGAACTGAACTGGTGCCTTGTCATACTCAAACGTGCCATGGTCGCAATAGCCGAGAACTTCAGCATCTGCACCATCGTCACCTGCTACGATGACAAAGCCCTGGTCATCGCCAAGGTTGATAACATAGACGTTATCTTTCTGTGAAGTTTTTGACTTGACGGCATGTGCCAGACGAGGCTCGACAGTTGTTGCCTTTGCTGATTTAGCTCTGGCAGCACCACCTTGAGTAGGGATAGCAGAGAACCGGCTTGCTATCTGCAAGGCTTGCTCAACACTGATGTCATCTGCCCATGCTGCATTGACAGCCAAGAGAACGAGTGACAGTAGGTAGATGATTCTTTTCATAAATGTCCAAATATATTTAATTGTCTAAATTATAATAACGAAACAAGGACTCCCTATGTCATAAACCTCGCGTGGATATTTGCAAGGTGTTGACACAAGGATTCCTTATTGAATAAAGTACGTTTTATTATAACTATCTGACACCCCAGTATAATACCCCACACTGCCTACCTTGCTGAAGATAGGGCGCTCTGCTTGGAATGGTATTACTGTTGTCATAGTCTCCATATTTGCCAAATTGTACAACCAGTAATCTATATAAGTCTTGCAGTCGGATTCTTGCATCTTACGGTAGTCGGGCAGTTCGAGAGTAAATGCCTTAAGATATTTTCTCAGCGGTTAGCCGACATTTTTCGGTAAAGGTACGAAAATTTCTTGAAATAAAGCATGTTAATGCCATACAATATACATTTTGCGACTCATTTTTTAACACTTTCCTACCACTTTTACTCAAAACCGCTCGTACTTTCACGATTTAAGCACAACAAAAAAACATCCGAAACCATCATCTTAGGCCTTGAAATGATGCAGAAGCGCGTTGTGCGAGGAAGTGGACTGTTAGATAGTGTTCCGTACTTCAGTCCTATTTCTTCTTTCTTCGGGCGTATGGCGCGTGTAAATGGCCTTTAACGAACCATAGAACTCCTCGTGGTTGTCGTTGATGAAGATTACTTTGATTACGTTTGCCATAAGCTTTAAATTAGTTTAAAATAGGGAACTATATACTTTTAGACACCCAACCAAATAATTTATGAATCGATTCACGTTAAAAGTAAAAATGCCTGCGGCGCACGTAAATGCCCGTAAATTAAGCGCAAATTTAATCGAAAATTTATATATGGGTCAAATTGTATATAATAGCCTTAAAATATGACATTATTTTACGTATTGTTAGTCGCGTTTATTAATCTCTTCAACTGAATGGTTCTCGTTATATCTCTTTATGCACTTGCAGACATCTTCTGACCAGTATAGCAGGCATACAGCCATCGCGTTATCGTCACCATCCCAATCTATCATACATTCGTGGTTGTTGTATTCCTCAATGTACTTCTTAAGAATGGATGGATCTTCAAGAGAACTTGCCACATCATTAATAAAAGGGCGCTGCGGGAGATGTTTATAAGATAGTAATCTTATTAAAACAAGATAGTAATCTTATTGGTATAAGATAGTAATCTTATTTGGGTAAGATAGTAATCTTATTGGCATAGGATAGTAATCTTACAGAGTATTCGAGGTGCGTCATTTTTTTGATGACGAACGGGGCTGACAGAAATTGCTGTCGGAGAGTTTTGTTTTTGCGACAATCGACTTTTATATGCCAGGTACATAGCAATCCTTTATCTCTGCACCGGTGCTATTGGATTTGCATCTTAGTTCTGTCAATCTGCCTTTGGGCATCTATTAAACGAGAACAACGAGGACAGCTGCTTTTGGAAATTAAAAGGAGAAAAATTGCTTATATAAAATAAATAATGTAACTTTGCAGCATCATTTAGAAATAAGAACGAAATATGAATAAGAGTAACTTATTGGCGGCACTGGCCGCCACAATGGTGCTGGGTGGCTGCGGTATGCCTGCCGGCGACAACACAGCGAACAACAATAACGGTACCCTTGGGGCGGCAGTTGGCGGCGTGCTGGCAAATGCGGGAAACGGCGGTGACTTGATTTCATCGGGCATCAGCATCCTGAGCGCCATCTTGGGCGGCAATCAGTTGAATAAGAACACCATAGTAGGTACGTGGACGTATGCACAACCTCAGGTGAGCTTCGAGTCGAACAACGTGCTGGCTCAGTTGGGCGGCGAGGTGATGGGCAACAAGATAGAGAAGGCACTGGGCACTCAGTTGGAGAAACTCGGATTGAAGCCTGGCGTATCGAAATTCACCTTTGACAACAACGGGAACGTGACCTTCAACTTGGGTAGCAAGACGACAACGGGTACGTATCAGCTGAATGGAAACACGCTGACGATGACGGGGGCGCTTGGCATCACGAAGCTGACCAGCACGGTGACCATCAGCGCAGGACAGCTGTACATGCTGTTTGACGCAAATGCCCTGTTCAGCGTGATAACAAAGCTCGGCACATCGAGCGCGAACATCAATTCGTTGCTGAAGAACTATAACGGCATGAAGATGGGTTGGAGCATGACCCGCTAGAAAGTATAAGAACAAAAAAAATCTAACATAAAAAACATGAGCAACAAGCAAAGCAACAGTCTGCCAGAGAACGCGATGCGCGAACTGCACGAGGGCGAGTCGTACGAACCTCTGATGCCGGCGTCGTCCAATCCAAAAGAAGTTACGGCCTATTCCGTTTCGATGGGTATCCTGATGGCTATCCTTTTTAGTGCAGCATGTGCCTACCTGGGACTAAAGGTGGGCCAGGTGTTTGAGGCCGCCATCCCCATCGCCATCATCGCCGTGGGTGTGTCGAGCGCGACAAAGCGCAAGGGGGCGCTGGGAGAGAACGTCATCATCCAGAGCATCGGTGCCTGCAGCGGTGTCATCGTTGCAGGAGCCATCTTCACCCTGCCTGCCTTGTACATCCTGCAGAGTAAATACCCCGACCTGACGGTGAACTTCCTCGAAATCTTCATCGCGTCGCTGCTGGGTGGCATCCTGGGCATCTTGTTCCTGATTCCTTTCCGCAAGTATTTCGTGAAGGACATGCATGGCAAATACCCCTTCCCCGAGGCAACGGCCAGTACGCAAGTGCTGGTGACCGGCGAGCAAGAGGGAGGACAGGTGAAGCCCCTACTGATGGCGGGACTGATTGGCGGTCTCTACGACTTTGTGGTGGCAACATTCGGTCTTTGGCACGAAAATTTCACAACAAGAGCAATTTCCTTCGGCGAAGTACTGGCCGACAGGGCCAAGCTTGTATT
Organism: Bacteroidaceae bacterium; assembly: GCA_024401165.1. Classification (GTDB taxonomy): domain Bacteria; phylum Bacteroidota; class Bacteroidia; order Bacteroidales; family Bacteroidaceae; genus Physcousia. The sequence continues at coordinate 5,574 of JAKSLN010000022.1, forward strand.
CAAGATTAATACGGGAGCTGCAGTCCTGGGCATGGGCTACATCGTGGGACTGAAATACGCCTTCATCATCTGCTGCGGTTCTATGCTGGTTTGGTGGGGCATCGTACCTGCCATCGCCTTGCTCTTCCCCACCCTTGACATCGGCGGTGTGACAGCAGAAATGGCTAGCCCCGAGCAGATCTTCAAGTATGCGAAAAGCATTGGTATCGGCGGCATCGCAATGGCAGGAGTCATCGGCATCTGGAACAGTCGTAAGGTGATACTGAGCGCCTTCTCGCTGACCCAGAACGTTGGCGGAAAGAGCGAAGAAAAGACGGAAAGAACACAGCGTGACATTCCGATGAAAGTAATCATCACGAGTGTGATCATCACGCTCATCGCCACGTTCCTCTTCTTCCAGTTCGACGTCATGCAAGGCAATCTGCTGCATAGCACCGTAGCCATCCTCATCGTCTTTTGCATAGCATTTTTATTTACAACGGTAGCAGCCAACGCCATTGCCATCGTGGGAAGTAACCCTGTGAGCGGCATGACGCTGATGACCCTAATCCTGGCATCCGTCATCATGGTTGCCGTAGGACTGAGCGGAACGAGCGGCATGGTGGCAGCGCTGATTATGGGCGGTGTTGTATGTACGGCATTGAGCATGGCCGGCGGTTTCATCACCGACCTTAAGATTGGCTACTGGCTGGGAACAACACCTCAGAAGCAACAGACGTGGAAGTTCCTGGGTACGCTGGTGAGCGCAGCAACCGTGGCAGGCGTCATCATGATTCTGAACAAGACATACGGATTCGACAGCGGTAAGCTGGCGGCTCCTCAAGCCAATGCCATGGCAGCCGTCATAGAGCCTCTCATGAGTGGCGAAGGTGCTCCCTGGATGTTGTATGGCATCGGAGCATGCATCTCACTCGCACTCAACTTCTTTGGCGTTAGTGCGCTTGCATTTGCACTGGGTATGTTCATTCCTCTCGAACTCAACCTGCCCATCCTTGTCGGTGGTGCCATAAACTGGTTCGTTACCACACGCACTCAGGACAAGGAAATCAACAATGCACGAAACGAGAGAGGCACCTTGATTGCCAGCGGTTTCATTGCCGGTGGTGCCCTCATGGGAGTGGTGGCAGCAGCCATGCGATTTGGCGGCATTGAGTTCGACTTCGAGGACTGGTGGAGCAACCCCTTAAGCGAATTGATCTCGCTTGGAATGTACTGTTGCCTCATTATTTATCTAATAAAGGCCAGCATGAAGGCAAAAAGATAGGAAAAGATTTGGTCAATCGGATAAAAAGCAGTAACTTTGCGACCGCTGTCACGAGTTGGCAGCATATTTCAAACCTATAATAACAAAAAACAAAAGATTTATGGCAACTAAAATCAGATTGCAGCGTCATGGCCGTAAGAGCTATGCTTTCTACAGCATCGTGATCGCTGATGTAAGAGCTCCACGTGATGGACGATTTACAGAAAAGATTGGTACTTACAACCCCAACACCAATCCTGCCACTGTAGATTTGAAATTCGACCGTGCTCTCTACTGGGTAGAGTCTGGCGCACAGCCTACTGACACTGTTCGTAACATCCTTTCTAACGAGGGCGTCTACATGATGAAGCACCTCAAGGGTGGTGTTAAGAAGGGCGCATTCGATGAGGCTACCTGCCAGGTTAAGTTCGAGGCTTGGAAGGCTGACCGCCAGAAGGGTCTGCAGGCACTCAGCGCCAAGTTGGCTGCTGACAAGGCTGCTGCAGAGAAGGCCGCTCTCGCTGCTGAGAAGAAAGTAAACGAGGCAGTTGCTGCCAAGGTAGCTGAGAAGAAGGCTGCTGAGGCTGCTGCTAAGGCTGAGGCTGAGGCCGCTGCTGCTGCAGAGGCTGCTGCTGAGGAGGCACCCGCTGCTGAAACTGAAGCACCCGCAGAGGCTTAATCGAGAGTCGAAATTCAAAACACAAATCATTTCAAATATTCTTTCAAACAAGCATACGAAGGACTTCGCCGTGAGGTGAGGTCCTTTCTTTTTTGGCGGAAACTTAGGTCGTTTTATTAAAATAAAACGTCAAAGGTGCATTTGTTTCAAATATATTTCGTAACTTTGCGTTATGAAATTGATAGTATTAAGCACGCCAAACTTCTTTGTCGAAGAAGACCAGATACTTACGGCCCTTTTCGAAGAAGGATTGGACTTACTGCACATCCGAAAACCTGCGTCTGAACCGGTGCTTTCGGAAAGACTACTCACTCTCATTCCCAGCCAATATCACAAGAACATCGTCGTTCATAACCACTTCTATCTGAAGGAGGAGTATGGTCTGCGCGGCATACACCTAAGTCAGCAGGAACCAATAAAGCCAAGGGACTACCGAGGCAAGACCACGTGCACTTGCTACACACTTGACCAACTGGCAGAGGAACGTAAGAACGGCAACCACGACTACATTTTCCTGGACTCCATCTTCTCCGGAATAACGGAAGACCATCGTCCAAGTTCATTCACAACGGACCAACTACACGAGGCTGCCCGAAAGGGACATATAGACAGAAAGGTGATGGCAAGCGGAGGCATTTCGCTTGAGAACATTCAACAACTGACGGAGTTTGGTTTCGGAGGTGCTGTTGTCTGTGGCGACCTGTGGCAGCGCTTTGATGTTCACAGAGGACTTGACTACAAATCTCTACTGAGTCACTTCCGACACCTGAGAAAAGCAACCGAATAACAAAAAAATTCACTATAGCATTTTACAACAACAAAAATGGCATCAAACAGTTCTTATCTGGTATTCTCCGGCACAGCGACACGCTACCTTGCCGAAAAGATCTGTACGTATCTCGATTGTCCCCTCGGCAATCTTGTCATCACAAAATTCGCAGATGGTGAATTCTCCGTTTCATACGAAGAAAGCATACGCGGAAAGGACGTATTCCTGGTTCAGAGCACATTCCCCAATAGTGACAACCTTATGGAGTTGCTGCTGATGATTGACGCAGCAAAACGCGCCTCTGCACGTAGCATCAATGCCGTCATCCCCTACTTCGGTTGGGCACGACAGGACCGCAAAGACAAACCCCGCGTATCAATTGGAGCCAAGCTTATTGCCGACATGCTGAGCGTTGCCGGCATCTCACGACTCATCACCCTCGACCTGCACGCAGACCAGGAGCAGGGATTCTTCGACGTCCCCGTTGATCACTTGTATGCAAGTTCTGTCATGATTCCTTACCTGGAAAGTCTAAAGCTGGACAACATGGTTATCGCAGCACCTGACATGGGTGCCAGCAAGCGTGCCAATACGTATGCTAAGTTCTTCAATTGTCCTTTGGTACTTTGCAACAAGACCCGTCCACGCCCCAACGAGGTTGGCAGCATTGTGGTTATCGGCGACGTGAAAGATGCCAACGTGGTCATCATCGACGACATGGTTGACACGGCTGGCACAATCACCAAGGCTGCAGACGTAATGATGGAATACGGGGCCAAGAGCGTTCGTGCCATTGCCAGCCACTGCGTAATGAGCGACCCTGCAAGCGAGCGCGTTGAGAAAAGTGCTCTCACCGAGATCTGCTTCACCGACTCCATCCCCTACAACAAGGGGTGCAAGAAGGTTAACCAGGTGAGCATCGCCCATCTTCTGGCCGAAACAATCAGAAGAGTGGAGAATAACGAAAGTATCTCAAACCAATACCTTATTTAATAATAGGGGATTCAGATCGCATAATAAAAATGCCTGCAAGACAACATCTTACAGGCATTTATTTTTTATGCCATTCTACCTCATGGCATTTATTGACGTACAAAAATGACTTTTAGAAGAACCCCTTGAAAGCTCCAAAGACTCTGCCGACAAAACGGTGCCAGAGATTGAATCGTTTCTTGAAACCATCTTTGGTTAGCAGCGTGCACTTCTTCTTGTCGTGCTCGAAAATCTGCTGCAACTCACGAGCGGTACTGGGAGAGAAAATAAAAGAATTGATCTCGTAATCGAAAAGCATACTGCGAGCATCCATATTGGCAGAACCAACGGTACATAATTCTCCGTCAATGATCATGAACTTGCTATGATGGAAACCCTCCTCATAGTAATAAACCTCACAGCCACGGTTCATGAGTCTACGCATCTGAATGGCTACGACATCCGGGGTTACGGGAACATCACTCTTGGCTGAGACCATGAATTCAAGTCGAACTCCGCGTTTAAGTGCACGATAAAGTGCGCTGCGAACACTGTAAACGCCCGTTGGATAGGGATTGACAATCTGAATATGATGTTTGGCTGCATCAATTGCGGCAACGTAAGCATTTCGCATTAACGGACTGTCTTTACCGGGTTGCCGATAGACTACCGCAAGTTGCTTGTGACGAGCATCTTCAGAAGTATCGCGACGCAGTCCTTCGTAGACATACGAGGAATTAGCCGCATAGACAGCTGCCGGCAGTTCCTCACCCGTTTCACCCTTCCACATCTTTGCAAAGACTTGCTCATAGCGTTCTACAACCTGACCTTCGAGACGCATGTGCATGTCATGCCATGAACCAATCTCTGGTTTTCCGTGGATGTAATAATCTGCCACATTCATGCCACCACTATAGGCAATATTGCCATCAATGACAGCAATCTTCATGTGGTCACGATGGTAGGCATGATTTATCCAAGGAAATTTCATGGGATCAAAAATCCTGATCTGAATACCCATGGAACGGATGCTGTCTAAGTGATGCTTCTTCAGCGGGTGATCATTACTTCTGTTGCCAAAATCATCACACAGCACTCTGACCTCGACACCTTCTTTTGCCTTCTCGCCCAGAAGACCGAAGAGCGCCCACCCTATCGAGTCGTTGCGATAGTTGAAGTACTCGAGATGAATGTATTTGCGTGCCTGTCGAATGGCATCAAACATATCACGGAACTTCTCCGCTCCAGAGGGAAGCAGCACAACGCTATTCCCGTCGTAGAAAGGGATATTCAACTCCTTGAGAACGGACTTCGTCTGTTCTGTCGGAGAAGACTGGGCAGATATGTTTGAGGTGGGTGTCACGATGAAAAGCAGAGGAAGAAAAAAAGTTGGATAGAATCTCATTACAAAGTAGTTTTACGCTCCCCTTCGGCATACTGGGAGGGCAATACTCCATATTTTGCCTGGAAGAAGCGACTAAACGTTGCCAAATTACCGAATCCAAGTTCGTCGGCAACTTCCGCAGGCGTAACAAATCCGGATTCGAGCAAGTGCGTTGCTTCTGACAGTCTGACATTTCTAATATAATCAATTGGTGAGCAGCCGGTTACTCTTTCCACCTTACGGAACAGCAAAGTACGAGTAACATTCAGAACCTGACAAAGCTCTTCGAAATTCAAATCCTTGCGGCTAATGTTCTCATGAATATACTGGTCGATGGTGTACTTCAACTGTGAATTGACAGCATTGTTCATGGCAATCGCACCTCTCAACGTGTCATCGACGGTTGTCTCACCTTCATTCTTCTCACCTAACAGCAAGTTGATCCTGACAATCAGGCTTTGCAGGTTATAGGGCGAAGGAATATAGTCATCCGCCATCAAAGTGATGTGCTTGAAGACAAGTTCAGACTGGGACAAGACACCATCCGTCGTCAAGATAAACGGAATACGTTCGTAAGAACGCTCGTTCTTGACTCGCTCACACAGCATGGAACCTGACATGTCTGCCAGGTTTTCTGCACAAACAATGATGCTTGGGCGAATCTCCGACATGGCGTTCCAACATTCTTCTGCACTTGTAAAGGTATGGATGGTGTAAGTGCTCTTCAGACAGTCAGACACAAACTCGAGCATATCTGCATCAGGTTCAACTATGAACACGTTATAGCGAAGCGTCGCTGCCAGTGTAGCAACACCATTAACAGAGATGATACCCTCGTCACTAACCAGGAATTCCTCTTCTACTGCAGCTTCTCCTACTGGACCGTCATCTCCAATCAGAACTTCTCCTGCATCGGCGCCTCCAAGCTGAATGCCCCTGTCAACACCTTCATCACCAACCAGAACCGACTGGTTATCCTTCAACTGGTTGAGACTGGCAAGCATCTGACGGGCAGAATGTTGCAAACCGTTCAACATTTCCTTCTGTTCGGGTGTCTGTTGGTTGAGCATCAACAAACCTAACTGAGGAATCATAGACACGACATTGGAACGTAAATCCTTAGCAATCACATCCATTTCATCCTGTTTCTTCTGCAGCAATGACACTTCGCGCTTGCGTCTTCTATAGAAAGTAATGAAATTGTTGTACAATTTATAAAGTCCCCAAACTACGACAGCCAAAAGAATGACAATTAAAGCAATGAACCACCAGGTTGAGTACCAGGGACCGATTACCACGAGTTTTATGACATGTTCCTCAGACAACGTCTGTCCGTTGTCTAGAGTGGCCTTGACACGTAGGGTGTACACACCTCGGTTCAAGTAAGCCAGACTGAGCGTATGGCCATCACCAGTGACAGGCAGCCAAGCATCTTTTGCACCCTCTACCTGATAGACATAACGAGGATGCTCTGCATGGTTATAGTCGTCTACACCCAGCGTGATTTGCAAGTTTTTATCACTGCTGCGAAGAACAAGTTCATCAAGTTGGTTGAGCATCTTGGGCAAGATTACTCTACCGTTGTAATTCTGGCCGACTTCGATGGGCTGACCATCAATCTCCAGTCTGGACAAGATGACATGCAACGTGCGCTTGCGAGGCTTTGACTCGATGTTACGAATCCAGTTGATACCGTTCTGTCCACCCATGAAGATACGACCGGACTTGGCTGCCAAGATAGCACCCATATTGAATTCGATGCCCTGCAAACCATCAGACATCTCGAAGCGATAAAAATTATAGGTATATCGAGAGGTACTTTCCGATCCATCTTGAACTGCAATGCGGCATACGCCCTTTGTTGTCGTAATCCAGATTTCGTGCTTCTGGTCTTCTGCAATACCGCAGATAACATTGCTGGGCAAACCATTTGTCATATCAAATTCTGACAGCTGATCCGTCGTCAAGTCCAAAACATTCAGTCCATCACGTGAACCAACCCAAATCAAGCCTCGACTATCGAGGAAGACTTGTGTAATGGCATTACTTGCAAAGTGCTTGTCACCATTCAATGTTCCGTTGTAAGTTGTTGCCTTGTTGCTACTGAGGTTCAAAACCATGATTCCGTTCATAGTTCCTGCTACCAATTGTCCGCCGCGGCAGCTCAGAGAGGTGACATTATCACTCAGAAGTTTCTTATTCGAAACATTAAAGTTACTAAAGGATCCTGTCTTAGGATTCAAGCATTGCAATCCACCTTTTCGGGTTCCAATCCAGATGTTGCCAAACTTATCCTGTTCGAGAGCCTGGACATTGTCATCGAGCAACCCCTTTCCTCCACCAGTTGAACGGATAGTCTGTGTGCCGTTTCCAGTCAAACGGTTAAGTCCGAATCGGTTAGAACCCGCCCACACAGTCCCATCGTTTGCAGACAGGACGCACGACAACATATTATCGTTCAAACCATTGGCAGTTGTATAAGACAAGGTGTTTCCGGTGTGAATGTTACGGTAGACAAGACCATTGCCATGTGTGGCAAACCACATTCCACCTTTGCCATCGTCGCTCATGCCATAAACATCGCCTACGTGAGCCACCTCAAACATATAAAGATTGGGAGCATAGTATGAAACACCCGAATGTGAAGAACCTATCCAGACCAGATCGGTATCGTCAATGTGAACTGTTTCAAGGTTGTTGGAGGCAATAGAACGATCGGCACCAGCAACTAGGTGAGCCAGAACACGACGTTCCGAAGGTCGCAAAACGACCATACCAGCTCGGTCCGTGCAGACCCAAACGTCACCTCTCGACGTCATGGAAATGCCAGTTACCAACTCATTTGTAAGATTACATTCACCGTCCCACTCTTTCACCAGTTGTGACAAGGAGGTGTACCATTTGCTTTGCTTCTTGTCATAGAAATAACTGCTGGTCTCGCCATAGACACAAATGCCACCTTCCAAATCAGCAAACACACTATATTCGTCTTCTTGAGTGGTGTTGTTTGCAATGACATCGTTGCTCCACAAGACACGTTGCTGCTCACCGTTTATACAAACCACACGACCGTTGGTATAAACTGCCAGCACACCATCCGTGGTGTTACAGAATCCGCTTATATTTCCTTCCTTAAGGCCAGACTTCTCGTCTCCAATAGGCAGTGTGTAGACCAGTTGTTGCTTATACTTATAATAATAGACAGCATTACCCTTGTCGTAGATCCAAAGGTTCTTGTTCTTGTCAAAAAAGACAATTTCCGGGTCAAGATTTGCGGCAATCATGGACAGGTGCTGCGAAACACTTTGATCGAACGACTGGGTTACGGGATCAAGAATCACATAACCGCCATTCGTGCGCAACCAAAGGAGTCCATCGTAGGCTTCCTGAACATTACGAATGTAACTATCTGGAAGTGAGTTTACTGAAGCCGAATTGCTCTGAAAATGCTTGATAGAGACACCATCGAATCGATCCAAACCAGCAGAAGTACCGAACCAGACAAAACCTTGTTTATCCTTGCAAATATGATTTACCTGACTTGCCGCCAAACCATTTTCGATGCCCACATACTTGAACCAATAGTTTTGTGCATGAACAGACAAACCGCACGTTAGACATGCGATAAAAAAGCAAACAAAACGCATATATTGCTTGATCATAATTCACAAATTTTATACAAAATCAAACATAGCAACTGAAATTGTCAACAATACCTAGGAGATGCTCCTGGTCATCGACCACCAGAACTGCATGAATCTTACGAGTATTAAGCAGTTGCAGAATATCCTCTATCTTCGTCTGGGGATGAACTGTCACGGGATGCGACGTCATCACGTCTTGAACAGGAACATAGAAGAAGTCTTCACGTAATCGCTCGGTTGCCCTACGGACATCACCGTCTGTAATGATGCCCAACACCTTATCTTCTTGCATCACCACACATAGTCCCAACTTGCCACGACTAACCTGAATGATTGCCTCACCAAGTGGGATGTCGGGTTGAATGATAGGCAGATCGGTAGAACGCATCACATCCTGTGCCTTGCTTAGCAAGCGGCGGCCAAGCGATCCTCCAGGATGGAATCGGGCAAAATCAACCTCCTTAAAATCACGGAGCGTAACCAAAGCACAAGCAATGGCATCGGCTAGAGCTAACGTGGCCGTCGTGCTGCAAGTTGGCGCCAAGTTGAGAGGATAAGCTTCATGGTCAACCTTTACACATAGATGATAAGTACTATGTCGTGCCAACAGCGAATCAGCATTTCCGCTTATTCCAACAAGAGGTATATTACGTTCTTGCAAGCAGGGAACAAAACGAAGCAATTCATCAGTCTGCCCTGAATAAGAGAGGGCAACAACAACATCCTCAGAAGTCATGACACCCAAACCTCCATGGAACACATCCAGAGGATTGACATAGAAGGCAGGCGTTCCGGTGCTGCTTAGCGTTGCAGCCATCTTAGCCGCAATATGTCCACTCTTGCCAACGCCTGTGACAACAACCTTGCCCTGACATGAGTACAAGAGTTGGACAACTTTTTCGAACGAATCGTCAAGGCGCGAAATCAAGGCTCGTATGGCCTCCGACTCGTCTTGCAGACATTGTGCTGCAACTTTCTTTATATCTGTCATGTCCTATTATCAATCAATTAAAGAGAGAAGAACTTGCTCAAAGTCCTTAAGGTAGAGCATATTGGGACCATCGCTGAGTGCCTTTTCTGGATCCGGATGAATCTCAAAGAAATAACCGGTAGCACCGAAAGCCTTGGCGGCCAATGCCATTGCAGGCACAAACTCACGGTTGCCTCCAGACTTGCCACCCGCAGCCCCAGGACGCTGGACGCTGTGAGTACAGTCCATGATGACACGAGGGGTATAACGCTTCATGTCTGCCAGATTGCGGAAGTCTACTGCTAAGTTATTATACCCATACATGTTGCCACGCTCCGTAAGCCAGACATCCACAGCCCCACTCTCTCGACACTTCTCCACGGGATACTGCATGTCGAGGCCAGAGAGGAACTGCGCCTTCTTGATGTTTACTGGTTTACCCGTCTTTGCAGCTTCGACCAAAAGATCAGTCTGGCGACAAAGGAAGGCAGGAATCTGAATAACATCGACAACCTCACCAACGGGCTTGGCCTGGTAACTCTCATGAATATCTGTCAGCAGAGGCAAGCCATAGGCAGACTTTACATCTGACAACATCGTAAGTCCTTTTTCAAGTCCAGGACCACGGTATGAGTGAATACTGGTTCTATTCGCTTTGTCAAACGACGCCTTAAAATAAATTTCAACATCATATTTATTGTGCAGACGCAACAACTCCTGAGCCACTTCATCGAGTACACTTTGTGACTCTATGACGCAAGGACCAGCAATAAATATAGGTTTCATAATAAACTATTAGCTAATGTATGATAATTCCAAGAGAAGGAACAATTATATCCATGTAGTCTTAGACTGCAAAAATACAAAAAAAACACCAAACAAAAGCGAGAAAAAGGCAAAAATCACTTTATGCCACAAAAATAAAAAACAGATAATCTATTTTCCACTTTTTTTTGTAAATTTGCAAAGCAAAAGTGTTGCGACTAATTCCAAGATAATGATTATCGTTGAATCGCGGCATTCATGAATGACCAAAAACATACAGAAATAAAAAGAAGAAAAAAATGGAAAAAGTAGTTATTGGTTCTTACGAGGACTTTTTGCCTTACATTGGCAAGGAAATTGGTGCAAGCGACTACATGCTTGTTGACCAAGAGCGTATCAATCTCTTCGCAGATGCAACATCAGACCACCAGTGGATTCACGTAGACGTTGAGAAGGCAAAGGCAGAGAGTCCCTTTGGCCAGACAATCGCTCACGGCTACCTGACCATGTCGCTGCTGCCCGTTTTGTGGGATCAGATTGTTGAAGTTCACAATCTGGAGCGCATGATGAACTATGGCATGGACAAGATGAAGTTTGCCCAGCCCGTACTCTCAGGTCAGAGTGTACGCATGGTAACCAAGCTTGAGGAGATTGCAAATCTGCGTGGTGCCATCAAGACAACCATCAAGTTCACCATGGAGATTAAGGAGACCGGCAAGAAGGCCATCGAAGGTCTGGCCACCTTTATCTACTACTTCAAGCAGGCTTAATTCTTGAGTATAGCGAGAAGAAAGGAAAGAAGCAGCGAGAACCAAGAAGAAGCTGTGACCCTCCCACACAGAAAAAGCGCACGGATAGTTGAACTATCACGTGCGCTTTTTATATGTAAAACTCTAAAGTAAAGATCAATACTTGATGCCCAAGTCGTGAACAATGGACGAGATTTTCTCATTCGTTGTCAGACGAGTAGGAACGAGAGGCAAACGCAACTGGTTCTCGATAGCACCCATCGAATGCAGCATTGCCTTTACACCTGCAGGGTTACCGTCGACAAACAGGAGTTTAAACAATTCGGTAAACTTGTGATGAATCTGCAAAGCAGGACCGTACTCGCCACGCAATGCCAGACGAACCATGCGACTGAACTCTGCAGGAAGTGCGTTTCCAATAACGCTGATAACACCAACCGCACCAAGAGTAATGAGAGGGAAGGTGATGCCATCGTCTCCACTAATCACATCGAAATCTGCAGGTTTATTCTTGATGATGTCGTCCATCTGCGTAATGTTGCCACTGGCCTCTTTGATGGCTACCACATTCTCGCAGTCACGAGCCAGACGAAGCGTTGTCTCAGCAGTCATGTTAACTCCGGTTCTGCCAGGGACATTATAAAGAACAACAGGAACGGGACTTGCTTCTGCAATAGCTTTAAAGTGTTGGTAGATACCTTCTTGAGAAGGTTTGTTATACATAGGGCACACACTCAGTACGCCATCAATACCAGTCCAATCGGTATTCTTTAATTCGTTGATTACGGCACTGGTGCAATTGCCACCGCATCCCATCAGTATGGGAACACGACCTGCAACACGACGAACGACAAGGTCACGAATTTCGCGCTTCTCGTCAGCAGTCAAGGTAGGAGTCTCAGCGGTTGTGCCTAAGACACACAAGAAATCAGCACCGTGGGTTAATTGAAAATCTACAAGACGGGTCAAAGCATCATAATCGACACTACCATCAACTTTGAAAGGAGTAATGAGCGCAATGCCCAGACCACGAAACTTATTTTGAGCCATACAAATTACTAATACGCTATTTCTTTTGTAATGCAAAGTTAGCAATAAGTAAGCAATTTGCCAAACGATTTATACAAAATCTACAAAAACACAGTATATTATGACTCAATCATAGTCAAAAACTCGTCTTCCGACACTATTTTCACACCCAGTTTACTTGCTTTTTCGAGCTTGGCAGGCCCCATGTTTGACCCTGCCAGCACAAAAGACGTTTTGGCAGAAATGCTGCCGACGTTCTTACCGCCGTGCTGCTCTATCATGGCTTTGTACTCATCACGACTATGCTGTGCGAAGACACCGCTTATAACGATGCTCATTCCCGCCAGTTTGTCACTCTGGTTGGCACGTTCAGCCTCGTTGAGTTGCATCTGAAGACCACGTTTCTCAAGACGATCGACAAGCTGCAAATTTGCCTCTTCCTTAAACCAGGAAAGTACACTCTGCGCGATGACAATGCCAATGCCATTCACCTCAAGCATCTGCTCAAGAGTGGCATCCTTGAGCGAGGCGATGGAACGGAAGTTGCGTGCAAGAGATTTGGCAGCAATTTCACCTACAAAGCGAATTCCAAGGGCGAACAGAACACGTTCGAAAGGAACTGCCTTGCTTGCTTCGATGCCAGCAAGTATATTGCGTTCAAGCAAATGCTCCGGTTGCTTTCCTGTCATGGGCAAAGGATTGCCGAAAAGGTCTGTTTCCGGAGGACACAGTTTATCGTAAGTCAAATCGTACAAGTCGGCCACATTCTTTATCAAGCCATTACTAAAATACTTGTCAACCGTCTCTGGACCAAGCGATTCTATATTCATCGCCTTTCGCGAGATGAAGTGCTCAATGCGGCCCAGAATCTGAGGTCGGCAATTATCATTGGGACAATAGGTTGCTGCCTCCTCCTGATTGCGGACAAGTTCTGCGCCACACTCCGGACAATGAGTGATGAAGGAGATGCGAGGACCGCGATTTTCATCGATAAATTGCTCGTCAACTGCCACAATCTTGGGAATAATCTCCCCACCCTTCTCAACCAGCACGTGGTCGCCAAGGTGAAGATCGAGGTTGTTCATCACATCCGCATTGTGCAACGTGGCGCGCTTGACAATTGTTCCAGCCAAAAGAACGGGATCCATGTTTGCCACGGGAGTCACGACACCTGTTCGTCCCACTTGGAACGTCACCTCACGCAAAACCGTGCTTACCTGCTCTGCCTGAAATTTATATGCAATAGCCCAACGAGGCGACTTGGCAGTCAGCCCCAACGAACGTTGTTGATTGAGCGAGTTAACCTTCAGCACGATACCGTCAGTTGCAAAAGGTAGATTATGACGTTCTGAATCCCAATAATTTATGAAGTCATAAACCTCGTCGAGTGTACTGCACAGTTTGGTTGCATCACTCACTTTGAAACCCCACTGCTTGGCACGTTGAAGATTATCAAAATGCGACTGACCCTCTTCATCTGTTAATAGATAATAGAGAAAAGCGTCAAGTTTGCGTTCTGCGACAACGCGGGAGTCCTTACTTTTTAACGTACCCGAAGCGGCATTTCGTGGATTTGCGAAAAGAGGTTCTCCTGCCTTCTCACGTTCTTGATTCAGACTGTCAAAAGAACTGAATGGCATGAGCACTTCACCACGAATCTCAAACTCATCGGGGTAATCTGCATCCTTTGGCAGAATCAGAGGTATACTACGTATGGTACGGACGTTTTCCGTAACATCGTCGCCCTTGACGCCGTCCCCACGGGTTACGGCACGTTCCAGCGAACCATTCTTATAATGAAGCGAAATGCTAAGTCCGTCGAACTTCATTTCACAACATAGTTGAAATGCTTCGCCGTTCAGCCCATCGCTAACACGGTCGTAGAATTCTTTAACTTCTTGAAGATTATAAGTATTGGAGAGCGACAGCATCGGGCGCTTGTGTTCGACCGTCTCGAAAGAGTTACTCAAGTCGCTGCCAACTCTTTGCGTAGGGCTGTTAGGGTCGGAAAGTTCTGGATGCTTTGCTTCAAGATCCTGAAGACGATGCATCAGTTCGTCAAAATGTTGGTCGCTAATCTCGGGAGAATTGAGAACATAATACTTGTAATTATGTTCATGCAACTGTTGTCTCAGCAACAGGATTTCTTCAGACTCCGTCATCATGCCTTACAAACCAGATTGAATCTTCTCCATGTTTTCTTTGGCCGCATCCACATAACGCTTGACATAAGGATTCTCCTTAAAACCAGGCTTGGCACGGAAAAGGATTTCCTCAATCTGAGGCGTCAATTGAGGGAAAGGCAGACTGCTAGTCACAATCATGAAGACGCCAGGACCAAGAACATTGTCACTATGGCGAACGATGAAAGATGTGATAAGCTTATCGGTTTCTGCCTCAATACGCTGACTTTCAGCAAAGAGGATATTGTTGCGCTCATATTCGTCAACGCCTTCCATGATCATGCGACTCTCGCGGCGCGACAGTTCGGCCATCTCGTGATCCAATTTAACCTTAGCTCTAATAAAATTATATAAGGTATCATTCAAAGGACTGCCCGTTACGTCTTGCTGTGTCTCTCCGATGGTTAGGCTTATTACACCCTGTTCCAGAACCAGTGGCATCATGCTTTGGTCGCCCATGAACACATTTACCATCTGAACCGAATCCAAAGCACCGTTGAAGCGTATGCGTCCGTGCTGAACTTTGCATGAGTCGAGATTGTGCACCTGATCAACATCAAAAGCCTTGAGGTAAAGGGTCTTACCCTCAAGCATCGTAACGCTGGTACTGCCCTCCACCACATATTGTGTTCCACAAGAAGTAATCAAAATAGGAAGAAGTAAGAGAGCGGACAAACCGTTCATTCTGCGTCTTGCCTGTTCCTTCTCGAGTTCACTGGGAAGTCTAAAGGAAGTGTATAATTGCAAGATACATCCGATAATCAGCAAGAGAACCCAAAGATTACGATGCGACCAGGAAGGACCGAAGTTGAACTCTTGAGCCGTCATGGCAAGCGCTGACAGCAAAAAACAAATATCACTTAATACTTGCTGATTGCGAAGTCGCCTAATTGTCAAACTGTTACCTTCGTATCCAGCGATCAACTGCATGGAGCAGAAACCGAGAATGCCAACAACAAAGAGAATCATCCCCAAGAAAGGAAAGAAAAGGCGAAGCGCAAGACCTGCAACAAACAAGATGGCTCCGCAACGGAAAATGAGATTCTGGATGGTATTGAGTTTTTTCATTAGTATCTTGATAAGGAAAAGAGACTTATACGATGGGATCCTCATCTGTAGGTTCACCATCTGTGACCTGTCCCTTAGGCTGTGTCATATCGCTTTGAATGATGAATAGATCCTCGCCTGGGCGGGTCATGTAGTACACCTCACGAGCAACACGCTCCACCTCAGCAGGATTGGTGCGCAGTTTCTCCAGTTTGCGAGTATCTTCCTCATAGTTTGCTTCCAGTTCTGAAATCTCGGACTTCAAGGCACGAATGGACTCCCAACGGTAGTGACGTTCCCACAAACTGTTGGAATCGAGAAAGCCAACGTACAGGATGCCGAACAAAACGACAATCCAGTTCTTGTACTTACCCAAGAAATCAAGAAAGGAATATAATCTGCTCATATCAGTTTTCAAATTCAGTGTACAAAGATAGTACTTTTTTATTCGAAAATGTTACTTCTGTAGATTTTTTTTTGTATTTTTGCATTTAGTAACAATTCCAAAGACTAATATCATTAATTTCATATGGAAGAATACATCGTCTCGGCACGTAAATACCGCCCTGCATCCTTCGACACGGTGGTAGGACAACGTGCGCTGACAACCACATTGCTCAATGCCATCCGCACCAACAAGCTGGCACATGCCTACCTGTTCTGCGGTCCCAGGGGTGTCGGCAAAACCACGTGTGCTCGTATCTTTGCAAAGACCATCAACTGCACCAACCCCAACGAGCACGGAGAAGCCTGTAACCAGTGCGAGTCATGTCGCGCTTTTGACGAGAGTCGTTCACTCAACATCCACGAGTTGGACGCCGCCTCCAACAACTCTGTCGAGGACATTCGCGAGTTGATCCAGCAAGTACAGATTCCTCCTCAGACCGGTCGTTACAAGGTGTTCATCATCGACGAGGTCCACATGCTTTCAACAGCCGCCTTCAACGCATTCCTGAAGACCCTTGAGGAACCACCATCCTACGTCATCTTTGTCATGGCGACGACAGAGAAGCACAAGATTCTGCCTACAATCCTAAGCCGTTGCCAGGTTTACGACTTTGCCCGAATGACGCTGCAAAACACCGTTGACCACCTACGCTATGTAGCGCAAAAAGAAGGATATACCGTAGATGACGAATCGCTCAACCTCATTGCTCAGAAGGCAGATGGAGGTATGCGTGATGCCCTTTCCATCTTCGATCAAATGGTAAGCTTCACAGGCGGAAACATCACGTATCAGCAGACGCTCGACAACCTCAACGTCCTCGATTCTGATTATTATTTCCGACTCGTAGATCATTTCCTGAAACACGAAGTCGAACCCTGCATGCTTATCCTGAACGAGATCATCCAGAAAGGATTTGACCCCGGCATTTTTATCGGTGGCTTGGCCGCTCACATGCGCGACCTCATGGTTAGCCGCGACGCCCAGACATTGCCTCTTCTCGAGGTCACCGAGTCACTTCGCCAGCGTTATCAGGAGCAGGCACAACGTTGCCAGCCCCGCTTCCTCTATCGCGTCATCAAGCTCTGCAACGACTGCGATCAGAGCTATCGAACAAGCCGTAACAAGCGCTTGCAAGTTGAGATCTGCCTCATACAGGCGGCTCAAGACGAAGATGTGAGCGCGGGGCGTCGCCCCAAGATATTGAAACCCCTGTTCAGCGCACCTGAAGCTCAGCCTCAGGTGCAGCAGTCTGTAGCCGCTGCGAACAATCAGACCCAGGCTACCCCAAACGCTACTCAACAGCGTCCCACGACACCCAATGCCACGCAGCCTTCCGCAACAGTCTCGTCTGGAAACACGCAAAACGGAAACACGCAGCCAACCAGTGGCATCAGGACAGAGATCGGCACAGCATCGCCACAAGGTGTAAAGATGCGAACGTTCAAGCTTGGCACCTTCGGTCCATCTCTCAGAAACACGCAAGTCGCAGAGAACACAGCCGAACCTACACCCCAGAAAGAGCAAACGGCAGAAATCGAGACGGTCGAGAAAACGGGACTTCCGCTCACCGCCCATGAACTCGAACTAGCTTGGAGAAGAGGTGCAAACATGCTCCCGAAAGACTACAAGGCCCTGGCGACCCGAATGGAGACCATCGAGCTCAACATTGTCGACGATACACATTTCGAGTTTACCGTCAACAACGATCAGGTCAAGAACGCTTTTCACGCCATCATGCCCTTCATCCTGAAGCAAATTCAGGAGCAATTCAACAACAGTGCCATCGCCTACGACATCAAGATTACCCAACAAGAGGTACGCCCCATCATGTCAAAGGACGAAATGCTCAAACTAATGATCGAGAACAACAAAGCTGTTGAGATACTGAAAGACGCCATTCAACTCGAGATGAACTGATTTTCGTTCATCAAAAAAGACAACCATATACTTCCAGGCACGCTAAGAAGTATATGGTTGTCTTCGTTTTTTAGTTAAATGAATGATCAATTCGCTGAACTAATTCTTAAAACTATGAATTGGAGCCGGGATACGTCCTTTTCGGTTGACAAAATCAGCACACGAATACTTGTTGACGGGCATTACGGGAGCATAGCCAAGCAATCCGCCAAACACCACAGAATCCCCAACCGTCTTGCCTATAACTGGGATGATTCGAACGGCCGTAGTCTTCTGGTTCACCATGCCAATGGCCGCCTCGTCTGCGATGATGCCACTAATGGTTGTTGCAGGGGTATCGCCAGGAATGGCAATCATGTCAAGACCAACGGAACAAACGCAGGTCATGGCTTCCAGTTTCTCAAGTGTCAGACAGCCCTTCTCTACGGCATTTATCATACCCTGGTCCTCGCTGACAGGAATGAACGCACCGCTCAAACCGCCTACGTACGAACTGGCCATCACACCACCCTTCTTCACCTGGTCATTCAACAAGGCAAGTGCAGCAGTTGTACCGGGAGCGCCGGCACATTCCAGACCAATCTCACACAAGATATCTGCCACACTGTCACCGACAGCAGGCGTTGGAGCAAGCGATAAGTCAATGATGCCGAAGGGAATGCCGAGTCGGCGACTGGCCTCTTGGGCAACGAGTTGTCCCACTCGCGTAATCTTGAATGCCGTGCGCTTTATCGTTTCGCACAGCACTTCAAAGCTTTCGCCTCGTACACTCTGCAAGACGCTGTTCACCACGCCAGGACCACTTACCCCCACATTGATGATGGCATCGGCCTCGCTGACACCGTGAAAGGCACCGGCCATGAAGGGATTGTCATCGGGGGCATTGCACAGGACAACCAGTTTGCCACAGCCCAGCGAGTCGTTTTCCTTCGTCGCCTCTGCCGTTTCTTTGATGATCTCGCCCATCAGGCGAACTGCATCCATATTGATGCCCGTCTTCGTACTGCCCACGTTGACACTGGAACAGATGAAATCAGTCGTCGCCATTGCCTGAGGGATGCTGCGGATGAGCAGTTCGTCGCTCTTCGTCATGCCCTTGCTGACAATCGCAGAGTAGCCACCCAGGAAGTTCACCCCAACCTCTTTTGCTGCGCGGTCAAGTGTCTGCGCAATCTTGACGTAATCCTCCGGCGTCTTGCAACACGCAGCACCAACGAGCGAGATGGGTGTAATGCTGATGCGCTTGTTGACAATGGGTATACCATATTCACGAGAGATGTCCTCACCCGTCTTGACGAGGTCGCGGGCCATCGTCGTTATCTTGCTGTAAATCTTTTCGCAACACATCACAAGGTCCTTGTCTGCACAACCAAGCAGATTAATTCCCATCGTGATGGTACGTACGTCCAGGTTTTGCTGTTCAACCATTTTATTGGTTTCCAGCACTTCGCTTATATTAATCATATGCGATGCATTTTTTCGAAAATCTCCTCACGCTGACACTTGATCTCCACACCCAGGCAATGGCCAAGTTCGCTAAGGTCGCCCTGAGCCTGATCGAACGTACAATTCAGGTCGGCAAAGTCAACCACCATCATCATGTTGAAATAGCCGCCGACGATTGTTTGAGAAATATCCAGAATATTCGCATTATTGTCGGCCAGGTACGTACATACACGGGCGATGATGCCCTTTGCATCCTTTCCGACAACGGTTATGATTACTTTGTTCATTGTATTATATTAATTAGGTATTAGACGATTTACTCACTACATATTCTCCGGGATAGAACTCCGCGCCCGCTTCTTCGCCTTCTAGGGGATGAAAGGAAACCACGTTACCGTTGTCATCAATCTCTACCACATGCATCCGAAGGCATCTGCCGTCCGGAAGAAGGATTCTATGGGCAGCAATCTTTCGCATTACCTTCGTCTACCCGACCCCGTATTACGACGTGTCGAACGCATGGGACGACGTACCGCCTTCTCGCGATTCAGTTCAAACCCTTCGCGAACCTCCTTCTCTCTCTCCTGCAGTTTGTGCTCAATCTCGCGCAATGCCGCAACCGAATCAGCAGAAATGCCAGTCGTATCGGCAATAACCTTCATTGAGTCAGTTTGTTGCTCATTGTCAACAGGCTCGTTTGTTTGTGTCTTACGGTGGAAACGAGCCAGGATGGGACGTTCGATGCACATGAACGAATGCTCTGCATTACCTTCCTCTGGCGTAAAGTAGAAGCTGATGTTGATGCGGTCCGTCTCGCGGTCGTTGTGCGTGATGTCGTCAGGCAGTTGAATGTTGTAGTCATACGAACTGCGCAAGATGCGGAATTCCGACTTGGTCGTGCCGTCCTTATAGAACACGTTCAGGAAAGCATATGCCTGACTGTGCGTTGAACTGGTGAAGGAAGCATGGAAATGCAAGGCGTAGTTGTCGCCTGGCTTGAAGGTCGAATCTGCCTTGAGGCTAAGCGTTGACACTCCGTGCAGATAATCATTCTGCAGGACAATGATGTTCGAACCAGACCAGATGTCCGATGTGTCGCCATACTGCGTCATGTTAGCAAACACCTCCGACTCGCTCACGCCCACACCGAGACTCTTCGTCTCAGCGTCGTAGCGTTCGTACAAGCGTTCGTATATCTTTTGCAAACGATGAGAGTAGGCCGAATACCACACCAGCGAACTGTCAAACTCCGCCTCGGTGATGCCGTGTTTCTGGAAAACTGCCTGCACATACAAGTAACGGTTCTTCTCAGTATCGCCACCGTTCTGCTCGGCAGCCCCCTGCGCCAAATGATAGTCATGCAGTACATCCTCCATCTTCGATTCCGAGAGGATGCCGACAGGGATGCGAGGCTTGCATGCCGACGAGAGCAGCACAAGCAAGGCACAGGCGACGAATATGAGAGTATTCCGCTTCATTCCTTCTTTGACAACATCTTATGATAGAATATCAGCAGCGCAAAGACGCCACAGGTAATGCAAGAGTCAGCGAAATTGAAGATCGGACTAAAGAAGATAAAGTGGTCACCGCCGCAGAAAGGCATCCACTCGGGCCAGTTCCACTCAACGAGCGGGAAGTAGAACATGTCGACCACCCTACCCTGCATGAACTGGCCGTAACCTTCGCCGAAGGGAACCAACTGGGCGACCCCCTCAAACGGATTGTTGAAGATCAGTCCATAGAACATGCAGTCGATGATGTTGCCCATGGCACCAGCCAGTATAGCGCTGATAACCAACAGGAAACCCGTCTTGACGCCCTGCTTGATGGCACGCGAGATGTACCAGATGCCCACGCCGCAAGCAACAATGCGGAAGAGGGTGAGAAACAGTTTTGCTCCGAGTTCGATGCCGAAGGCCATGCCATTGTTCTCGATGAAGACCAGCTTGAACCAGCTCGTCACCTCATAGCACTCGTGCAGCGCAAAGTGCGTCTTAACGTAAATCTTTATCCATTGGTCAATGAGGGTGAGCAACAAGACCACCCCCACGACCATCCATGCCTGCTTTTTTTTGCTCATTCTGCTTCTTAGACGTTGTTTCTTTAGTGAATGCGGTTGTTCTGCTTCACCTCGATGCACAGCGTGGCATGAGGTACGGCACGAAGACGCTCCTTGGGTATCAGCTTGCCCGTCTCACGACAGATGCCGTAGGTCTTCTTCTCGATGCGTACAAGAGCAGCCTTGAGGCCGTTGATGTACTTCATCGTGCGGTTGGCCAGCGACACCAGCTGTTCCTTGGACTGCACGCAACTACCCTCTTCCAGGGCATGGTAGGTAGGCGACGTATCGTCTACCCCATTGTCGTTGCGGTTCGTCAGCTCGTCCATAATCTTCTCATAGTCACGCTTTGCCAGGACCAGCTTACCCTCGATGAGAACGCGAAACTCCTCGAGTTCTTCATCCGTGTATCGTTTTTTCTCTTCCATTAGATTCGTTATGACAGTGTTAGTCTTTATTTTTCCTGCAAAATCATATCTTCTCTACTGCCAGTTCGGCCCCCAGTTTGATGTCCTCAGCCAGCACCTGAGATGCGATGTACTGAGAGAACTGAGCCAGGCACTGGACGTTGTCCTCGTTCTCGGGAACGGTAACTTTGATGCGGTCCGTAATCTCAAGGCCGCTATCCTTACGCATCTGCTGAATGCTGCGGATGATTTCGCGAGCCACACCTTCCAGTCGAAGCTCGGGAGTGATGGTGATATCCAGGGCAACGGTCAGCACGCCCTCGCTTGTCACGCTCCAGCCAGGCATGTCCTGAGCCGAGATCTCAACATCCTCGCGAACCAGCTCATAGTCAGTACCCTCCACGTTGATGGTGATGGCACCGTTCTCCAGTTCAGCAATCTGCTCTTGCGAGAGAGCACTAACCACAGCGGCGGCAGCCTTCATCTGCTTGCCGAACTTCTTACCCATTACGCGGAAGTTAGGCTTCACATTCTTCTCGACCATCTGCCCCTCGATGAACTCGATGTCCTTGATGTTCAATTCTTCGAGGATGATATTCTTCAGGAACACGATGCCCTCCTTGATGGCGGCATCTGTTACGGGGATGGCAATGCGCTGCAGAGGCTGGCGAACGCCAATCTTCTCCTTCTTGCGCAAGCTCAGTGCCATAGAGCAGATCTTCTGCACACGCTCCATGTTCTCCTCCAGGCTCTTGTCGATGAGCGACTCGTCTGCCACGGGATAGCTGTCCAGATGCACGCTTGTCTTAGCCTCACCAAAGGTAAGGTCGCGATAGAGGCGGTCTGCAAAGAAGGGCGAAACGGGAGCGATAAGCTTGCTTATGGTCAGCAGACACTCGTACAGCGTCTGGTAGCATGCCAGCTTGTCTTGTTCCAGACCCTCGCCCCAGAGGCGCTTCTTGGCCAGACGAACGTACCAGTTCGAGAGGTTGTCGACAACAAACGTCTGGATGGCACGGCCGGCACGTGTAGGTTCATAGTCCTCCAAGGCATCGGTCACGTCCTTGATCAGGGTGTTCAACTCGCTCAGTATCCAACGGTCAAAGACGGTACGCTCGCTGATGGGCACCTGAGGCTGGCTGTTGTCCCAACCGTCTACATTAGCATACATGGCCAGCAAGCCGTAGGTCTGATGCAGCTTGACGAAGAAGCTGCCGCTTACCTCCTTCACTCCATCGGGGTCGAACGACAGGTTGTCCCAGGGAGCCGAGTTGGTAACCATGTACCAACGCACGGGGTCTATACCGTTCGTTTCGATGCACTCGAAGGGGTTAATGACGTTGCCCAGACGCTTAGACATCTTGATGCCGTTCTTGTCCAGTACAAGACCGTTCGAGATTACAGCCTTATAGGCCACCGAGTCGAACACCATCGTGGCGATGGCATGCAAGGTGAAGAACCAACCACGGGTCTGGTCCACACCCTCGGCAATGAAGTTGGCTGGATAGCACGTACCGTTGTCCAGCAACTCCTTGTTCTCGAAGGGATAGTGAATCTGAGCGTAAGGCATGGCGCCCGAGTCGAACCACACGTCGATGAGGTCCAGCTCGCGAGTCAGCACGCTGCCGCTCTCGCCCACCAGCTTGATGTCGTCCACGTAGGGACGGTGCAGGTCTATCTTGTCGTAGTTCTCCTGACTCATGTCGCCAGGAACGAAGCCCTTGTCCTTGAAGGGGTTGCTCTGCATCACGCCGGCAGCAACAGCCTTCTCAATCTCGTTGTACAGTTCTTCAACGCTGCCGATGCAAATCTCCTCCTTGGTGTCGCGGTTGCGCCAGATGGGCAAGGGCGTACCCCAGTAGCGTGAGCGAGAGAGGTTCCAGTCGTTCAGATTCTCCAGCCACTTGCCGAAGCGGCCGCTGCCAGTTGCCTCGGGCTTCCACAGGATGGTCTTGTTCAGTTCCACCATGCGCTCCTTGCAAGCGGTCGAGCGGATGAACCAAGAATCGAGGGGATAGTAGAGCACAGGTTTGTCCGTACGCCAGCAGTGGGGATAGTTATGTACGTGCTTCTCAATCTTGAAGGCCGTACCCTCCTCCTTCATCTCCAGGCACAGGATGACGTTCAGGTCCATATCCTTCTGGGCAGCCTTCTCGTCGTACTTGCCACCCTCGTTATATTTGGGGTCGTATGCGTTCTTCACATAGTCGCCGCTGTGCTTCCAGTAAGCCTCGTTCACGCAAGCTGCCATGAACTCCTCGTTCATGTCTTCCTTCACGAAATACTTGCCCTGGAAGTCTACCATGGGACGCGTGTCGCCAGCCTTGTCGATGACAAAGAGCGAGGGGATGCCAGCATCCTTGGCCACCTTGGCATCGTCGGCACCGAAGGTAGGAGCGATGTGTACAATACCTGTACCGTCCTCGGTGGTCACGTAGTCGCCGGGGATTACGCGGAAGGCCTCGGCCGACTTCTCCACCACCTTGTCACCCTCCAGGGCACAAGGCTTAACCCAGGGCATCAGCTGCTGGTAGTGCAGGCCAACAAGGTCGGTACCCTTACCGCGCCATACAATCTGAAGTTCCTCACCTTCCTCTGCCTTGAAGTAGGCGCTCAGGCGACTCTCTGCCACGATGTAGATGGCCTTTTCGTCGGTATAGGGATTGTTGCCAACAACGGCTACATAGTCAATCTTGGGACCCACGCAGAGTGCCGTGTTCGAAGGCAGGGTCCAGGGAGTGGTTGTCCATGCCAGGATGTAGGTAGGCAGATTCTCTGCCTCGGCACAGGGGGTAAATTCGCCCTTGCCCTTCAGTCCTTCGCATACGTCAAGCACCCTGAACTGTGCCGTCACCGTCGTATCCTTCACGTCGCGGTAGCAACCGGGCTGGTTCAGCTCGTGGCTCGACAGACCGGTACCGGCAGCGGGCGAATAGGGCTGGATGGTATAGCCCTTATAGAGCAAGTCCTTGTGGTAGAGCTGCTTCAGCAACCACCAGAGGCTTTCGATGTACTTGTTGTCGTAGGTGATGTAGGGGTGCTCAAGGTCCACCCAGTAACCCATCTTGTTGGTCAGGTCGGTCCACTCGTTGGTGTACATCATCACGTTCTCGCGGCACGCCTTGTTGTAGTCATCAACCGAAATCTTCTTGCCGATGTCCTCCTTCGTGATGCCCAGGTTCTTCTCCACGCTCAGCTCAACGGGCAGACCGTGGGTGTCCCAGCCAGCCTTACGCTTCACCTGGAAGCCCTGCATCGTCTTGTAGCGCAGGAAGGTGTCCTTGATGGTACGGCCCATCACGTGGTGGATGCCAGGATGTCCGTTAGCCGATGGAGGACCCTCGAAGAAGATGAATGAGGGACAGCCCTCACGCTCTGTGATACTCTTATGGAAGAGGTCTTCCTCCTCCCAAAGCTTCAGCACCTCCTTATTTACGTCCGAGAGGTTCAGCTTGTCTCTTTTAGCAAATTGTTTAGCCATATCTTTTAGTACGTTTTGATTCAAAAAAACGACCCTATTAAATAATTATAAATAATGTATTAATAAAATCGGGCGCAAAAATACAAAATTTCTCGCGAACGACCAAACAATTCCATGCGAAATAAAGTTAAGAGCACTCGAAACACCTATGAACAGATAGGGACGCAAAAAAACATTCGAAAGAAAGAAAACCAACATCTCTTTATGGCAATTTCGGCATTTTCGAAGACAGCCTTCCTGATGGCTATGGCCGCTATCTCCTTCATACCATCAATTCTCCATTTGCCAAATCCAAAAAGCAAATGGAGTTTTTTACTCCATTTTTGTTAATTATACTCAACAAAATTGTATTTTCTTTCATTTTTGTCTTTCATAATAGATAAGAATATAATTTTGCAGAAAATTACAATTATAAAAGACAAATGATCCTAATCTCACGACAGCAGTATCTGGACAAGATTGAAAGATACCTTGGCAAGGACACCATAATAATTCTGACTGGTCAGCGACGAGTTGGTAAAAGTTTTGTGCTACGATTGTTCAAGGATAAAGTATCTGCAAACCCCGACAACAACATTATTTATATAAACAAGGAGAAGAAGGAGTTTGACGAAATCAAGAACTATCACGACCTCAACGCGCCTGTTTGAGAGCAACGACAAATACTACTTTGAAGACAACGGCATTCGCAATGCACTTGCAGGCGGCACTCGCGAGGGTGACATCGAAAAGGTGATAGAGAATGTCATCTACAACCATCTCATTCGCCTTGGCTACGAAGTCAACGTAGGACAGTTGCAGGCAGGAGAGATAGATTTCGTATGCACGAAACCAGGCGGCCAACGTGCTTACGTTCAGGCAAGTTACATCATTGCCGATAAATCGACCCACGACCGTGAGTTTGGCAACCTGCATGCTATCAAGGACAATTACCCAAAGTACGTCATCTCACTGACACCGCTTGTCACCAGAGCCGATGACAACGGAGTTACGCATTTGCACTTAAGGAAATTCCTGACAGAAGGATTGGGATAAAATCATTTGAAAGAGCGACATT
>JAKSLN010000023.1 GCA_024401165.1 Bacteroidaceae bacterium
GTGCGGGTAAATCAATCCTCCTTGGTGCGATTGGTTTACTATTGGGGCAACGTGCCGATACGAAATCGATTCGTAACGGTGCGCAACGTTGCGTTATCGAGGCCACCTTCGATCTTGCCAACTACCAAATGGAGCATCTTTTTGAGGAGATGGACATTGACTTCGATGGAAAAGAATGCATCATCCGCAGAGAACTGACGGCTTCGGGCAAAAGCCGCGCCTTTATCAATGATACACCGACAGGCCTCTCACAGCTCAAAGAACTTGGGGACAACTTGATTGACATACACTCGCAGCATAAAAACCTCCTGCTAGCAAAAGAGGATTTCCAACTCAATGTATTGGATATCATCGCCCACGACCAAAAGGAAATAAACGAATACGCTCAAACCTACCGAAAGTATAAGCTGTCTGTTAAGAAGCTTGAAGAGGCACGCAGGATGGCCGAGGAGCAACAGACGGAACAGGATTACTTGGAATTCCAATTGCAACAACTTGAAGAGGCCGGCCTTAAGGAAGGAGAAGACGAGGAACTAGAAAGAGAACAGCAAACCCTTGAGCATGCAGAGGAGATAAAGACGGCTCTGTACCAAGCGAACGACTTACTTCAAGGTGAAGGCAGCAACGTCATACAGATGCTGCGATCTGCTAGTCAGAAACTTGAGAGCATCACACATGTCTTTGAGGGTGCAGAAGAATTGGCAGAGCGTGTGGAGAGTACACGCATCGAACTCAAGGATGTTGCAGAGGAACTAGAAAACCAAGCAGAAGATATTGAGTATAATCCGTCTAGACAAGCATTTGTCGAGGAAAGGCTTAGTCTGATTTACGATCTGGAGAGGAAGTATCATGCAGAGAGTCTTGAGGAACTGATTCTGATAAAAGAGGAACTTGAAGACCGTTTCAACGCTATTACACATAGCGAGGAAAACATCATGGCCTTGGAGAAAGAAAGCAAGGAACTCGAGACATTCGTCTTCAACTTGGCCGCTAAGCTCTCAGAGAAGCGCAAAAAATCAGCAAAGATTGTAGAAAAGACCATGAGCGAAACACTCATATCATTGGGCATGCCGAATATTCAATTTCAGGTAGACATCTCAGATAGGACAGCACCAGATTCGACCGGAATGGACAAAGTAACCTTCCTTTTCTGTGCAAACAAAAATGGCATGCTGCAACCCATATCCCACGTTGCAAGTGGAGGAGAGATAGCGCGTGTGATGCTCAGTCTCAAAGCCCTTATCAGCGGCGCCATCAGTCTGCCAACCATTATCTTTGACGAGATAGACACGGGCGTGAGCGGGCAAATTGCGGAACAGATGGCGCTCATCATGAAGGAAATGGGCGAAAAGCATGATAGACAGGTTATTAGCATTACCCATTTACCGCAAATAGCAGCATTAGGAGCACATCATTATCGAGTATACAAAGAAGATAACGAGGAAGCCACAAATAGTCACATAATAAAACTGAATAACGAGGAACGAGTAGAAGAGATAGCTCACATGTTAAGTGGTTCGATTCTGACAGAGGCAGCAATCAACAACGCTCGTGCTTTAATTAATAAATAAGGTATATGAAATTTAGAATAGTACTCTATGCAATCATGCTCTTTTGGGCGTATTCGTCGTGGGCACAAAATCCCAAATGGTTCAAGAAAGCCCGCAAGTCACAGGTCACAGTAATCAGCTACAACGACAAAGGGGAGATTCGCCAGGGACAAGGATTTTTCAGTTCTGAAAACGGATCAGTAATTGCTGAATATGACCTACTGAAAGGTGCAGTTCGCGGAACCATCGTTGATACAGAAGGCAAAGAATACAACATTACTAAAGTGTTGGGGGCTAACTCGCTTTATAATGTCGTACGCTTGGGCACTAGCGCAGAAAAGGCATCAGCCCCTACATTGTTGAATAAATCACAAATGGAGAATTCGATTGTCTACATCATGCCTCTGTGCAGCAACGACAAAAAGGCAATATGCTTGGTGGACACTATCAAGGCAGTCCAAGAGTTCTACGACGAGAAATACCCCTACTACACACTTGCAAAGAGCATCGACGAGCGCTATGCTAGTTGCCCTGCTTACAACGAAGAAGGTGAACTGATAGGACATGTGCAATTGGCAGCAGAAGGGTCTGAAAAACCGGCATACATTCTAGGCATACAATATAGCAATTCGTTAGTTATAAACGCATTAGATGCAAACAATGCCGACTTGACAGCCATTAACATTGCCAAAGAATTGCCAGCCGAAGAGGCACAAGCCATCACATACCTGTTCTTGATGAACAAGCAGAATGCACAATATGAAGAGCAGGTCAGAGCGTTCATTGACAAGTTTCCTAGCAACACAACCGGTTACATTCAACTTGCAGAGTTGAAAGGAAGACAAAAGGACTACAAATCTGCAGAAGATATCTATGCGCAAGCCATGAGCAAGCAAATAGAAGCGGAGGACGAACTACACCATTCTTACGCAAAGCAACTATACCAATGCGGGTTGATGGAGAAGGCGCCAAGCGAGGGCTGGGACATGGAACACGCATTGAAGGAAGCACAAGCAGCCTATTCTTTAAATCAGAATCCGCTGTATGCTGCACTTGAAGGACTCTGCCTCTATGCACTGAAACGTTATGACGAGTCTCATGACAAATTCATAGATGTGACAAAGACAAATCTGCGTTCTGCTGAATATTTCACGTATGCAGCACAGTGCAAGGAGATGATGAAAGCGCCAATCGAAGAGCGTCTGGCCCTACAAGATAGTGCAGTTAACTGCTATTCAAAACCCTACCCAGCCGAAGCCGGTACATTCATCTACCTACGAGCTAAGACATTGGCAGAAATGGAGAAATATCGTGAGGCAGTAACTGACATGAACGAGTTTGAGCATCTAGCATCTGGGCAAGTAAATGCCACTTTCTGCTACGAACGAGAACAAATGGAAATGCAATGCCGCCAGTTCCAGAAGGCGCTCAACGATATAGAACGTGCAGTCAGTCTTGAACCAAAGGAACCTCTATACCGTGCAGAGGAGGCTGTTGTCAACTACCGTGTCGGGCAGCTTGACGAAGCTATAGCAGCCGCAAAAGAAGCAATCCGTCTTGATGAATCATTTGGTGATGCGCACCGAATTATGGGAATTTGTCTGAGAGACCAAGGGAAAACGACAGACGCAAAGAAAAGCCTACAGAAAGCGATTGACCTAGGTGACACCGTTGCTCAATCCATCCTGGAAAAAATGAAATAAGAGAGAGAGACTCAAGAAGAAAGGCAATCTAATACGCATATAACCTAAATGCAAGACGGTCTTGTAAAACAAGTAGAAGGCACTATCAGGAAACATCACTTGTTTCAAAAGGATAGCAAAGTGCTGGTAGCGTTGAGCGGAGGTGCGGACTCTGTCGCTCTTCTGCGCATCCTTCTGCAGTTAGGATATTGCGTCGAGGCACTACATTGCAATTTCCACCTTAGAGGTGCCGAATCCGATCGCGACGAGTATTTTGTCAGGACTCTCTGCCAGAACCTTGGCATCCAATTGCATATTAAGCACTTCAACACCAGACAATACTGCGCCGACCACAAGATAAGTCTTGAGATGGGGGCAAGAGAACTACGCTATGCTTGGTTTGAAGAAGTACTCAATGACTTAGAAGCACTAACAATATGTGTTGCACACCATCGGCAGGATCAAGCGGAAACTGTGCTCTTCAACCTAATAAGAGGAACTGGGCTTAGAGGTCTGGCTGGCATGCATTATCAAAATGGTCACATAACCAGACCTTTGCTTGACTGTACACGTGAAGACATCGAGGAATACTTAAACCAGCTTCAGCAAGAATGGGTCAACGATAGCACGAACTATGAACACGATGCAACACGCAACAAGATACGACTAGAAATTCTACCTCTCTTGAAGTCTATCAATCCACAAGTTATAAAAAACATTGCTAGAGCCGCATCTCATATTCAAGAGGCTATTCCCGTCTACGAAAGAGGGCTGCTTCCTAATCATATAAATTCGAAATCCGAGTTGCATGAATACGTGCGCAATTGCGGTTTCAACGCAGTCCAAGAAGACAACATATGGCAAGCACGTTCTGGCGCAATCATCGAGTCAAAGACGCACCGTCTGCTGAAGCACAACGACCAGTTCATCTTGCAAGCAAAAGACGAAAAAATCAAGACTCCGGAAATAAACATGCGTGTCATTGAACGTAAGCAAATTACCGAATTCGACCAAGATTGCGTATACTTTGACAACCAGCTTGTCCCTCAACCCACTTACGTTCGTTTGATGCAGAAGGGCGATCGCTTCGTTCCCTTCGGAATGAAAGGAAGCAAGCTCGTCAGCGACCTTCTAAACGATTTGAAAATCAATCGTTTTGAAAGAGAACACCAATATGTGCTTTGCGATGCTTCCGACACCATACTCTGGGTTATCGGCCGCAGAGCGTCAAACTTATATAAGATACAAGATGAAACCAAAGAAATTTTGGTTCTAAGTCAATCTACTAAATTCGAAATACTATGCGAATAGGTATAGAGGCACAGCGCATTTTTAGGAAGAACAAACATGGTATGGACTATGTAGTTCTCGAGGAAATCAAACACTTACAAAAGATGAATTCTGAAGATGAGTATTATATATTCGTCAGTCCAGGAGAAGACAGATGTATTCAAGAAACCAAAAACTGCCACATTATTGAGATAAAATGTCCTACATATCCTCTATGGGAACAAATTGCCTTGCCTTTAGCCGCCAAAAGAGCAAAAGTTGATCTATTACACTGCACTAGCAATACAGCACCACTATTCTGCAGGATTCCAATCATACTAACGCTACATGACATCATTTTCTTAGAACCACGAGATAAGGGCAACAAGTCATTTTATCAGAACTTGGGTTATTACTACCGAAAGTTCATAGTTCCACAAATCCTACGAAAATGCCGCTCTATAATTACGGTCAGCCAGTTTGAATATTATACCATCCAGCAAAAACTTGGAATTACAAACGACCGTTTACGCATGATATATAATGGATATAATGATTGGTTTAAACCATCTAGTGAGAAGAAAAAAAACAATGCCCCATTTTTGTTTATTGGTAATACAGATCCCAAAAAGAATACTGAGCGTACCATTATTGCTTATAGTAGATATCTTCAAGAATCGAAGCACAAGCGAAATCTTGTTTTAGTAGATTTAAATGATGAATATTTAAGGGAAATTCTGAAAAGAAACAAAATTGAAACAATTAGGCCTTATATTCAGCAAATAGGTTATGTAAACAACAAGGAACTTGCTATTCTATACCAAAAGGCATTTGCGTTCCTCTATACTTCTCTAAGGGAAAGTTTTGGAATACCATTACTTGAAGGAATGGCATGCGGCACTCCAGTAATTACGAGCAATTCTTCCAGTATGCCTGAAATAGGCGGAAAAGAAGCCCTTCTTGTTAATCCCGAAAGTATCACAGACATTACAAGTATGATGTTACAATTAGAAACAGATGATGAGCTATACAACATGCAGATAGAATATGGATTGGAAAGAGTCAAGCACTTTTCGTGGTATGCTACTGCACAAAAACTGCAAGACGTATATCGCGAGTTTGCATAATAATGTCTAAACAGATTTGTAACATATTAGCCAAATGGCTATACTCAGTGTCATCATACACATTACACAACGCACTTCAAGAAAGTGAAAAAAAATGAAAAAAGTCTGTTTTCTCTGTAATAGCGCACTTAGTATAGGAGGCGTGCAACGCATCCTTGCTGTAATAGCTATTGCTATAAGCAAAGAATACAATGTAACTATCATCAGTCTGCATGATGACGAGAATTCAGATTTGTCGCTTTATGATCTTGATCAGTCAAACGTTTATATGGTATTTTTTCACCCAATCTATCCCAACGGGTTCTATAACAAGTCGCATCTGACAGGAAGCGGCATCTACAAAAAAACCCTGCCCCAAACCAAATACGCATCTGAGTTCTACGCTCACACGTCTTTCCCTCGCCGTCTTCGCACACAGTTTATTAACGAACTCAACAAGCACAACTTTGACACTGCAATAGGTGTTCATGGAGGTCTAAGTATAAAACCAACAACTATACATCACCAGCTTAATGCTATAAAAATCATTGGTTTGATGCATAATTATTACGAAGCTTTTTTTGAAAGCAAACCCACTTATTATGAAGGACTATCTTCGCATTTTAAGTATCAAATGCAGAAACTGGATGACTTTATAGTACTCTGCAACGCTGACCGATGTAGATACGAAAAAGAACTTGGTTTACATCCAACCGTAATATATAATCCTCTCACCTTAAAACCTGAGAAACCGAGCGTTCATACCAGCAAGACACTCCTTTGTATTTAAAATTTTAATCATACCTTTGCATTGCACAAGTGTAAAACACTATCAGCAACTGGCACGACAACACATTACCCGAATGAGAAATAGCCAAACTATAGAAGAGAACAACAAACGCATCGCGAAGAACACGATCTATCTGTACTTCCGCATGCTCGTACTGATGCTGTTGGGACTCTATACGTCACGCGTAGTCATCAAGGCATTGGGCATCGAGGACTATGGATTGTACAACGTCGTGGGCGGATTCGTGGGCATGCTCACCTTATTCAATGGTTTG
The DNA here is from genome assembly GCA_024401165.1 of Bacteroidaceae bacterium. Taxonomy (GTDB): domain Bacteria; phylum Bacteroidota; class Bacteroidia; order Bacteroidales; family Bacteroidaceae; genus Physcousia. The sequence goes on from JAKSLN010000023.1 coordinate 6,672, forward strand.
CTGGCCGGAGGATCATCACGCTTCATCACCTTCTATCTGGGGCAAGGCAACGAGTCACGACTCAAAGAAGTATTCGGTGCATGCGTCACCATCCACTTGGTAATGGGTCTGCTCATCCTGCTCTTCGGCGAGACAGCCGGATTATGGTTCGTCAACAACAAGCTCACCATCGATGCAGCACGTATGGATGCAGCCAACTGGGTCTACCAGTTTGCCCTGTTCTCCACCTTCATCAGCGTAGTACAGACGCCCTACTCCGCAGCCGTACTGGCACATGAGAAGATGTCGGCATTTGCCTATCTGGCCATCTTCGACGTAGTGGTCAAGCTGGCCATGGTGTTCATGCTACTCGTCATCCCGTTCGACAAGCTGATATCATACGCGGTCTTCTATTTCATCATCAATTTCCTGGTATTCTATCTGTACTACATCTATTGCATGCGCCACTTTGCCGAATGTACATTCAAGATGGGATTCGACAGGCAGTTGTACCGGGACATGTTCGTCTACACGGGATGGAACACCGTGGGAGCCATCGCCTTCATGGGTAAAGACCAGGGCGTGAACGTACTGCTGAACATCTTCTTCGGCACAGTGGTCAATGGTGCCCGAGGCATCGCCATGACCATCTCCGGCATCGTCAACCAATTCATCACGAACTTCCAGAACTCCGCAGCTCCGCAGATTATCAAGTATTACTCCAGCGGAGATACCCAGCAGATGAACTCGCTGATATGCAACACGGCCAAGTACGCCACGTACATCTTCATGATCATCGCCATCCCTATCTTCATCGAGGCTGACACGCTGTTGGACCTATGGCTCGGCGAGGTGCCACCGTACTCCGTCTGGTTCGTACGCCTGACCATCCTGCAGACGCTGGTGATGTCGATTGATGGACCGGTGGGTCGAGGCATACACGCCTTCGGCAAGATGATGTTGCCCAATCTGACGTCCGCCCTCATCTATATGTCCATCCTGCCCATATCGTGGGTGGCCATCAAGATGGGTGCCTCGCCGGTCGTTGCCTATTGGGTGACGGTGTCCGTCTATCCGATGGCCCTCTTGTGCGATCTGTGGATACTGAACCGATTCTCCGGATTCGACGTGATGCATTTCCTGCGCGATGCCGTCGTGCGATGTGTGGCGTACTGCATCCTGATAGGAGCCATCCCCTACGCCATCCACGCACAGATGCCGCTGTCCTTCGTACGCCTCGTCCTGGTGGGCGGCATCAGCGTCATCTTCTCTTTACTCGTAATCTATTATTTAGGTATACCCAAGCATTTGCGCCAGCAAGCCGTGGGAAAGATAAAAGCTAAACTGCGCCATGAATAACCCTCCATTCTTCTCGTTTGTCATTCCTGCATACAAACTGCAGTACCTGAGCGAAACCCTTGACAGCATACTCGGCCAGACGTGCTCCGAGTTCGAGCTCATCGTGGTCAATGACAAGTCGCCCGAGGACATCAAGGGATTGGTGGACGCGTACTCCGACCCGCGCATCGCCTACTACGAGAACGAGCAGAACATGGGACGAGCCGATCTGGTGGCCAGTTGGAACCATGCTCTGTCCTATGCCAAAGGCGAGTACGTCGTACTGGCCAGCGACGACGATGTCTACTCTGCCGACTTTCTCGAGCAAGCCAAGGCGCTGATCAGCCTTCATCCCGAATGTAATCTGATACGAGGACGCGTCGCTAAGACCATGCCAACGGGTGAGCCTTACGAGGAGGAATGTGCCTTCGAGCCCATCCTCACACAGGAGCGTTTCTCTTTCTATCTTCTGCGCCACGGCTACAAATGTGCTGCAAACTACATCTACAAGCGCACGGTGCTGAACGAGAGAGGAGGATTGGTCAACTTCCCATGCGCCTGGTACACAGATACGGCCACGCCTCTGATGATGGCCGACAAAGGCGCACTCTGTCTGCCGAACGTATCCTTCTTCTTCCGCAGTTCGGACATACAACTGAGTGCGAACTACACCATCCAGGTTCTCCAGCAGAAACTTTCGGCCATAGAGCAGTACCAATCCTGGGCAGAGCGCTACTTTGCCCAACTGCAGGACACACTTCTGGTGCAGAATGCCAGAAGCCTAACTCGGAAAGACATCTGCCACATGCTCACCGACCACATGCAATATGTTCCCTTGCGTAACATCAAGATGTGGAAGAAGTTCATCTACGGCAACCCCACTCTCTACAAATACGAAAAGGCAATGGCAGTAGTCGGCCGACTGCTGCACCACTTCAAACGATAGCCTATACTTTTCGCTGTCTGTATTTGAAATACAAGGATGTGGGAAGCAGGGTCAGCAAGGCCCCTTGCACACTGAACCCGCAATGGCGGTGATTCTTCAGCAAGGAGATGAAATGCTTGCGCATATAGGCCTGCGACTGTCCGAATACTCTCCGGCTGTTTTCATCGTCGCACATAGCGGCACGGCCCAGCACCAAGTTGTGGAAATAGAGATTGTGGGCATAGAGATACGGCAGCAATTGCGGGAAGCGTTTCCTTACGACATCCTCGGTGAAGGTCAGGCGGCCAAGCGTGTTATCGAAGAACTGCTTGGCATGCGAACGGAAATAGTCCTTCGACAAAGATTGAGGACGGTTCGTATATATATAATAAGGTATGTCCACCAGGACGGCCGACTGAATCTCCGACAGGACATTGAGGTTGAAGAAGCAGTCCTCGTCCGACTTGATAGCCAAGGGGAAACGCAGGTTCTTCTCGTCCAGCATCGACTTCTTGTATATCTTCGTGATACAGCCCGAGTATATCGCATCGCGCATCAGGAAGCGTCGCAGCGTCTCGTCCCTATCCATCTGGTAGATAGCGTTGGAGTGCGGAAGCGGCACGATGGTTCCGTCCTCGTTCTTCTCCATGAACGAGCAGCATACGAGGTCGACATGCGCAGTGTGGGGCATCAGTTCGGCATACATATTGGGCAGGATCTCGTCATCGCTATCCACGAAGGTAACCCATTCGCCCGAAGCATTGTCAATACCGACGTTGCGCGCTGTGCCGGGACCTCCGTTGGGCGTGTGTATGCACTTGACATTGGCATTGGCCGACGCAAGCCGGTCGCATATTGCAGGCGAACCGTCAGACGAGCCATCGTCCACGAGGACAACTTCCAGATCCGTAAACTCCTGAGCCAGGATGCTGTTTACACAGCGTTCCAAGAACTCCTCTACGTTATAAACAGGAACAACAACGCTTAACTTCATATACCGTTTTCTATCTATTCTAATCTTTTCTTCCATTCCCCGACGATTGCGTTCGTCCCGAAATGGCTTGCATAATCAATCGCTTGCTCTGCCATATCCTCCAGGTCGTCACGTTGAGCCACCCGAAGCATTGCATCGGCCAGGGCTGCCTCATCGCCCATCGGGAAAAGTGATGCAAAGGGGCGACCGACCAGGAGTTCGCGCGTCACGGGCAGGTCCGATGCAAGGATGGACTGGCCGTAAGACATCGCCTCGGTCAGGACAAGGCCAAAACCCTCCCAACGCGAAGCCAATACATATACGCTGCTTTGCCGATAGTACTGACCCACATCCTTTGTGAACGGATGCAGACGAACCCTATCGCCCAACTGATTGGAATCAATCAAAGCTTGCAGAGCGTCCTGCTCAGGTCCTTCGCCCACGATATCCAATTGCCAATCTTCATCCTTTTGGGCAAAGAGAGCAAAGGCACGTATCAGGATATCAAATCCCTTATGACCGTTCTCCATGCGTCCCATTGACAGGAAACGCCTGGAGGTCGGATCGGCCTTACCTACGGCCCTCACGGTCAAAGGATTGTAGATGCGCGTGGTTTTCAACTGCATCTTGCGACGGAACTGGTCGACGTCCGAATCGCAGAGTACCACCACGTTGTCCAACCGTCTGAGCTGCGTCTTACAGAAATGCCACAGCACGCGAGGCACGTATGGCGGCTCCTTCTCAAACATGGCCTCGTAGGAATTGTGAAGCCACCCGATCGTCTTGGCTGATATCTTATCCTTGATGGACGCAATATGCATGGCCAGGAAGACATGAACACCCACCACCACGTCAAACCCGCCATCGTTGATATAGTTTGTCAATTGACGACGTGAGGCTGGTGCGAAAGAGGAACGGGCATACCACGATGCCGTCGTCTCCGTCTTTGGCAGGACGCGTTTGTAGAGGGCACTAACTGCCTTGCACGCACAGTATTCCGTTCGCGAAGAAGCCTTGTACTGCATGTGGGCAATCGTCAGGCTGGATTCGTTCAATCCATACATCGTCTTGTCTTCGCGCGATGGATCATCCAACGTCAGAATCGTCACGTCGTGCTCCTCGGCCAAAGCCTTTGCCACAACGGCCAACACCCGCTGGACGCCCCCGAAGGAGTAAATACTATTCGTGTAGAAGAGGATCTTCATGTCGCTAACACTTTTTTGAATATTCTATCTATCTGCCGCGCTGTAGCAGTAACATTATTTTTTTCATCAGCAAAACGACGAGCCTTCATTGACATTGATTCTACCATCTGCGGATTTGCTTGTAACTTCTGTAATGTCTCCGCCCAACATTCGGGCGTATCTTCCTTTACCTTCAAGCCGACGCCCATTTCTTCAATATCGAACGGATGATATGGATTGTCTGTCACGATGATGGGTTTGCCCAAGGCCATGGCCTCGTAGATAGAGGTCAGACCAACACAATAACGAATCATCTTGGTATTCAGCGGGATAATGTATGCAATGGCACGACGGCTCAGCGCTGTCAGGTCCTCATAGAGATGGGGCGTGTCGGGCATATAGATGAGTTCATCCTCCGTGCAATCGTTCATATAGTCGTACAGACCACGGAATCGTTCTGGCAGAACAATCTTCAAAGGAATCTGATTTTCGCGCGAAGCCTGAAGCAACGCGCCATAAGCGCGATTCTCTATACCCGTTGAGATGAAGAATTCACGCGAATCGGGCGAGGTGAATGCGTCATAATAGGGTATATCCATACCCCACGAAAGCAGTTCTGTCTTGGACGGAACGGCTATCTTTCGATCAAAACACTCCTGCATGTTCTTAGGCGAATGGAAAAAGGCATAATCCAGACGGCGGTACAGGAAGCGACCAAACCACCCCACCTCCGGCGTAGCATGGAAGATGCCAACCATCTTGGAACGCTTTAGTCCGAGACACTTCAGTATAAGCAAGAGTTTTACAATAGAAGCATTTAGGAAGGGGATGTAGATCAGATCCTCCTTCAACGAAAGAACTTCTTTCGCCAGTTTGATTAAGCCTAATGGACCACCAAAATGATTGTAATCCGTATACTCTACTTCATAATCATCTGCATTGAGCTCCTTCAAGCCATAAAGCAAGTGACTGGGGAGTTCACCCGCATATATCTTGTCCTTTATTTTTTGGATACTATAATGGTAGCATCTAATCTTTTTCTTCATTCGTCAAATTCTTGAAAAGTTGCGCCCAAAGAGGCATGATAGAATCCAGAGAGTATCGAGCGGCAGAACGCAAACCGTTTGTGCTCAAGCGTTCGCGTTCCTCGGGATGTTCAATCAAATAGCAGATGCGTTCAGCGAAGGCATCGTTGTCGCCCAATGGTACCAGATAACCATTCTCTCCATCCTGAATGATATCGCTGGGGCCATAGGGGCAATCAAACGAAATAACGGGGATGCCACACGACATGGCCTCCACCAGCACCAAGCCAAAGCCTTCGAAACGGCTGCTCATGACATAGATTTCGCTTTGCTCGTACTCGCTGACGATATCTGATGTTGGCGGATAGAAACGGAAGGAGTCGCTGATGCCCAGCTCTTCCGCCCTTCGTTCGATCATCTTTTGGTCAGGACCATGACCATAGATCGCCATTTCGTATTCGGGATGGCTATGCGCCACCTTGGCCCATATCTCCACGAACCAGTCGTATCCTTTCTGTTCCGTCACGCGCCCAACACTGATGAGGCGCTTGCGTTGATTCAGTTGATGAGAAGCCTCGGGAATCGTCAACGGGTTGGGGATGACTTCGCAGCGACGTACGGAGGCCCAACTATCTGCATCGTGCGGTGAGAGCACGACGAACGCGTCCAATCGGGCGATGGCACGCTCTTGTTTCCAACGATAATATCGGGCAATCCAACTATGAGGGAATCCTTTCGCCTCCATTAGGTGAAAGTTGCGCATAAACGGCTTCGATATATGCGATTCTCCGATCTTCTTGCTTCCGTCCTTGATGTCGCAAAGGAAATCCATATCGCGACCACAAGTGGTGGAAACAACATCGGGACGTATTTCAAAGAGTTTTGCAGCGAGACAACGATGATATTCCTTCATCAATCTGCGATAGCAAAGGTATCGGCTCAGGAGGTTGGGTTTATGATACTGCTCGTCGAAATCTACGCCAAGATCGACGTGCTTCACTTTTGGGGATAGTGGAAACGAGAGTGGTTTGCCTGTCTGGGACTCGGTGATAATGTACACCTCATATCCCAGTTTCTCTGCCATATAATTGGCCTTAACGGTGAGTACGCGATCCACGCCACCCATCGTGCAAAGTGCTGTATATATGTAGGCTATTTTCATTTCGTTTCAAATATTCTTTCTCGTCTCTGACTCAAGTACGGCACATAGAATTCTTGCTGAAGGGGTGTAATGTATGGTGTGTCTTTCACGAGCGCTTCTATGTCCAGTTCCTTCATCTTGGGCAAAAGGACCGATAGCGCCTCATCCAATTCGCAAGGATGATCCCCGCAAATGAAGTCGTGATAGTTTATCTTTCTGCCATTCAGCTTTAATATTGATGCAGGGAAGGAATAGATGCGCGCATTCATCTCGTCTTCATTGTCCAGGCACATTTTCATAATATGGTCATCCGCCTGGGGCAAGAGGCAACTGCCACAATCAAAGACTGGTGCAAGAGTTGCTTCTCCCGTGGTTTGATTCACAAGGAAGCCCCAATTCCCATTATGGCGATCGAAATTGCCAAGCAACGCATCAACAACAAACATCTGCCAGAAACGTTGTAGGACCAACGTAGGGTCGACGAACGTCTGTAACTGTATTGTATTCAGAACGTCATCCAGTTCTGTGCCGGCGCCTCCTGTCTCGGAGTCTATGACGGTATTCTTTATGGAGCAGAAATCATGTAAGACTATACCTGGCGACGTGAAATCTTTGCAAGCGCAGACCACCTTCGTCTTTCCATTTACATGAATGCCAAGACAAGTCTCTTGCGCCGGGATGTCCAATTTGCGAAAGATGCTACTTCCAAGATGCTCGGAAATGCAACTATTGGAATACGACTGATCGTTCGGGCGTTCCATGACATTGGGAGGAAACTTCAAGATCCAAGTTTCTCCTTCATATTCCACAGCAATCTTCTTACCGTTCGCTCCATTGTATGCCCTTCCCGGCACACGTGGACAATTTGTAAAATCGATCTTTGTCATACGCTCTTTCCTCTTAAAAACTTGTTGCGGAGATACTCTGCGTGTTCGTGCGTTATCGCTTGATCGTCAATCTCTGCTCCATTGATAGACCCATACAATTCACACCATAGGCAATCCAGCAAGGTGCTGTTTGTACGTAGTCCTTCCTTGTAAGCGTCTAGGTCGTGTTGCAGATAACCAGGAAGCCCGTGTTCCCATGCGCGATGGATTGCGTCTATGTCTGCCATCGCCTCACTTCTTTAATATTTCATTGAACAATTCCACCCATCGGGGCATGATGCTATCCTCGGCGTACTGCTTCGCTTTCTCAACACCTTGAGTGCCCATCTGCTTGCGCATTTCAGGATGTTCAATCATTTGGCAGATTGCCTGAGCTAAAGCATTTACGTTCTCCTTCTCTACCAGAATGCCATCCTCGCCATCGGTGATGATATCGCGCGGTCCACAAGGACATGCGAAGGAAACGACGGGAAGTCCACACGACATGGCCTCCACCAGCACCAGGCCAAAACCTTCGTAACGGCTACTCAAGACAAAGATGCTACTGTCGCAGTATTCGCGATAGATATTTTCCACGCTATTGTGGCAAGTAACAACATCGCCTATCTGCATCGCCGCTACCTGTTGGTCAAAAGCAGTATGGTCGCCTCCGCCAAAGATATCTAGATGCCAATCGGGATGTTGCTTCTTGACCTTAACCCACGCCAGCAAAAGTAAATCGTATCCTTTCTGCCACGTATAACGGCCGCAGGCGATGACGCGCTTTTGCTCGCAAGTACTATACGCAGCAGACAATCGCTTGACGGGATTTGGTATAACCATTTTCTGCTCCACTTCTGGCCAATGGGCATAGTCTTCATGAGTAAGTACAACAAAACGGTCGAGTCGATTTACCTCATGAATAAACGAGCCAATCCACCGTTGCGATATCCAGCGGCAGAGTGTCTTGGGCAGATAAGCCTTACTGAACTGGCGGTAGAAGGTGCGGTCGAAGTGTATCTCGCCTATCTTGTGACTTCCGTCTGGTATATCATTGATGAAGTTCACCTCGCGGCGACATGCAGAAACTACCAGATCGGCATGCAAGTCCATAAGGTATTTGGTCAGCGCCTTCTTGTACGCCTTTTGCTTCTTGCGGTAATGCCAGAGCTTGCGTGCAAGGGGCATCGTATCAAGTTCATCGAAATTGATTCCGAAATTCACCCATTGGACATTCGGTTGGACATGCAATGCCCAGGGAAGGTCGGGGCGCTCGGTAAGCACCATGTACAGCTCGTAGTCCGTGTTGCGGGCCAACCAATTGATCTTCTGCGTCAGCACTTGGTTCATTCCGCTGATGCTGTAGACACCTCCTACTATGTAAACTATCTTCCTGGGCATAGTTCGTCGAATATTTGCGTCCAGCGTTTGGCGATGTTTTCTACACTGTACTTGCTAGCGGTTTGCTCGGCCTGACTCGCCAATTCGTTGAGTTCATCCTTATGTTCTATCACGTAGCAGAGTCGAGAAGCCATTGCTTCTACGCTGCCATTCTCCACGAGCCAACCATCCTTGCCATCCGTAATGATGTCGCTCGGACCATACGGGCAGTTGAAGGAGACAGGCACACAACCTTGCGCCATTGCCTCGATGATGATCATGCCGAAGCCTTCAAATCGGCTACTTACGGCTAAGATATCACTTTCTGCATAACGGGCATTGATATTTGCATCGGCTCCGTGCAACAGACAGGTATCGTTTAGGCCTAAAGTATCAACCTGCTGTTGGTAGGGTTCACGCTCACCCGCCCCATAGATATCCAGATGCCAGTCGGGGTGTTTCTGAGAGACAACCTTCCACGCATCTATCAATATATCAAAACCTTTCTGGTATACATACCTACCAACGGCAATGACACGACCTGCAGGTAACGCCACGTTACCTTCCTTCCTCTTTGAAGGGGCGGTTGGAGGCAATGGATTTGGTATCGCCACGACATTGCTCAATTCCGTCCAAGCAGACGCATCTGTTGGGGTAAGGCAAACCACCCGATCGAAATGGTTGAGCGTCTTCACCAAACCACGCATCCAATAACGAGCAAAGGCGTTCTTGATGAGATTGGCATTCGCTCCCTCGAAGTTGCGATAATGCGCACGGTTGACGTGTATCTCGCAGAGTTTCTTACTTCCATCGGGAATGTCGCACAGAAAGTTTACCTCGCGGCGACCGGTGGAAATGGTGATGTCCGGACGAATTTCAAGCAAGGTCTGGCGCAACAGCTTCTTGTACAGGCGTTGCTTACGAAGGTAGAATATGCCCTTTCGCACGATGGACATCGACCACATCGCCTCGAAACCAATATTGAAGTTGATGACCTTCACCTTCTGCGACAAAGGGAAGTAGGGTTCGCAGCCATAACCATCGGTCAGAATGACTGTCACATCATACCCCAAGACATCGGCAAAGTAGTTGACCTTTGTCGTTAGGACACGTTCTACGCCACCAGGAAGATATATAGAAGGAGTACAAAAAACTATCTTCATAAAGCATTCATTACAATATTCATTTGGTTCCTCCAACTGCAATGAAGGATGCTTTCGCGTATGTCTTTTGAAGAAATAGAGAGACGTGAGTAGAAATTGAGAATAGAAGAAACGGAAATAGGACTTTCGTCGGCAGGGGCTTTGATAATGTATGGCATATCTTCAAAATCATCGTCTGTTTCACTGTATACAAATGGAATACCTCTTGCAGCGTATTCTCGATTTTTTAGTGTTTTTATCTTTTCTATTCCGCTTCGATGACGTCCTAACGATCCTACAGCAAAGTCAGACAAGTTAAATAGATCTGTAAGTTTTTCACCAAACTGAGTGCCGTGAAAGATAACGTAAGGTTCTATTTTTTTTTCTTTTATAAAAGCTCTCCATGGTAAGAGATACTCATCAATAACTCCACCAACGATATGGAAAAATACTTTCTTTTCTATAGAGCCTTTGCTATAATAATCTGCCAAACCCGCAATCAATCGGTCGAACCCATGCCAAAGATGAACTTCAGCCACGCCAATGAGATGGATCTCATCTGATTTGTGTTGCTTTGGTGAATGAAGCGGAATCTCATCGAAATCAATACCATTGCTTATTCGAATTGTCCGTTGCCCAAAAATTCTTTCCTGATCAGAAAAGGTAACAAGACCGCTCATTTGTCTCGCGAGCCTTCTACGAAATACTTTATCAACAAGAAGTTCTGTCTTTTCCTTCAAAGGAAACTGCTCATACTCACGGTCATACGGATAGGTAGGAATCTCCAAAACGCTTTTTATACCGGCTTTTCGAAGTTTACTAAACAGATGAATCGTCCAAGGATTTGCATTATGGAACGATCGGCAATAGACAGCATTTATGTCATTATCGACACAATAACGATATATATCACCATAAGAGCAACGTCTTCGCAAGGCAGAAAAAGAACCTTTCCCGAAATCTGTAATAATCTTGTCGTTGACAGAGCAAATACGATGCCGTCTTGTATCAAAGTCATAATTACAGAAATGGACTTCGTGACCACATTGCTGTAGTCCGCGAACCTGAGCAAGTATCTTCTTGGAAATGCCACTTGCAGGATTTAGCCCATGAAATATCAGAAATAAGACTTTCATATCTGTTGGTTTTCTTTTTGTCATCAATCTTTCGAACAACTCGACCCATTGCGGTATGATAACCTCTTCACTAAACCTTTGTGCAGAAACAGCAGTCTTGCGTCCCATCTCTTTTCGACGATCAGCGTTCTCAATCATCCAGCATATCTTATCAACAAGGTCGCTTGTAAATAATTTCACTGCTTCTATCCTACTAAATTATCAGCACGATCTTCATACTTGTCTTGGCGCTTAAACATAGACCAAAAGCCATTCGTGTATTTTTTGACACGTAGCCAGAAACTCTGCCAAAGTCCGCCATCAGCTCCTACCGTTCCATAACCAGTAATAGCACGTGCTTTTCTATTGCGAAGAAACCGGAGCTTACCATATTCTTTCAGTTGGAAAGCAAGATAGCCATCCTCACCACGAATAATGTCGGTACGTATGCCTACCTGCTGTGCAAGATCTGTTTTATACCCAAAGACTAGACCTCGGACACTTAATTCTGGGCGTTTAAAGTGCTGTAGCCAGATATATACATCTCGACAAAACTCATATATCTTGAGTCCCCAAACTGGATGCTGCTCATCAGGGATATAACTCCACAGGCTAGACACACCCACCGTATCTTCTTTCTCTAACATATCCACCATCATCTCAACGTAATGGGGAGGATACATCGTATCGCTGTCTATGTTCAGGTGATAGCGGCCTCGAGCATTCGAAAGGCCACAGAGACGTGCCCACCCACAGCTATGACGAGTTTCTGTATAATACGGAACCCCACAACGTTTATATATCTCGGCAGTATAGTCTTTCGACTCATTATCCACTCCGATTATCTCCATCGGATATTTACTTACTTGTTCACTCAAGCTCCACAAGCAAGCAGTCAGATGACGCTCTTCGTTATACGCAATAACAGAAACAGTCACTACTGGCTTATCGCTCTGCAGCCGTTCCAATCGTTGCCGAATCTCTGGATACAGATCGTCACGAACCTCGTCAAAAGCCTTTTCGTATGCCTCTAAATACTTCGTATACCACATATCATCTATTATTACAAGTCAACGATAACGTCAATCAACATTAAACAGCTTATCATATGGCAATTATATTCCTTTGCAAAATTACTGTTTTTGATTGAAAAAAGCAAATTTTCCTCACAAAAAAACAATAGCCGAGAGAATAAGTTATTAAAGGTCTACAATAACTCATTATTGAACTATTATCTATTGATTCTTATGTTGTCCAATATTGATGTAAATAACAAGATGTACCCCTTATCGTTGAGATGCATATTATCATCAAACAAATCCAGATTATTCTTTAGAACATTGTCGGCTTCTATAAGTATTATTGAATGCTCTTTATTATGCTTTTTTAGTTCGTTCTTAAGCGCATTATGGTAAACCTGTATTTGATCTTCTACAAGAGCTTCTCCATGGATAAGTTGCAACACTTTGTAGGCAAATTGTTTATATAGAGGATATTTTGTGTATTGTACATCGTTGTAAAAATGCGGAATGTCAATAATAACAGGAGTAATATTGTAATGTAACAAAGCCTCTATAATAAGAAGCATATGATGTGAGTAATAGTCTGCTCCATATTGTCCATGGACATCATTTATGCCTGCAAACACAATGCAGTAGCTGGGTCTCCTGGCTATGATTGACTTCGTCCCCCAAGGTTCCTTATCAGAAAACAGATTCAAGTATATATCTCTGCTCTTTGCTCCGGGCTGTCCGCAGATTAGAAACGACAAGTGAGGAAAAGCTCCAGGAATCACATCCTTTGCTCTGAAAGCCCAGGAGTCACCAATGATGGCAACCATGCTGAGCGAATCATTTCGCTGCGGATGGGGCACCACAAAATACGTCTGTATTTCGGCCTTGGACGTACGTCGTGATATGACTATATATGCAGCTGCCGCTAGAAGCAAAAGTGCGAAAGCCACGGCGATTTTGTTTTTAGCGGCCATTGATTACTGATAAAAACTTAGGTACTGTTTTCTTTAGGACAAAATACAATAAATAGCAAATACAGATAGTGGCAAGGATGCATCCCATGTAGATAAGCACCTGAATGCCACTTTCTGGTAGCGAGTACAGCTTCAGCCCTACCTTTCGCAAGAGCAGCAGAATGGGAAAGTGCAATGTGTAGATGAAGAACGAGGCATCTGTCCACGTTTTGGGCGTGCGTACCTTGTCCGGATAATCGATGAAGATGGCGACAAATAGCAGCATGGCCGAAATCACATTCGTTCGGTGAACAATATGCGAGAAAAAGTCCGTACCTATTAGCGAGTAGTCAAGAACGGTAAAAGAAAGGAAGGCGATGAGACACTGTTTCACCTTGCCAGATAGGCATTTTATGACGTCCACTTTTTCGATAGCCAACATGGCACCGATGGAGAAGAAAGCAAGCGATGAATACCCAAAGGCAAGCGACGGGGACATTACCCAAAGGACGAGGGGAATCATGACAAAGTATTTGAAGAACCTTATCAGATAATAAATTACAGGGGATGCGATGCATAATAACATCAAGTTGCGAATATACCAATAGGGCTGTAGTATGGGTGTCCCGTCACCATTGTTCCATCCGCCCGTTGACCAGAATGCCTCCAGATAGTCTTTCCAACCATATTCTGCTATAGGCTTGTTTGTACCACTGAAAAAGGATGAAAATTGCGGAAAACTCTGGACAAGAGCATAGAGCAGAATGAATAGGCCGTTCCAAAACAGATATGGAATCAGCAAAGAATGTATGCGATTTGAGAGCTTTTTCTTATACGAGGCCAGCCCATGGTAGTTAGCGAAAAACAGATATCCAGAAATCACGTAAAACAGAGGCACTCCCACTTCGCCAAACACCAACGACAGAAGATAAGTAACGCTATTATAAAACTGGCCTAGGTGATTTCCTTGGAGTGTCGTATACGCATGCAAGCACACAACCATAAAAATTGCCGGGAAGCGCATGGCTTGTATGACCGAGCTCATCGAATCAGGAGCGTTTATATTACTCTTGTTTACGTCCATGGAAGAAGTCTTTGTTTACCTTTTTGCAAAGTTACGTATTATTTTTGAGACGGCAAAGCGAATGGAAGCTTTTCTTGAGAAATAGCAGAAAGATTCTAAGAATTGAATGAAGAAGAATGCTTAGACATTTGTCAAGAAACTACATTTCCATCTGCTTTGGCGCAAAATGATTTTCTGCAATTTTATATACACCAACTACACTAACTCCAATAACCCACTTATTCTTTGCAAGTTACGAAGTGTATATAACCCATTTTCTATATACACTACATATACACTGCATATACACTACATATACACTATCGCACAAATCACCCCTCCCACGCCTCATTTTTAGTGTATATAGCAGTGTATATAGAATGTATATTTAGTGTATATGGACACAAGCCCACATCTCACTGATTTTCAGCAGCCAAACCAATTTAGTGTAGTTAGTGTATATAAAATGGAGCAAAAAAATTGTTTTGGAACAACTTAGATGGCTCATTTATCCTAACAGGTTGCAGCGAAAACAGAAAGCCACTGCTACGATAAAAGAAAAATACTGCTACGGCATTTCAAAATTACCGCAGCAGAAAACAACCGTCCAGCCATGGCTGGACGGTTGGTGACCGCAGCAGGAAAAAAGGTTGGCCGCAGCAGAAAAAAAGGTTGACCGTAGCAGAAAAAAAGGCTGGTAGCCGCAGCAGAAACTTTTACTCAATGCAACATGTTTTTGCTCTATGCTACAAGCATATCCACCGCTATACTACAAGGCCTTTCTGCTATGCAAACAGGAGTCTTTCGGCTATGCAGCAAGGCTTTTCACGTTATGCAACAGGATGAGAGATGACAGAGCAAGACGTTTCGAATTTTTCTTATATACTCAATAGATACGCAGTTGGTCGCCAATCTGAGGCATGTAGTCCGCCGAGAGCTTATTGAGCTTGTAGAGGGTCTTGAGACGCATGCCGTACATCTGGCAGATGTCGTACATGGACTGACCGGCCGTAACGGTATGAGGATGATTTTTGAAGGCGCGGTCGGCCTTGTTGCGTTTCTTACGAAGATAGAGGACACTGCCAACTTGGGGATTCATGCCATCAGGTAGTTCGTTGTACTGGCGTAATTTCTTAACTTTTACACCCGTTTCGCTGGCTATAGTGTAGAGATCATCGCCTTGAATAATACGAATATAATAGTTGTGGTTGTTCTCGGCAATGGGATGACGTTGGTAGAAACCAGCATCACCATATGACATGTAGCGTTCTATTTCCCTATCATTTGTTGTCGAGGCAGAAATGGAAACCTGAGCCTTACCGCCATCATATTCATATAGGCGGTAAGTTTCTATTATTTTAATCAGTGTTTCTGCATAGGTGGGACTGGTAGCATAGCCACACGCCTTAAGGCCATAAGCCCACGATGTATAGTCCTTGGTGTCGTAGATGAAGAGCGAGGCGTAACGTGGTTTTTGCAGGAAGAGGGAATGGTCCTCATAGCTCTCGGCCACTGATGCGTACTTGCGAAAACGCTCGTTGGGCTTGTCGTCGTCACGGAGCACATAGGGGCCTGTCCATCCACCTCCCGTCTTTATGCCAAAATGATTATTGGCGCGAACTGCCAACGTACTGCGTCCGGCTGCACTCTCCAAGAGTCCTTGTGCCAGCGTGATGCTGGCGGGAATCTTGTGACGACGCATCTGGTCCACGGCCATCGAAGCGTACTGTTCGACATAGGCCTGGTAGACAGAATTAGTTTTTTGCGCATGCACGCACAAACCATATATAATAAAAGATAAATATAGACAGAGAAAAGCTTTTTTCATTGGATTAGAGAGCAATTTGATGACAAAAATACAAAAAAGATAGGAAATACGGAAAAAGTTACGTAATTTTGTGTCCATTTTGCGTAAAAAGCGTCGAATAACAAATAAAACAACATACATGATTACAGTATCTAACCTTGCCATTCAGTTTGGCAAACAAGTTCTTTACAAGGACGTAAACATCAAGTTCACGAACGGAAACATCTATGGTGTAATTGGTGCCAATGGCGCCGGCAAGTCTACTCTACTCCGTGCCATCAGCGGCGAGTTGGAGGCAACAAAGGGCACCATCGAGCTGGGTCCCGGCGAACGTCTGAGCGTGCTGGAGCAGGACCACTTCAAGTATGACCAGGAGACGGTTCTCAACACCGTGTTGATGGGCCATACCGTCATGTGGGACGTGATGCGCGAACGTGAATCATTGTACGCCAAGACCGACTTCACCGACGAAGACGGAATTCGCGTTGGCGAACTGGAGGAGCAGTTTGCCGAGATGGGAGGCTATACGGCCGAGAGCGATGCAGCTGCTCTGTTGAGCGGTCTGGGTATCAAGGAGGCCAAGCACTACCAGCTTATGGGCGAACTTTCGGGTAAAGAAAAGGTACGTGTGATGCTGGCAAAAGCCCTCTTCGGCAATCCCGACAACCTCTTGCTCGACGAGCCTACCAACGACCTCGACCTCGAGACCGTAGAATGGTTGGAGGACTATCTGGCCGACTTTGAGCACACCGTGCTCGTCGTCAGTCACGACCGTCACTTCCTCGATGCTGTAAGCACCCACACCGTCGATATCGACTTTGGCAAGGTAACCATGTTTGCCGGTAACTATTCATTCTGGTACCAGAGTAGCCAGTTGGCCTTGAAGCAGGCACAGAATCAGAAGGCTAAGGCAGAGGAGAAGCGCAAGGAGTTGGAAGAGTTCATTCGCCGATTCAGCGCCAACGTTGCCAAGAGTAAGCAGACCACAAGCCGCAAGAAGATGCTGGAAAAACTTAACGTGGATGAAATCAAGCCCTCTACCCGTAAATATCCCGGCATCATCTTCACCATGGACCGCGAACCTGGCAACCAGATTCTCGAAGTACACGATCTGAAGGCTACGATGGATGACGGAACCGTGTTGTTTGACAACGTTGAGTTCAACATCGAGAAAGGCGAAAAGGTTGTATTCTTGAGTCACGACCCTCGCGCCATGACAGCCCTCTTTGAAATAATCAACGGCAACCGACAGGCCGATGCAGGAACGTTCAACTGGGGTGTAACCATCACAACAGCTTACCTGCCCGTCGATAACACCAACTTCTTCCAGAGCGAGATGAACCTGGTGGATTGGCTGAGCCAGTACGGTGAAGGTAACGAAGTGTATTTCAAGAGTTTCCTCGGCAGAATGCTGTTTAGCGGCGAGGACGTACTGAAGAAAGTCAACGTACTGTCCGGAGGTGAGAAGATGCGTTGCATGATTGCTCGCATGCAGCTGAACAACGCCAACTGTCTCGTTCTCGACACCCCCACCAACCACCTCGACCTCGAAAGCATCCAGGCATTCAACAACAACCTGAAACTCTTCAAGGGTAACATTCTGTTCTCCAGCCACGACCACGAGTTCATCCAGACCGTTGCCAACCGCATCATCGAGCTCACACCCAATGGTTGCATCGACAAGCTGATGGATTATGACGAGTACATCCACGACGACAGAATAAAGGAACTGCGTGCGAAGATGTACCAGGTATAAGGCAGACTGACAAAATTGCAGTAGAACAAGAAAAAAAGGCAGAATGGTTAAGATTGGCAAGTTCTTTGAACGACGCAAAGCAAACCAAAAGAACGCAAAAATGAGCAAGCAAGAACAAGACTTGAAAGAGGAAGAGAAGCTGAACGCTGAGAACGCGGAACAGGCAACCGAGAATACGGAGACTGTCGAAAACAACTCCGAGGAGGAGCAGGCAGAAGAAGCCCCCGCAGAAAAGACCACTGAAGAGAAACTGGCCGATGCCTTAGCAGAAATCGAAGAGTTGAAGACAAAGCAGCTCTACAAACAGGCCGAATTTGAGAACTTCCGCAGGCGCGTCATCAGCGAAAAGGCAGAACTCATCCTGAATGGTGGACGCAAAGTCCTCGAGGCCATGCTCCCCGTTGTCGACGACATGGAACGTGCTCTGGCACACATGGACAAGGCAGAGGACGTGCAGGCAGTCAAAGACGGCGTTGACCTCATCTACAAGAAATTCCTTTCGACCCTGAAAGCGCAAGGCGTGACGCCCATGGAGGCACAAGGCGCCGACTTCAACACCGACTTCCACGAGGCCGTTACCCAGTTCCCCGCTCCTACCGACGACCTGAAAGGCAAGGTCATCGACTGCACGGAGAAAGGCTACATGATCAACGACAAAGTTCTTCGCTACGCCAAGGTTGTAGTGGGTATCTAAACTGGAGTTTGCGTGAATTAACGGACGGTAGGGATAAGTCCTCAAAATGCTAATTCATTCGTCCTGTTAACTTCCTCAGCGAAGCGATAACTTCCCTATAACTCCCGCTAACTCCTTAAAAGTAAGCAAGTATCAACTTGCTAAACTTGATTTAATTATAAACAGCAATGGCAAAGAGAGATTACTACGAAGTGCTTGGCGTTTCCAAGAACGCTGATGCAAAAGAAATAAAATCAGCCTACCGAAAGATGGCCATGAAGTATCACCCCGACCGCAATCCGGGTGACAAGGAAGCCGAGGAGAAATTCAAAGAGGCAGCAGAAGCCTATAGCGTACTGAGCGACGAACAAAAGCGACGCCAGTATGACCAATTCGGATTCGACGGTCCCGGTGCTGGAGGATTTGGAGGCTTCGGAGGTGGCGGCATGAACATGGACGACATCTTCTCTGCCTTTGGCGACATCTTCGGAGGTGGTGGCTTTGGCGGTTTCAGCGGTTTTGGAGGCTTCGGAGGTGGCGGTGGCCGTCAGCAAAGCAAGGGTCGAAACTTGCGACTGAAGGTAAAGCTTACGCTGGAAGAAGCAGCTAAAGGAGCCACCAAGAAGTTCTCTGTCAAGAAGCAGGTTACCTGTCCCGACTGCCATGGCAGCGGTAGTGCAGACGGTCAGACCGAGACTTGTCCGCAATGTGGCGGTTCGGGCGTGGTTGTCAAGACTGTACAATCCATCCTCGGTCGAATGCAGACCCAGGCGCCTTGTCCACATTGCAACGGCGAGGGAAAAATCATCAAGAACAAGTGCAACAAGTGTGGCGGCGAAGGAACCATATCCGGCACAGAAACCATCGAGGTCAACATACCCGCTGGCGTTGACAACGGCATGGTGGTCAACGTACCTGGCAAGGGTGATGCGGGTCGTCGAAATGGCATACCCGGCGACATTCAGGTCTACATCGAGGTTGAGCCGCACAAGGAATTTGTTCGCGAGGACACAAACCTGATATACAACCTCTTGCTCGACTTCCCCACGGCAGCACTTGGCGGAAGCGTTGAAATCCCCACACTAGACGGAAAGGCCAAGGTTAAGATTGAACCCGGAACGCAACCCGGCAAGGTACTGCGCCTTCGTGGCAAGGGAATGCCTGCCGTACAAGGTTACGGCTACGGAACCGGCGACATCATCGTTCACGTAAGCGTTTACGTACCCGAGACGTTGAGCAAAGAAGAACGCCAGTTGATTGAGAAGATGCAGGAAGCCGAGTCATTCAAACCCAGCAAGAGCATCAAGGAGAAGATCTTCCAACGCTTCAAGAGCCTGTTTGACTAATAATGAACTACAAAGAGACCATAGAATACCTTTTCAACGTAGCCCCGCTTTTTCAGAACATCGGACAAGGCGCCTACAAGGAAGGACTGAGCAATACGCACGTACTGGACGAGCACTTTGGCCATCCACATCGTGCGTATCGCACTATCCATGTAGCCGGCACCAACGGAAAGGGTTCTTGCAGCCATACCCTGGCCGCCATCCTGCAGTCGGCAGGGTATAAAGTAGGTCTCTACACCTCACCACACCTTATTGATTTTCGCGAGCGCATACGCGTGAACGGAGAAATGATAAGCGAGCAGCGCGTCATCGACTTCGTCGAGCAGGAACGCTCCTTTTTCGAAACTCTCTACCCCTCATTTTTTGAATTAGCAACCGCACTTGCCTTCCTCTATTTTAAGGAGCAAAATGTGGACGTTGCCATCATTGAAGTGGGTCTTGGAGGACGACTGGATTGCACAAACATCATCCAGCCAGACCTCTCAGTCATCACCAACATTAGCTTCGACCACACGCAATTTTTAGGCAGCACTCTGGCCGAGATTGCAGCCGAAAAAGCAGGCATCATCAAAGCCGGCGTTCCCGTTGTTATAGGCGAGACGAACGGACATAAAGAAGTAAAAGAAGTATTCTTGCATAAAGCATTGAGTGTCAACACTTCAATATTTTTTGCTGACGAAATAGATGAAGTCGAAGAGTGCCACATTTTACCCACCGGAGAACGGCAATATGAGACCCGTCATTTTGGTACTATAATCGGGCAATTGGGCGGCGATTGCCAAGAGTTCAACACCGCGACAATACTGAATGCCGTGCAAGTGCTCAGGCATTCGAACGCCTCTTTTCAAGCATCTACGTTTCAGTATTCCATTACAGACGAGCACATCAAAGAAGGGTTCGCTTCGGTCTGCGAAAAAACGGGTCTGATGGGCCGATGGCAACACATCAGCGAAGACCCGCTCACCATCTGCGACACAGGGCACAACACAGGAGGTTTGCAATACATCAGCCACCAGTTAAACAACCTACCCCACCGCCATCTCCACATGGTCATCGGAATGGTTGGAGACAAGGACGTGAGGGGAAGTCTTTCTCTACTCCCAAACGACGAACAAACCACTTACTATTTCACCCAAGCGTCCGTCAAACGTGCCATGCCAGCAGAAACGATCTGCCAGATTGGAACAGAACTTGGCATGAACGGACAGCCATTTGCCAATGTCAAGGAGGCATATGAAAAGGCAAAAGAGAACGCTCAGTCCGACGATATAATTTACATCGGCGGAAGCACATTTATTGTGGCCGATTTCTTGACCCACAAATTAGGATAAAACAGAAATCTGCTTTTCGAACGCTCCATAACGAGCGATTTTACCTATAAAAACATAAGTTTTTCTTTGAAATCCTTGCTTGTTTGAAAGTTTTTTATTAAGTTTGCATCATAATCTGTGAAACTTAAATCAAACAAAGTATGGAAAAGACAAATTTGTCAGGCCTGAAGCGCGAAGACTTCCAGGCTACAGTTCAGGGAAAAGCAACCGATCTCTACACATTGACCAACGAGAGTGGCGCTTGCATTCAAGTTTGCAACTACGGTGGTGCCATCGTTGCAATCATGGTACCCGATAAGGATGGCAACTATGCTAACGTCATCCAGGGATTCACCAACATTGACGAATTGGTAAATACCGAGGAGGTATTTCGTTCAACTCTTATCGGCCGCTACGGCAACCGCATCTGCAAGGGTAAGTTCACTATGAACGGCAAGGAGTACAGCCTCGCTTGCAACAACGGCGTTAACCATCTGCATGGTGGTCCTACCGGTTGCCACGCTCGAGTATGGGACGCAGAGCAGGTCAACGACTCTGAGTTGGTTCTGCGCTACACCTTTGCTTACTACGAGGAAGGTTTCCCCGGCGAGGTTCAGATGACCGTAAAGTACTCATGGTCAGAGGACAACGAACTCACTATCGACTACCGTGGCATGACCAACAAGAAGACCATCGTGAACATGACTCACCACGCCTTCTTCTCACTCACCGGTATCGCTAACCCCACTCCCGCTCAGTTGGATTGCGAGCTCGAGATCAACGCAGACTTCTATCTGCCCATCGATGAGACTTCGATCCCCACTGGCGAGATCCTCAAGGTTGAGGGTACTCCCTTCGACTTCCGCACTCCCAAGGTAGTTGGCAAAGACATTGACGCCGACGACATCCAGATCAAGAACGGCGCTGGTTTCGACCACAACTACATCCTCAACAAGAAGGAGCCCGGAGAACTCTCATTCGCAGCTAAACTCAAGGATCCCAAGAGCGGTCGTACCCTCGAGACCTGGACTACAGAGCCCGGTTTGCAGTTCTATAGCGGTAACTTCCTGACAGGCGTTAAGGGCCAGCACGATGCAACCTTCCCCAAGCGTAGCGCTCTCTGTTTCGAGGCTCAGCACTTCCCCGACACTCCCAACCGTCCCTACTTCCCCAGCTGTATCTTGAAGCCCGGACAGGTTTACACTCAGAAAACCATCTACAAGTTTGGTGTAGAAAAGTAATCTAATATTTGAATCCATCGAAACCCCAGAGAAGGCGGTTTCGGTGGATTTCTTGCATGAATAACATTAACAAAATAACTAGTATGACTAACGAAAAGAACAACGGCAAACTGATTGCCATCATTACGATGTGCTTCATCTTCGCGATGATCAGCTTCGTAACCAACATGGGTGCTCCTTTTGGAAACATCTGGGGACAGAAGTACGAATTCGCAGCTTCATGGGGTAACCTGATGAACTTTACCGCCTACCTCTTCATGGGTGTTCCCAGCGGTATGCTGCTGAAGAAAATCGGTTACAAGAAGACTGCACTCTACGCTTTGATCCTCGGCATCGTAGGTCTGGCAGTTCAGTATCTCTCAAGCCTTTATGGCGAAGGTGTTGCCGTAAATGAGATTGGCGGTGTTACCGTTTGCCTCAACCTTTATATCTACATGCTCGGCGCACTCATTTGCGGTGTATGCGTATGTATGCTTAACACAGTTGTTAACCCCATGCTCAACCTCCTTGGTGGTGGTGGAAATAAGGGCAACCAGTTAATTCAGGTCGGTGGCACCTTGAATTCTCTGACTGCTACGCTCACTCCTATGCTGGCAGGTATCCTCGTTGGTACCGTAACAGAGAACACCAGTATGAGCGACGTATCTCCATTGCTGTTCATCGGTATGGCTGTATTCGCCATCAGCTTCGTCATCATCAGTCGTGTAAGCATCCCCGAGCCCAACCTCGGCAAACAGGATGGTGAGTCTATGACCAACCTGATGAAGGGTGCTCTGAAGTTCCGCCACATGGTTCTTGGCATCATCGCTATCTTCTTCTATGTCGGTGTTGAGATTGGTATCCCCATGCACCTCAACTTCTACGTTACGAACCTTGGCTTCGAGGGTTCTGCTGCTATTGGTGGTTCACTCGCAGCAGCCTACTGGTTCATGATGTTGATAGGCCGATTCTGCTCTACCCTCATCTCAGGCAAGGTTTCAACCTCTCTCCAGATGACCGTAGTTAGCACTGTTGCCATTGCACTTCTGCTGATTGCCATCTTCCTGCCCGAGACCACAACTTTAGTTATCAGCGACCACGAGGTTCCCATGAAGGTTATCTTCATTGCTGCTTGCGGTCTCTGCACTTCAATCATGTGGGGCGGTATTTTCAACCTTTCAGTTGAGGGACTTGGCAAGTACACCGAGGCAGCATCAGGTTTGTTCATGATGATGGTTGTAGGTGGTGGCTTGATGCCTTGGCTTCAGGACGTTATCGCCAAAGCCAGCGGTTCTATCCCCAGCTACTGGCTGCAAGTTGCCATGCTGGCATACATCCTCTTCTACAGCGTTATCGGCTGCAAGAACGTGAACAAGGACATCAAAGTAGACTAAAACTGAACAAGGCAGGGTCATCATCCCAACAAGATGGAGACCTTGCCAAACATGTATAACAATTAACCAAAACTAATACAATTATGAGACTTACAATTGACGACGTAAGAAGCCGCTTCATCAAGCACTTCGATGGCACAACCGGTAGCGTATATGCATCACCCGGCCGTATTAACCTGATTGGTGAGCATACCGATTATAATAATGGTTTCGTATTCCCCGGCGCAGTACAGCAAGGCATGATTGCAGAGATTAAGCCCAATGGCACTCGCAACGTAAACGCATATTCTATTGACCTGAAAGACAAGGTAACCTTCTCTCTGGACGATCCCAAGGGTCCCAGCGCAAGTTGGGCACGTTACATCTTCGGTGTATGCCGCGAGATGATGGAGCTTGGCGTACCCGTTGAAGGTTTCAACACCGCATTTGCGGGCGATGTACCTCTCGGCGCTGGTATGTCATCATCAGCTGCTTTGGAGAGTTGCTTTGCTTTCGCCCTGAACGACCTGTGGGGTGAGAACAAGATCGAGAAGATGGAGTTGGCACGTGTTGGCCAGCGCACCGAGCACAAGTACATCGGTTGCAACTGCGGTATCATGGACCAGTTCGCCAGCGTACACGGCAAGGCAGGCAGCCTGATGCGTCTGGACTGCCGCAGCGGTGAGTATGCATACTTCCCCTGGGATCCAAAGGGTTACAAGCTCGTCTTGGTTAACAGCTGCGTAAAGCACACCCTCGCTGGTTCTCCTTACAACGAGCGTCGTCTGAGCTGCGAGCGCGTTGCTGCCGTTATTGCTAAGCATCACGCTGAGGTTGAGACACTTCGCGACGCTAACTACGAGATGCTTGAGGAGGTTAAGGCCGAGGTTACCGAGGAGGATTACAAGCGTGCTCGCTACGTCATCGGTGAGGTTGACCGCGTACTGAAGGTATGCGATGCTCTCGAGGCAGGCGACTACGAGACCGTAGGTAAGATGATGTACGAGACACACTATGGTCTGAGCAAGGAATACGAAGTATCATGTGAGGAACTCGACTTCCTGAACGACATCGCCAAGGAAGAAGGAGTTACCGGTTCACGCATCATGGGTGGCGGCTTTGGAGGCTGCACCATCAACCTCGTTGCAGACGAGCTATACGACAACTTCGTAAAGGTTGTTAAGGAGAAGTTCGCTCAGAAGTACGGCAAGGAGCCCATCATCATCGACGTAGTCATCGGTGACGGCTCACGCAAGCTCTGCTAATCGGTTACCGGTTAGCCAGTCATTCACCTTTAATATATTATATAAGGTAAAATAACAATGAAGAATCTTTTCAAGTCTACGCTACTCATGGCCTCATTGGCCATGGTAGCGGCTTGTTCTTCCAACAAAGGACAGGCAACTGCTTCGGCAGACGAAAGTGGTGTAACGAAATCCGGCCTCAACGTCGCAGACTTCGACACCACTTATGTTGATTCATTGCGTGGCGAGAAGAAGGTTGCCCTCT
>JAKSLN010000024.1 GCA_024401165.1 Bacteroidaceae bacterium
GTGTCGAGCTGCATGTAGGCGGATGGTGCCGCCTGGTTGGTCTACCGTAAACAAAGGGATAGCCGCTCAACTTTTGGGCGGCTATTTTCGTTTCAAAACAAAAACGACTTGTGCTGCAGGGTTGAGCGAGGTGAGGGCATAGAAGGCCTCTGGCATGAAATATAAAGCGTGATGAGAGCAAAAATGGGCGCTTACATTTGGGGAAACGGAGAAAATATCGTAATTTTGCACCTTAATATTTAATAATGAGTAGATGGGACGGAGTGCAGAAGCAACCGAATAGAAGAAAAAATGGTTGACTGGCACAATAAAAGGACGTTCTTTCGCGTTATATAGGTTACGAATGAAGAGACTGTTGTGGTTTGCTATGGCTCTGCTGCTGCCTCTCGGTATGAGGGCACAGTCGGATGTGGCGTTCACCAACTACTGGGCGCTGCAGGGCTACTACAACCCGGCATCGAGTGGTTTGGACGAGAACCTGAACGTGCAGGCTGCCTACTCGCTGCAGCTGCTTGGCTTCGAACATGCCCCGGCTACCATGTATGTGGGTGCCGACATGCCAGTCCCTTTCCTCGGTCCGCGCCATGGCGTTGGCGTTGGATTCCTGAACGATGAGGTGGGCCTCTTTTCGAACCAGAAGTTCTACCTGCAGTATGCTTACCACCACCCGCTGAAGGGTGGCCGTTTGAGTTTTGGCGCCAGAGCGGCCATGCTGTCGGAGAAGTTTGATGGAACGAAGGTGGATGCGAGCGACCCGGGCGACCCTGTCTTCTCCTCGTCGGAGGTGAATGGAACGTCGTTTGACCTGGATGGCGGCTTGCGCTACACGTACAGGAACGTCTGGTATGCTGGCCTGAGCGCCATGCATTGCCTGGCTCCTGCGGTGAAGCTGGGCGACGACAAGGTGAACGAGGTGCAGATGGATCCTGTGTTCTATGCAACGGCTGGCTATACGTTTCGCTTCAGACGGCCAGACCTCGTGCTCTATACGTCGGGCATCCTGAGGACCGACCTGGTGGCATGGCGCGGCGATGTGACGGCTCGCCTGGCCTATAGCGGCGAGAAGTTCAAGATGTACGGGGGACTGACGTACAGTCCGATGACATCGGTGGGACTGCTGCTTGGCACGACGTTCCAGGGCATAAACATCGGCTATAGCTATGAGATGTTCACGGGTGGCGTCGGGGCGCTGTATGGCACGCATGAGATTGTGCTGGGCTACACGACGGACCTCAACCTCTTCAAGAAGGGAAAGAACAGGCATCAGGCGGTGAGGTTTCTGTAGGAGAGAGCAGCACTTCGTGCGAGAAAATGCGATGCTGAAAACCTGAGACGCTTTGGCAGCCGTGCCGGAATAGAAACAATATAGATTGAAAACGATAAAAAACAACAATATGACAGAACAGAAAAGCAAGAGCAGTGTCTCTCTCGGTAGAGGGGTGAAGGGCCTTCTGTCCCTATCGCTACTTTTTGTTTTGGCCGTAACCCTGACAAGCTGTATGGGGTCGCAGTCGAATGCCATGGCCATTGGCGGTGAGGTGACTGGCTCGCGTGGACAGAATTTCACCGAACCAACGCCCTTCGGCATGGTGGCCGTTCACAAGGGTTCGCTGAAGGTGGGCATTGAGAGTGATTCGTTGTGGGGCATCACGTTGCCTACCCGCGACATCTCGGTTGATGGCTTCTGGATGGATGAGATGGAGGTGTCGAACTCGAAGTACCGTCAGTTTGTGATGTGGGTGCGCGACAGCATCATCCGCGAACGCCTGGCCGACCCTGCCTATGGCGGCGACGAGACGTACAAGATAGAGGAGGACAAGGAGGGCAACCCCGTTACTCCCCACCTGAACTGGAGCAAGCCTTTGCCTCGCAAGCCCAACGAGGAGGAGGAGCGTGCCATCGAGAGCGTGTACGTGACGCATCCCATTGACGGCACGAAGATGCTGGACGCCAGCCAGATGAACTACAAATACGAGATTTACGACTATGCAGCTGCAGCACAGCGCCGCTATCGACTGAATCCTGAGGAACGCGACTTGAATACGGACCATGCCGTAAACAACGAGGAAATCCTGATTAGCAAGGATACGGCCTACATAGACGATGATGGCAAGATTGTTCGTCAGACCATAACGCGCCCCCTGTCTGGCCCCTGGGACTTCCTGAACACTTACATCGTAAATATCTACCCCGACACGACTTGCTGGGTGAACGACTTCCAGAATGCGGACAACGAGCGTTACCTGAAGCTCTACTTCTCGAGTCCACAGTACGACGACTATCCCGTGGTTGGCGTGACGTGGGAGCAGGCCAATGCCTTCTGTGCCTGGCGCACGAACTTCCTGCTGAAGGGACTGGGCTCGGCCGCACGCAACATCCAGCGCTATCGACTGCCGACCGAGATTGAGTGGGAGTATGCTGCCCGTGGCAAGGAGGGCAACCCCTTCCCCTGGCAGAGCTCGGACGTGAAGAGCGACAAGGGTTGCTTCTATGCCAACTTCAAGCCCGACCGCGGCAACTACACAAAGGACGGAAGCTTGATTACGTCGAAGTGCGGCATCTTCAGCGCCAACTCGAATGGCTTGTACGACATGGCCGGCAATGTGGCCGAGTGGACGAGCACCATCTATACCGAAGCGGGCGTGGAGAGCATGAGCGACATGAACCCCGAGCTGAAGTACAATGCGGCCAAGGAGGATCCCTACCGCCTGAAGAAGAAGTCGGTGCGCGGTGGATCGTGGAAGGATCCCGAAAGCATGATTCTCTCGGCATGGCGCAGCTATGAGTACCAGAACCAGCCTCGTTCGTACGTGGGTTTCCGCTGCGTTCGAACCATGGTGTCGGACAATAGCCGACAGGCCAACAAGGGTGCTGCCAAGCAGGCTAAGGCGAAGAGCGGAAGCGCATCGAAGGGTGCAACAACACGAAAGGAGAGACGTTGACCTTCCTTTTTGAATAGAAATAGAAATTGATAATAGGAAATAGAATATGGCTAACAGTTGGAATCCTATAGTTCGCATTCAAAAGTGGATGGACACTTTTGCGGGACAAACCTTCATGCAGTATGCCTATAGCTGGGGTGCTGCAGTTGTAATCTTGGGTACACTTTTCAAACTAACCCACATTCCTGGTGCCAACCAGATGTTGTTCATTGGTATGGGTACCGAGGTTTTCGTGTTCTTTATTGCTGCCTTTGAGCGTGTGACGGAAAAGATGCCCGACGAACCCGCTGCTGCTCAGCAGGGAGGAATCGTCGTGAATGGTGTTGTGGGTGCTCCCATTGTCGCTGGCGCTCCGGTTGCTGGTGCGGAGGGCGAACCCGTCAATACCGACAATGCTGCTCCTGCAGCTGTTGACAACGTGGCTCCTGCAACGGTTGCTGTTGGCACGCCTGGCGTTGTCTTCACTGGCGGGCCCGTTATGGCTGGCGGCCCTGTGATGGCTGGCGCTCCCATCGTACAGGGCGAGGGCATCGACCTCAATGCCATCAAGGCTACCGATCCTGCCGCCGTGGAGGAGGCTGTGAAGAACTACGCCGAGGAACTGACCGACCTGACCGAGGTGCTGGGACGCGTGAAGGCGCAGGCTGCCCGCATGAGCACCGACAGCGAGGAGATGGAGAACCTGAACCGCACGCTGACCGGCATTGCCACGGTGTACGAGCTGCAGTTGCGTAACATCAGCAAGCAGGTTTCGACCATCGAGCAGATTGATGAGCAGACCAAGCGCATGGCTAAGCAGATAGAGGAACTGAACAACGTTTACGCTCGCATGATTGCTGCCCTGACTGTGAACATGGGCGGGGCGGCGAACTCCCCGTTAACGAATTTGTAGAGAAACATGGCCGGATTCAAGAAGAAAAAAGTCACCCCACGTCAAAAGATGATTAATCTGATGTACGTGGTACTGATGGCGATGCTGGCGCTAAATGTCAGCAGCGACGTGCTGAATGGTTTCTCGCTAGTAGATGAAAGCCTGAACCGTTCGACGGAGAACGCCAACGCGGTGAACCAAGGCATCTATAAGACCTTTGACGAACAGCTCAAGAGCAACCCTACCAAGGTGAAGGAGTGGTACGACAAGGCCCAGCATGTGCGCAAGATCAGCGACCAGTTGTACGACTTGGCCGAGGAACTGAAAGTGTCGATCGTCAAGATGAGCGATGGCGAGGAGGGTGACGTGCATAACATACGAAACCGCGAGGACCTGGAGGCTGCCACGCAGGTGATGCTGGCACCCGGCACAGGACGCGGCCAGGAACTGTATGACGCCATCAACCGGTATCGGGAGGATATCCTGAAGATGGTGAGCGATCCTCAGCAGCAGAAGATCATCGAGAGCAACCTGACCACCACCGTTCCGGAGAAGGGACAGACGCTGGGCAAGAACTGGCAGGAGTATATGTTCGAGACGATGCCCACGAGTGCGGCCGTGACGCTGCTCACCAAGCTGCAGAGCGACGTGCGCTATGCGGAGGGTGAGGTGTTGCACCGCCTGGTAAGCAATATCGACGTTAAGGATATCCGTGTCAACGAGTTGAACGCCTATGTCATCCCCGAGTCGCAGACCATCGTCCAGGGTGGCCGCTACCGTGCTCAGATCATCATGGCTGCCGTCGACACGACCAATCGTCCCTCCATCTTCATCGGCGGCAAGGAGTTCAAGAACGACAAGGGCATCTATGAGACCACGTGCGGAAGTACGGGTGAGTTCTCGCTCAAGGGCTACATTGAGATGCTGAACGGAAGTGGAGAAAGAGTAAAACGAGACTTTGAACAGAAATACACCGTTGTGGCTCCGGCTGCAACCGTCAGCGCCGACTTGATGAACGTGCTTTATGCCGGTTATGACAACCCCATGAGCGTCAGCGTTCCTGGTGTTCCTACCAGTCAGATTTCGCTCAGCATGTCGGGCGGCGGTACGCTCACACCCAAGGGTGAGGGCAAGTTCATTGCCAAGCCCACGCAGGTGGGAGGCGAGGTAACCTTCACCGTTTCGGCCTCGCTGAATGGTGCCAGCCAGCAGATGGGACAGTTCAAGTACCGTGTGCGCAAGTTGCCCGATCCTACCGCTTACATCCAGAATGGGGATGACCACTTCCTGGGTGGCAAGTTGAGCAAGCAAGCCCTGATGGCGGCAGACCACTTGGGCGCAGCCGTTGACGATGGCCTGCTGAACATTCCCTATCGTGTGACGGGCTTCGTGGCCACCTTCTTCGATAACATGGGTAACCAGATCGATGAGGCGTCATCGAGTGCTGCCTTCACCGACCGCCAAAAGAACATCATCCGCCAGTTGGCTCGTGGCAAGCGTTTCTACATAGGAAAGATCAAGGCTATCGGTCCTGACAATATCGAGCGTACGTTGAACGGCTCGATGGAGGTTACGGTCAATTAAAGGTGTGAATTTATCCAAGAAAACAAGAGAAAGAACATGAAGCGTACATTATTTATAATTATGGCATCGATGTTGAGCGCAACGCTGATGGCTCAGCCCGCCAAGCGCAGAACGGTGCCCACAGATGCTACCAGCGTGAAGAAGCAGGGAGTAACACAGGCCGTCGACCGTGCCGCCCTGATGTTCCCTACCAGCGCTCCCATGCCCGAAGACGTGGCGTGGCGCCGTGACGTGTACCGTCAGTTGGACTTGACGCAGGACAAGAATGCTACCCTCTACTATCCGGTGCAGCCTGTCGGCAAACAGTGCAACCTGTTCACGTACCTGTTCCGCCTGATGCTGACCGGCCGTGTCAATGCCTACGAATACAAGATTACGGGCGTTGAGTCGTTCGACGCAGCCGATAAGGTTGACGTGAAGACCTTCCTCTTCAACAACAGCATCTATTACGAAGAGGAGAACGGCAAGTACAACGTGGCCGATGCCGATGTGCCCAGTGCCCAGGTAAAGCGTTACTATATCAAGGAAAGTACCTATCTGGACCAGCGAACGGGAACAACCCACTCCAAGGTATTGGCAATTTGCCCCATCATGCTGGAGGGGGGCGAGTTCGGTGACGACGTGGTTACGGCAAGGCCTCTGTTCTGGATGCGATACGACGACATCGCTCCCTATCTCTCCAAGTTGCCCGTTATGGCCAGCGATCTGAACAACGTTAGCAACATGACGGCCGACGACTACTTTACCTTGAACCGCTACGATGGCAAGATATACAAGACGAACAACTTGCAAGGCAAGGTGATTACTGACTATTGCAAGACGGACTCGGCCATTGTCAAGGAGCAGAAGCGCATCGAGAAGGAACTTACGGACTTCGAAAAGCATCTTTGGGGACACACCGAGGCTCGCGACTCACTGGACAGTCTGCAGTTGGCAGAGGGTGACAAGGTTGTGAAGAAAGCCAAAGTGAAGGCTACCAAACCTGCGGCAGAGGCTGCTGTTTCGGAAAAGAGCAGTCAGTCGGCAGATGCAAAGAAGGAGGAGAAAAGCTCGTCTGCTGCCAATGCTCGCGTTTCGACCCGTCGACAGAGAAGATAAACTGGAATGTTCGCCGACGTCATCCTACCTCTACCTTTAGACGGCACCTTTACATACGCACTCCCCGCGGAATGGGGATACCGCGTAAAGCCAGGGTGTCGTCTTACTGTACCCTTTGGCAAGAAGAAAAGCTACTCGGCCATCGTGCTGCGACTGCACGATCTGCGTCCTGAGGGGTATGAGGTGAAGGATGCGATTGAACTGTTGGAGGATGCTCCCATTCTGCTTCCTTCGCAACTAAGGCTGTGGCAGTGGATGGCAGATTACTACCTCTGTCCCATTGGATCGGTCTACAAGGCGGCCTTGCCCAGCGGACTGAAAGAGGAAGACGAGGAGTCGGGGTACAAGCCCAAGATGGTGCAGATGGTTCGCCTGACGGAGGCGTACGCGGCTGAGGATCGTCTTGTTGGTGCCTTCATCGAACTGAAGCGCTCCCCCAAGCAGGCAGTCCTGCTGATGAAGTACACCGAGATGAGCAAGGTGGCCGCCTCGTTGACAATGAAGGACCCGACGCTTTGCCTGGAGGTGGAGAAGCAAGAACTCCTGAAAGCGTGCGACTCGAACACAACCATCTTCAATGCGCTGGTAGAAAAGGGCATTCTTGAGACGTACGAGAAACAGGTGGACCGCCTGGATGTTGGAGATGCGTCGGACCAGATGGTCTTGCACTTGCTGAGTCCCGCCCAGAAGTTTGCCTTGGATGGGATTTATAAGCAGTTTGAGGAGAAGAACGTGTGCCTTCTGCACGGCGTCACTTCCAGCGGAAAGACGGAAGTTTACATACACCTTATTTATAATATGATAGAGCAGAAGAAACAGGTGCTCTATCTCCTGCCCGAAATCGTACTGACAACCCAGTTGGTTAATCGCCTGAAAAGGGTCTTTGGCAATCGCTTGGGCGTATATCATTCCAAGTTTTCGGATGCCCAGCGAGTGGAACTCTGGCAGAAGCAGCTCTCGCACAATCCGTACGACATCATTGTCGGCGTGCGGTCGTCCGTGTTCCTTCCTTATCAGAACCTGGGCCTCGTCATCGTGGACGAGGAACACGAGCAGAGCTTCAAGCAGCAAGACCCCGCTCCCCGCTACCATGGCCGCAACGTGGCCTTGATGCTGGCTTACATGGCTGGTGCCAAGACGCTGCTGGGAACGGCTACGCCTTCGCTCGAGACCTACTACAACTGTGAACGCGGCAAGTATGGCAAGGTGGAACTCTTTGAACGCTACCAACAAGTGCAGCTTCCTGACATTCAGGTAGTAAACGTGGCAGAGGAGCGTCGCAAGAAGATGATGAGCGGTCCTTTTACCTCCGTCTTATTGAAGGAGATGCACGATGCCTTGCAAAACAAGGAGCAGATCATCCTGTTTCAGAATCGCCGTGGCTTCTCCCCCACAGTAGAGTGCCATACGTGCGGATGGGTGCCACGCTGTCCTCATTGTGATGTCAGCCTGACGTATCATCGCCGCCTCAACCAGGTGACTTGCCACTATTGTGGCTATGTGGAACCGCTTCCCCGCAAGTGTCCCAACTGTGAGGGTGAACGACTGGACAATGTGGGCTTCGGAACCGAACGTATCGAAGACGACATCAAGCAGGTCTTCCCCGATGCACAGGTTGCCCGCATGGACCTCGACACCACACGCAGCCGAACGGGGTACGAGAAGCTGCTGCATGACTTCCAGAATGGAAATACCGATATTCTGGTGGGAACCCAGATGGTGACGAAGGGCTTGGACTTCGAACGCGTCAGCGTTGTGGGCATCTTGAACGCAGATACAATGCTCAACATGCCGGATTTCCGCAGCTACGAACATGCGTTCCAGATGATGTCGCAGGTGGCAGGACGTGCTGGCCGTCGCAACAAGCAGGGTCGCGTCATCCTGCAGACAAAGACACCCGACTTGCCCGTCGTTCAGCAAGTTGTGGCGAACGACTATGCCACCCTCTATCGCGAGCAGATGGAGGAGCGCCGCCTTTTTCACTATCCGCCACTCTACCG
The DNA here is from genome assembly GCA_024401165.1 of Bacteroidaceae bacterium. Taxonomy (GTDB): domain Bacteria; phylum Bacteroidota; class Bacteroidia; order Bacteroidales; family Bacteroidaceae; genus Physcousia. The sequence continues at coordinate 8,496 of JAKSLN010000024.1, forward strand.
CCTGGTGAGCGTCTACATGAAGCATCGCTATGAGTCGGTGCTCAACGCTCTGGCCTATGAGATGGCACAAGTGATGCGAAAGGTCTTTGGCGAAAGGGTGCTGGGACCGGACACGCCTCCGGTTGCGCGTGTGCAGTCATTGTACATCCGTAAGATCATGCTGAAGGTGGAACTCAACGCCAACTTGTCCGAGGCTCGCATTCGCCTGCGCCAGATCGAAAAACACTTCCTTGCGCAGGAGCAGTTCAAGTCTGCCCAGATTTATTTTGACGTAGACTAACCCCCTGGGTGCTTATTTCTTTATTTCTTCAGTTCGGGGTAACTGATACGTGTGTGGTAGATGCTCTTCAGCTTCTCCTTGAAGGTTTGCTTGGCCGTGTCGATGTTCTCGAAGGTGATGGGACAACGGGTGAACATGCCCTCCTTGACTTGCGTGTCGATGATGCGGTCAACGAGCGTGCTGACGCTTTCCTCCGTGTACTCGTTAAGACTGCGTGAGGCGGCTTCCACTGAGTCTGCCATCATCAGGATGGCTTCCTCGAGCGATGCGGGATTGGGACCGGGATAGGTGAAAATCTCCTCGTTGACTTCCTTGCCAGGATTCTGGTTGACGTACGAAATATAGAAGAATCTCGTCTTGCTGCGACCGTGATGCGAAGAGATGAAGTTCTTGATGCTCTGTGGCAATCCGTTCTTTTGGGCGAGTTCCAGTCCATATTTTACATGCTGGATGATGATCTGTGCGCTGTCTTCGAAGGGCAGGCTGTTGTGAGGATTATTTCCACTCTGGTTTTCTGTGAAGAAGACGGGGTTCTTCAGCTTGCCGATGTCGTGGTACAAGGCTCCGGTACGCACCAGCTGGGCATTGGCTCCCATGCGATTGGCAACCTCAGCCGCCAGGTTGGCCACCTGCATTGAGTGCTGGAATGTGCCCGGTGCCTCCTCGGAGAGTTTGCGCAGGATGGGATTGTTGATGTTCGACAGCTCAACCAGCGTGACGGTAGACGTGAACTTGAATGTCTTCTCGATGGGGAAGAGAAGCAGGTAGGAGATGAGGATCAATCCGCCGCCTGCTGCAATGCCGATGTAGGTCTCTATATCTGCGCCTTTGCTGTTAACAAAATTCATGTTGATGAGGTCCATGCAGAGGCGCGCCAGCAGGGACGTTCCAATTACCAGCACAACGGCAATGAAGAGGTCGGAACGCTGCTGCAGCTGCTTGAGCGAGTAGATGGCGGTCAGGCCGGCCAAGATCTCTATGCACACGAAGTCAAAGGGCGACTCGATGGCGATTGCGCTCAGCATGATGCTGATTATGTGAGTGATAAACGCCGTGCGGGAATCCATGAAGACGCGTATCAGGATTGGCAGCATGCAGTAGGGGATGATGTACACGTTGGTCCACTCGTTGGCAATGTAGATGTAGGTGATGAGAGGGAACAACAGACACAGGATTCCGATGAGCAGCATGTGCCGGAGGCTGTGGAGATAGTCGCTTCGGAACTGGTGGAAGAACATGAACAGCGCGACAATCATCAATGCGATGAACAGAATCTGGCCGCCCAACTGGCTCCATCGCTCCGCGGGCGTCTTCTGGCGACTGTTCTCGTGCTGGATGTACGAGTCAAGCTTCTCGGCAATGGACTCGGAAATGATCTGTCCTTTGTCCACAATTTTCTCGCCAACCTGCACTCTGCCCTTGAAGATGGGGATGTTGCTCAGTTTTGCCTCTATCTCGCTCTGGTTCTTTGCTTCATCCAGGATGAGGTTGGGCTGGATGTAGCGGTTTATCTTGATGCGCACCAATACCTCGTGCACGATGCCGCCTTGCTGCATCAGTTCGTCGTAGACGTCCTTCTGCGGCTTTAGTCTTTCAATGTCTACGTGCCGGCTTTCGTTGTTGGAGTACAGGTGCACCGTGCTGATCTTGTTCCCTATTAAGGTGCTGTAGCTGCTGTCGGGCAAGATGCCTGCCTCGTAGTTCTTGCTTAGCATCATCAGAATCTGGTTGCGCACGTCGTGGGGTAGGGTGAAGGTGTTGCCCACGGAGTCCAGCTCGTGCTTGAACTGCTCGATTTGTGCCTCGGCAATGTCGGCCCTGATTTCGTAGAAGGGTTCGTGCTCCTTGTATATCTTTATGCGCTCCCTTTCGATGGCGCTGTCGCTTCGGTGTATGATGAAACTGTCCCTTGCTATCAGGGCGTCACCGTCCCAGGGCTCGTCAAGGTGGTACTGCAAGGTTTGCGTTGCCTCGCGGGGGCAAAAGATGCTCAGCAAGGCTATGCCCACGATCATGAACAGGGCGCGAACGAGGTATTCGGTGAAGGTGGATTCGTGTGAATGGTTATAGCGACTCATAATGTACTTATGATGGTTTTATAGTTCAAAAACTCTAATACGATGCGAAAATACGAAAAATATACCGATTATTACAAAAAAAAGTAGTAATTTTGCACAAAATCAGCAAAAATACACTATGACAGACAAGAAAGTCCGAGTTCGTTTTGCACCAAGCCCCACGGGTCCCCTTCACATTGGCGGTGTGCGAACAGCTCTTTACAACTACCTTTTTGCGCGCCAGCATGGTGGCGATCTCATCTTCCGTATTGAGGATACCGACTCCACTCGTTTTGTTCCTGGAGCCGAAGAATATATCATCGAGAGTTTCAAGTGGCTGGGCATCCAGTTCGACGAGGGAGTAAGCTTTGGCGGCGACCACGGTCCCTATCGCCAGAGTGAGCGCCGCGACATTTACAAGAAGTACGTACAGGTGCTCCTCGACAATGGCAAGGCTTACATTGCCTTCGATACACCCGAGGAGCTGGACGCCAAGCGTCAGCAGATCGAAAACTTCCAGTACGATGCCAGCACTCGTTTGCAGATGCGCAACTCGTTGACCCTCAGTAAGGAGGAAGTTGACTCGCTGATAGCAGAGGGCAAGCAGTATGTTGTACGCTTCAAGATTGACGGCGGTCGCGACGTGGAGGTTGACGATATCATTCGTGGCAAGGTTGTCATCAACAGCAGCGTGCTGGACGACAAGGTGCTCTACAAGAGTGCCGACCAGTTGCCTACCTACCATTTGGCCAACATCGTCGACGACCACCTGATGGAGGTTACCCACGTCATCCGTGGTGAGGAGTGGCTGCCCAGCGCACCCCTTCATGTGCTGCTCTACGAGGCTTTCGGCTGGACCGATACTATGCCCTGTTTTGCCCACCTTCCTCTGCTGCTCAAACCCATTGGCAACGGCAAGCTGAGCAAGCGTGACGGCGACAAACTCGGTTTTCCCGTGTTCCCCCTCGAATGGCACGATCCCAAGAGTGGTGAGGTCAGCAGCGGTTATCGCGAGAAGGGTTACCTGCCCCAGGCCGTCAACAACTTCCTGGCGCTGCTGGGATGGAATCCCGGTGAGGCACATGACGAGATGATGACGCTCGACGAACTGGTGCAGTACTTCGACCTTTCCAAGTGCTCTAAGAATGGCGCCAAGTTCGACTACGTGAAGGCTGCCTGGTTCAACCATCAGTACCTCATCCAGCAACCCGACGAGGCATGGGCTCCCGCCTTTGGCAAGGTGCTGAGCGAGCAAGGCATCGAGGCAACGACCGAGCAGATGGCCGAGGTGGTTCGCATGATGAAGACCAAGGTGATCGAGTACGTTGACGGTCAGGGAAATAAGAAGAAGCGTAACATCAGCTTTGCCAGCGACTTGTGGCCTCTCACCAAGTTCTTCTTTGTTGCCCCTGCCGAGTTCGACCTCGAAGACAAGTTCATTAAGAAGAATTGGAAGGCAGCAAGCGAAGAGAATGCAGGAACGGCTGCCGAGATGAAGCTCTTTGCCGAGCGTCTGGCAGAGGTTGCCAACTGGACGGCCGAAGGACTGAAAGCGGAGATTGATCCTTGGGTCGAGCAGAACGAGCTGCGTCCCTGGAACGCATGGCGCGTCTGTCTCGTTGGAGCCGGTCAGGGTCCTGACATGTACGAACTTGCCGCTTATTTAGGCAAAGAAGAGACTATAAAGAGAATGAATTTCGCCATTTCGCAATTGAATTAAGTTTTGATTCTCTGCCTTTAATTTAGTTCAGTTGTGTACACAATTGCGATTTTCCTCTACATGCTGGGCGTCATCATCGTCTCGCCTTTCCACAAGAAGGCAAGGCAGATGGTGTTAGGTCACTGGCGGACTTTCCGCCAGCTGCGCACCCAGATTGACAAGCAGGCACGTTACGTGTGGTTTCATGCCGCCTCCTTGGGCGAGTTTGAGCAGGGACGTCCTTTGATGGAGCGTTTCCGCAAGCAGCATCCCGAGTACAAAATCTTGCTGACCTTCTTCTCGCCTTCTGGCTACGAGGTGCGCAAGAATTTCGAGGGAGCCGACGTCATCTGCTACTTGCCTTTCGATACCCCAGGCAACGTGATGAGCTTCTTCCGTCTGGTCAAGCCCGAGATGGCTTTCTTCATCAAGTATGAGTTTTGGCAGAACTTCATGTTGGGTTGTGCCCACCATAAGATTCCGTTCTACAGCGTTAGCAGCATCTTCCGCCCCAACAAAGTCTATTTCCGCTGGTACGGTCGCCTCTATGCTCAGGTGCTGAAGACGGTAACCCATTTCTTCGTGCAGGACGAGGAGTCGGCCCAGTTGCTTGCCAAACTCAACATCACGAAGAATGTCACCGTCGTTGGCGACACGCGTTTCGACCGTGTCATCGACATCTGTGAGGCTGCCAAGCAACTGCCCCTGATTGAGAAGTTCAAGGATGGAAAAACCGTCCTGGTTGCCGGTTCGTCGTGGGGACCTGATGAGGATCTCATTATACCTTATTTTAATGAGCACACCGAACTGAAACTGATTCTGGCTCCCCATGTCATCGACGAGAGTCACCTGCGTCAGATTGAGTCGAAACTGAAGCGCCCGTTCCGCCGCTATACCGATGCCGTGCAGAAGGACGAGAAGAACGATACCTTCGACGTCTCCAAGGTGGACTGCCTCATTATCAACTGCTTTGGTCTGCTGAGCAGCATCTATCGCTACGGCGAGGTGGCTTATGTTGGCGGAGGATTTGGTGTGGGCATCCACAATGTTCCGGAGGCTGCCGTCTATGGTGTTCCGGTTCTGATAGGTCCCAACAACCAGAAGTTCCGTGAGGCACAGGACCTCCTCCGCTTGGGAGGATGCTTTGAGGTTCACGACCAAACTGACTTCAATTCCACCTTGAATGACTTGCTCAACGATGCGGCTGCCCTTCATGCGGCTGCCACCGCCAGTCGCCAGTACATCCACGGAAACAGCGGAGCTGCCGACACAATCTTTGCGGAAGTGTTCAAGGAAAAATAAGACGAATAAGACAAAACAAAAAGACCGCTGCGTCTTTTGACGTCTCCCCATGCATGGAGTGTCAAGAGGCGCAGCGGTCTTTTTTGTGTTCTCTGAAAATATGCTGCGTTAGTACTTTGCGTACTCTTCGCTTGTCGTAACGCTCTGCGTGTTCTTGGGATCGCTATCGGCCTTGCGGAACCAGTCGCTGTACTCAATGTAGTGGGCGGCATAGGTCTTGTTGAGCGACTGTGCCTGTTCGGGATCCACCTTCTTGATGAACTTTGCAGGCACGCCGCCCCACAGTTCGCCGTCGCCGATCTGCGTGTTGCTCAGTACCAAGGCTCCAGCAGCCACGATGGCTCCCTTGCCAACCACAGCATGGTCCAGTACCGTGGCTCCCATGCCCACCAGGGCGCCGTCCTTCACCTCGCAGCCGTGCAGCGTTACGCAGTGACCGATGGTCACGTCATCGCCCAGCACACAAGGCGCTTTGCCGTTGAGCGTGTGGATGCAGCTGTTGTCCTGCACGTTAGTGCGGTTGCCAATCTTAACGTAGTGAACGTCGCCTCGGATTACGGCGTTGAACCATACCGTGCAGTCGTCGCCCATTTCTACATCGCCTACGATTACTGCTCCCTCTGAGAAGTAGCAGTGCTTTCCAAATCGGGGAGCAGGCATCCCCTCAAGTCTTTTGATTAAAGCCATATTAGTTGTTTTGTCGTTTTTCCGATTTTTCGATAGCTCGAATTCTCGATTGTTTGTTCGATGTTTCGTTCTTACTTCTTTACTTCCTCCGTTGCCTCGATTAGCCATTCCTTGTCAGCCTCGTCGTCGAGGTGGGGGAGGAGTGTCTCGCGCACCCAACCGTGATACCAGTTGAGATAGTCAATCTCGTCCTGCTGCATCTCGTTGAGGTTGATGGGCGTCGTGTCGATGGGGCAGAGAGTGAGTGGCTCCAGTTGCAGAAATTCTCCGAATTCACCGTCCATATAATGGGTCACGAGCATGGTGTTTTCGGTGCGGCAACCATGTTTGCCTGTTTTGTAGATGCCAGGTTCGTTTGTCACGGTCATGTTGGCAACAAAGGGTGCAGGCATGTAGTTCATTCGGAACTGATGCGGTCCCTCATGGACGTTCAGGAAGCTGCCTACGCCATGTCCAGTTCCGTGCAGATAGTTGATGCCCTCCTGCCACATGGCATATCGCGCGCAGATGTCCATCTGCGTTCCACTGGAACCTGCGGGGAATTTCACCATGGCAAGGCGAATGTGTCCGCGAAGAACCAGTGTGTAGTCGTGCCGTTCCTCTTCGGTAAGGGGGCCCAGGGCAATGGTACGCGTGATGTCGGTTGTTCCGTCCTGATATTGCGCACCGCTGTCCAGTAGCAGCAGTCCATGTGGTTCGAGAGGAATGTCCGTCTCGGGTGTTGCCTCGTAGTGGACGATGGCACCGTGAGGACCATATCCTGCGATGGTATCGAAGGAAATGTCGCGGTAGAGAGGTTGCTCGGCACGCAGACTGGTTAGTTTCTGGTCGATGCTCATCTCTGTTTGTCCGCCGGCTTCAACGGCAGGTTTCAGCCAGTGCAGGAACTTGACCATGGCGATGCCGTCCTTCAGCATAGCGCTACGATAGCCGCGTATCTCGGCTTCGTTTTTGACCGCTTTCATCGGTGCAATGGGCGATTTCTCGTTGAGGATGACAACGGATGGAAGCAGAGCCCACAGCTGGTTGTTGCTGGTGTTGTAGTCCATCATGATGTTTTCTCCCTCGTAGTTCTCCAGGTCATCTGCGATGGAATCGTAGTTTTTGATGCTTACTCCTTCCTTCTTGAGGTACTCGGCAACGGAGGCGGTCACCTTCTTGGGGTTGATGTATAGGGTACACTCATCTTGCTTTACAATGACGTAGCTGACGAAGACGGGATTACAGTGAACGTCCTTTCCGCGAAGGTTGAGCAGCCAGGCAATCTCGTCCAGCTGGCTGACCATGAGTGCCTCGCATCCGTTTTCTTCCAACTTCTCCCGTACGCGCTTAATCTTGCTCTGGGCCGATTCTCCTGCCAGTTCAATGGGATGAATTTCTATCGGTGAATCCGGCAATTCGGGTCTTCCCTCCCACAATGACTCTGTAGGGTCAAGCTCGGTGTTCAGTTCCAGCCCATATTCCTCCAACTCTGCTTCCATGTCCATGACGCTTGTGATTGTATTCACCCAACCGTCCATGCCGACAGTCTCGCCTTCGTCGAGGGTCGAACCTAACCATTCTGCAATGCTGGGTGTCTCGCTCAGTCCTTGCTTCATCAGTTGGAATCCCGTTCCTTCCAGTTGCTCTGTAGCTGCCAGGAAGTAGCGCGAGTCTGTCCAGAGGGCAGCATCCGTGAGGGTGACGACAGCAGTTCCTGCTGAACCGTTAAAACCGCTTATCCATTGGCGTGCCATCCAGTAGTCAGGGACGTACTCGCCGCTGTGCGGGTCTGTGCTGGGAAATATGAAGGCACTGAGTCCGTTTTCCTTCATCCATGTCCTTAAGACGTCGATGCGTTGACGTATAACTTTGTTTTCCATGTCTGTCTGTTGTTTATCTTTTTTGCAAAGATAGTCTTTTTCCTTGAATATCGTTTGCTTTTCTCCTCAGTTTTTCGTTATTTTGCGGCTAAAACCGTAAAACCCGTACAACAATGATTATTGACACACTTGACAAACTGTCCAATTATGCTGCTTTGAACGCTCTTTTCCCCGACGTACAGAAGTTCTTGAAGGAGAACGATATTCAGTCGCTCCCCGATGGTCGTCTTGACATTTTAGGCGATGACCTTTACGTAAATATACAGCAAGCCGCTCCACGAACACGTGAAGAGGCCAAACTGGAATCGCACCGGAAGATGATTGATATTCAAATTCCTATTTCCGATGCCGAGGAGATGGGTTATTCGCCTTTGTGCAAATTGTCGGATTCTCCCTACGAAGCGGATAAAGATATTTCATTCTATCCGGAAGCTCCGGAGAGCTATTTCTCCGTTAAACCCGGTGAATTTGTCATCTTCTTCCCACAAGACGGCCATGCTCCGGCCATCTCGCAGAAAGGGTTGAAAAAGGCAATATTTAAGGTCAAGGCTTAAGCAGGTAGGGAATTCCTTAACCTGCTTTTCTAAGGTTATGAATAATCCTAATTAGTCCTCGTCATCGCTGACGTGGCTGAAGGGTGATGTGATGAGTTTGACGATGAACTTGCCAAACATCTTCATCACGGCACGCTTGTAGCTGAACTTGGGGTCGTCCTTCCGCCCGGTAACCTGGAGGTCCATTTCGCACTTGCCGTTCTTGTCGGTCATGACGTAGAGCGCATTTTTCAAGGGAATCTTTCTATACTCTGGTTTGAAAGCGAGTCCCTTCACCTTTTCTACTTTGGGTTTAGTGATGACGATGTGGTTGTTGCCGTTGATACTGCCGTTCACGATGGCGATTTCGGTCTCAAGGTCCAGTGTTCCGCTCAGTACCTCACGCCCAAAAATCTGGATGAACAGGGGCGAAAGTTCTGTCAGGTCAACGTCCTTGACGGAGAGTGTCATGTTCATGTTGTTCTGGTCGGAGAGCATGCCATCGTAAACGGCCTCAAATTCGCCATCTTCGCCCAATTCACCGCTGATTTCGATGTGGTTGTGGTCGGCCGTATTGAAGTTTTTGCTGCGAGCCTCAACGTCGCTCATCTTGTAGGCAAAAGGTACGGTAGCGAAGGTCTTGTCCAAATAGTTGATTTCGCCGTCCTTCAGGGTGAAGTCGTCGATTGTGTACTCACTGGCCTCGGTCGTGTCGTTGCCAAGATACTCAAGCATGTCGTCGAAGTTGAACGTGGTGTCTTTCTGAATGACGTTGATTACCGGATGCTTGATGTCGAGGTCTTCGATGTGGACCTTGCCGCTGAGGAGGTCTATCATGGAGAGATCCAAGTCGATGCCGTCGACTGAGGCAAATACGTCGTCTCCCTTTTTCTCGTATATCTTAACGTCGCTGAGCGAGACATTTCCCGTCAGGATGTTCAGACTGAATCCGTCGATGTTGATTCTTCTTCCAATCAGTTCCTCACCATGGCTATTAACGTAGTTTCGGCCGATGGGGGCTGTGCCAAATGCAACGACGAGTGCTAATACAATGGGGGTGAGGACGAGCACCCAGATGATGGTTTTCTTCTTTCTTGTCATTTCTTTTAGCTTTTACGTAATGAAAAGATGGATTTGAGATGATGCTTGCGCTAAAATATACATTATTATATATTGTTTGGCGCAGTTTACATTCAATATTTACGTTTTTGTTGTTCAAAAATCCCTTTTGCAATGCAAAGGTATGCTCTTTTTCTGATTTTCGTTCATCAAAATGATTAAAAATGTGTAACTTTGCGCGAATTTTGGTAAAAAGAGAGTTGAAAAGAAAATATCAAGTGATAAATCAATAAAATCTATAGATGCAAATGAAAAAGGAAATGAAAAAGATTTGCCTCGCATTGAGCGTCCTGGGACTCCTGACGTCTTGCTTCACGGATGAGCATGAGTTCGGCCTGCCTAGCAAGGATGGCGAAAGCAAAGGAACATTGGTGCTCAATCTGAACGCCAACGCAGAATTCAGTAGCACAACACGTGCTGTGAACGAAAGTAGTTATAGAAACACTGCAAACTATGAAGTTAAGGTAATAAACACCGCTAATGATAATGTAGTGTTGCAGTGTAAGGGGTCTGAATTTGAAAGTAATCTCCCCAAGACGTTGGACATTGGTAGCTACCGTGTAGAAGCTTCTTATGGCACAGAAAGTTCCGCAAGTCGCAATGAGTTCAAAATGTACGGGGAGTCAACCGTTACAATTAAGGCCAAAGATGAGAAAAGTGTTATTGTTAATTGCGCGCCCACATGTGGCAAAGTGTCTGTTTCCTTCGATGCTGCTATGGCCAACTATTATGACGATTATAATGTAATCTTTAGTGGAACCAAGGCACTCGGTTCAAATTCGATCGCTTGGGCAAAGGCAGATGTTGATCCTTGGTATCTTGCATTGGAAGAAAAGGCGGAAACTCTCACCTATGTTATCAGTCTCAAGGCAAAGGATGAGTATCTGCATCAGACCGGAGATGCTGCAGAGTCAACTGGAACTGCTACCGGTACTTTCCAACTTGAGCGTAACAAAGCGTACAAGTTGACTATCAAGCCTAACTATACGCCCTCTACCAATGGCGGTTTGAAGTTGGGTATCACCATCGATGAGAGTACGAACGACCACGAGATTACGTATGAAGTTCCTGTTTCTTGGATTTAACAGGAAGGTAAAAGTCTAATTATTATTACGAAGCGCACATGAAATTAAATAGTATTTTCCTTGCTGGCTTTTTGAGTCTGACTTCGCTTGCTTCTTGTGTAAGCGAGATGCCCTTTGAGGGAGGAGTGGAAAAAGAAAACCAGGGGCAGATGGAACTTAACGTCAGTCTGCTGGCCCCAGAGACACGTGCTGTCACAACGGTGAATAATTTCCCCGTTATTATCTACGGACCTGATGGCAATCTTGTACAGTCTTACAGTAAAGTGTCTGATGTTCCTTCTAAAATGACGCTGAATGTGGGCAACTACAAGGTAGAGTCTCACACCCCCGGCGACATCGAGAAAAAAATGACATCACCTTACTACAAAGGTGTCAAGGATGTTGAAATCGTGAAGGGAATCACCACACAGGTCGATGTTTTATGTAAGATGCTGAACAGTATTATCAGCCTTGAATTTGACCCGGAATTTTTGGAGACGTTTAGTAGTTGGTCAGTTTCTATTGACGATGGCAGTACCACCGCGCTTACTTTCCTGAGCACGGATAATGATGCTAACCCTACAGTATATTGGTACTTTGGTGAGGACGGAGTTAGGAAACTGACAGTAAATTTCCGTGGTGTGACCAAAGATGGAAGTTCGGTTGCTGCAAACAATGAATTGACCAAAGAACAGGCAGATCAGAGCTATAATGACGATCGTGACAACTTTTGTGGTGGCGATGCACTCACCCTAAAGTTCTCTACAACCGAGGCAACTGATGGTAAACTTGTCGGCATCGCGCTGAATGCGGATGTTACGTTCACGGAAACCAATAAAGACATTACTGTAAATGTAGTGGATGTTCCCGGTAATTTCGAACCGGAGGATCCTGATAGTGGCAGTCAGGGTGGTGGCAACACGCCCGGTGCCGGCGGTGGTGAGGACGACAACAGCATTGTGTTGACCCTACCTGCACCTGTATCATTTGATATGCTTGGTGCTATCGCAGCCGATCCTACAACTGGTGACGTGAAGATGGAGGCAACGAATGGCCTCAAGAGTGTGCTGGTGAAGGTAGAATCGGACAGTGATGACTTGATGGAGCAACTCGCAGAGTTCCCAGATATTTATCCAGGCGTGGACCTTGTTAATGGATGCGAAGTCGTTGGTAACCAGAATCTGGTCGAATTCCTTGGCAGTCTTAATAAAATAATTACTGTTCCTTCAGAGGGGGATAAGGAGTATGTGTTCCCCGTAGGCCAGTTCTATTCGTTCCTCGGAATCCTGCCAGGACACCATAACTTTATTATGACTGTCACCGATATGAATGGTAACACGAAGTCGGGTACGATAAAGATAACGATTCTCGAGTGATAAGTGGGATATACGATAAACTAAGAAGACAAGAAATATGAAAAAGATATATTCTATTTTAACAATACTTTGCCTCTCCCTGCTTGTTGGCTCATGTGTCAGCGATTTTGAGGAGACGCGTGAGATGGGTTTTCTTAAGTTGGAACTAACAACCTTTGTTTCAACTAACACGCGTGCCGTTACTCCCAAGCCTGCGGGCTACAATGCGAAGAAACTTGCTGTTAAGATTACCGACAGTACAGGAAAAGTTGTCATGCAAACAGACGACTTCAGCAACGACGCAGCCATGCAGAAGGCTATGGAACTCATTCCCGGTGAGTATACCGTTTCTGCCAGTTCTTCTGGATGGGACGGATCGGACTCAGCTTTTGATGCTCCTTATTATGCTGGAAGTACTAAGGTTACCGTAAAGGCGCGTACTCAGGTTACTGCAAATGTTACGTTGACTCAGGCCAACGTGAAGGTTTCTGTTAAATTCGATGACAATTTCCGCAGATACTTCAGTTCTGCCACTTGTATGATTACGTCTGGAATTAGCGGTGTTGCCGTACAGAACTTCAACATGAACACATCAGGTTCCGCTTATTTCCCTGTTGGTGATTTGGAATTCTTCCTCATCGTAACTAACAATGACCGCCAGTCGTATAATATGACAAAGACGGTGACAAATGTTAAGGCACGTGATCACTACATTATAAATTATCGGATCGCCGATGCCGGTTCAATGGGTGGTGTTACCGTAAGAGTTGATGATGCAACACAAGAATATAGCTTTGATATTCAGGTTCCTCGTAAGAGCGGTACTAGTCTTAATGCAAAGAGCGTTAATGCATGGAGCAACTTTGCTGATCTTGCAGGTGAAGTCACCAGCAAGACCGGTTCGTTCGACGCAGGCAACTTGAAATTACAGTGGAAGAAGAAGGCTGATACAGACTGGCACGATGTTGAATCTTCTGCCCTGACTTCTGTCGAAAATGACAAATACGCCTATAAACTCGTAAATTTAACTCCTGCAACAGAGTATGTATACCGCTTTGTTTATGCCGATGAGGCAGGAGATGTTAATAGCAACGAGGTAACATTCACTACAGAGTCACAAGGTGCTATTTACAACGGTGGCTTTGAGAACTGGTACATGGATGGTAGTGTGGCTGTTGCAGGAAAACAAGGTGATTCAAAATACTGGAATAGTAGTAATGCCGGAGCCGCAACCTACATTGGAAGTGTTACAACCCAGGACAAGACATTTGTACATGGTGGTTCGTCTTCCGCAAAGCTAGCAACAAACTCTGCAGTGGGAAAACTCGCTGCTGCCAGTCTTTTTACGGGCGATTTCATAGGTTTAGTGGGCATAAAGGGTGCTAAACTGGAGTGGGGTGTCCCATTTACTGCGCGTCCATCAGCTTTGAAGGGTTACATGTCTTATAGTCCTGGTTTAATCAATGTTGGTTCGCAACCAAGTGGCGTCGGTGCCCCTGCAAAAAACGGAAATGACGCTTGTCAGATTTTCTGTGCGCTTGTAACTGAAAAATTCAAGGTTGCCAACACAACTGCAGATGGATATCAATTGTCCACAGCCATCAACTGGCAGACTGATCCTCGTGTTATTGCATACGGCGAGTTAACCCAGAATTCTTCAGACAACGGTGCATGGAAGGAATTCAGTATTCCTCTGACCTATCACACGCTCACGGCCAAGCCTACCCATCTTATCATTGTTAGCTCGGCTAGCAAGTGGGGTGACTATTTCTACGGGTCAAGTAGCTCCGTCCTTTACCTTGATGACTTTGAATTTGTATACGGCCAACCTGTCGTAAAATAAAACTTTTTGATAATCTAAGTTCATGGTTCACAAAAAAGTCCTCCTGAGCATCGCAGGATTCTGCATTGCCTCGTTGTCGATGGCTCAGAGCATCACCATTCCTGTGACGCTTCCTGACACCGTGGTGACGAAGGTTGTGCAGGATCACATCATACAGATGGTCACTGGTACCGCATCCACCACTCCTGCTCCAGTAGCGAAGGGAGTGCAGCGGGCACCAGCCACATCAACCATCACCCTTAGCCAGCCCGACAAGGTGGCTGCCAAGTCGGCTGCGCAGAAGGGTGGCAGTGCAACCCCCTCGCTGGCCAGTCCCACTCGCCTGGTGGTGGATACCATCCGACGCCAGACCGTAGTGCAGCAAGTGGACACGGTCCGCAAGGTGGTGGTTGTGGAGCAGCAGATGCAGCAGTATGGTACCATCAATCAGGGGGTGTATACCCCTCGGTCGTCCGAACCAGTTATGCGTGGTCGTCACATCGAACGTGTCAGCCGCGAGGACCTGAACGCAACCTTTGTCCCAAAGGGCCAGTGGATGCTTGGTGCCTCGTTGAACTATCAGGAATGGGATAACAACGAGACCGACCTGCTGGTGCTCAAGAACCTGAACCTCGAAGGGCACTCCTATAGCGTGTCTCCGGCGTTCGGTTATTTCGTGGCCAAGAACATTGCCATCGGAGCCCGCTACAGCTATAGTCGCAACTACTTCTTCCTGGGTGACTTCGACTTGAGCTTGGGCGAGGACTTCAACATCAGTCTGCAAGACCTGTACTACCTGAATCAGAAGCATTCTGGAAGTGTGTTCATGCGTGCTTACATGCCTCTCTTTGGCAGCAGAACGCTTGGTTTCTTCAGCGAGGTGGGTCTGAACTACACTCATTCCGTGGGTAAGAACAGCACGGGCGATCCTGCCAAGGAGAACTTCGACGGTGTCTACGAGACGAGTCAGAGCGTAGGTCTTGGATTTACGCCTGGCATCTGCCTCTTTACCAATAATTTTGCCGCGGTAGAATGCAGCGTAGGCATCTTGGGCCTCAACTACCGTTGGACCGACCAGAAGCACTACGAGGACAATGCTGACGAACCCGTTACAGAGAAGCGCAGTCAGAGTGGTGGGGCAAATTTCAAAATCAATATCTTTAGTGTCAACCTCGGTATGACATTCTATTTCTGATGCAGAGAGTCCTGAAACATACATATTCCCTGTGCTTGCTGGTGCTCATCCTGGTTGCCTCGTGTGACATAAAGGATGACTTTGCCTTGCCTTTGCGACGCACCCAGATCACCTCTTTCGAAGTAGAGGGCCAGTGCGATGCGGCAGGTAAGGCGTGGGCTGGTGCAGTCATCGACAATGACACGCGCACGGTCGATGTGTATGTTTGTGACACGGTAGACTTACGCTCGCTGAAGATTAAGAGTCTGACAGCTAGCAAGAACGCTACCTTTACTCTTGAAAGTGGTAGCAGCGAGGCTGTGGCAGACTTTCCCAAACAAGGAGTTGACTCTGCTACGGTGGCAGACGTACGTGTCGACTTCACCCGCCCTGTGAAGTTCGTCCTCCATACATACCAGGATTACGAATGGGTGGTGAATGTGCGTCAGGTTGTTACGCGTGAGGTTTCTCTCAGCGGACAGGTCGGCGAGGCCATCATCGATCCCATCAATCAGAATGTGATTGTTTACGTCTCAACATCACAGAGTTTATATAATATTAAGGTAGAGAAATTCTCAATCGGAGGCTTGCATGGAACCGTTTCACCGGATCCCACTCTTCTGGAAGCATGTAATTTCTCCCGCATGACAACTTTTGATGTGACATACGGATGGAGTCGGGAGGTGCACCAGTGGCGTTTGTTCGTCTACCAGTCCGAAGCCGTCATCGGCACCACGGCAAGTGTGTTCGCACGCTCTGTCAGTGCCACCGTCTCTGGCGACATGCAGAATGGTTCGCAACCTCAGGTCGAGTATCGTCTTCAGGGCAACGGTCAGTGGATGCGTGTGCCAGAGGAACAGATTCGTACTTCGGCCGCAAATTATACCGCCGAAATCTATTCCCTTCTGCCCGACCATACGTACGAGTACCGCGTCTCTGCCGGTTCGTCTGTTACTGATGTACAGACCTTCACGACCGCTCCGGCACAACAGTTCGAGAACGGAAGTTTCGACGACTGGCACGTGACGGGTCAGGCTCCCAGACAACTGTATTTGCCCTGGAAGGAGGGTGGGGCAGCCTATTGGGATACGGGTAACCATGGTGCAACTACCGTAGGTGCGAGCAACAGCACGAGTGTCACCGAGGGCGGACGCACCTTTGCCAATCTTCAGTCCAAGTTCATCGTCATCAAGTTTGCTGCAGGCAACATCTTCACAGGCGAATACCTTCAGACCGATGGCGCAAACGGCATCCTCAGTTTCGGCCGTCCCTTCCAGTCTTTCCCAACGAAGCTGCAGTTCGACTATCGCTACAAGACGAGTCCCATCACTCGTCCCGCCGATATGTCCTCCAAGTGGGAAGAGGCATACGGACGCTACATCAGCAAGGATATGTTCCTCGGATTGAAGAACAAACCAGACTCGTGCAACGTCTACATCGCTCTGCTGGGCGACCAGGACGAAGAGGAATACAAGGGCAAGACCTATCCTTATATTATACGTACGCGACCCAGCAACCTTCACCTCTTCAATACCAAGAGTGACAATGTCATTGCCTACGCACAGATGACTAAGGGTGAGGATGTTAACGAGTGGACAACCGTGACCCTCGACATTGACTATCGTCAGCGCAACCGTACTCCCAAGTACATCGTTGTGGTGGGATCCAGCAGCAAGTACGGCGACTATTTCGCGGGCGGTGACAATTCGCTCCTGCAATTGGACAACGTGAAACTGCTCTACGAGTAAGTCTGTCATTACGAAACTTTAGAACTGAACAGTTAAAGAATGAAATGTAAATACCATATATTCAGCATGCTTCTCTTGCTGCTTGGCACCATCGCGTTGGTGTCTTGCCAGAATGAAGCAGACATCGCTCTGCCTGAGGGTGGGTTGCGTGTCACGCTGAATCATGTGTCAACCACTACTTATACTCGGGCTACGCCTGCTCAGTTGGGTGAACCTGTGGCAGATAGGTTCAATCTGAAGGTGGACGATGCTGCTGGAGTTGCAAAGTACAGCGGCAAGTTTACCGACCAACTGATTCGACTTGTCGGTGGCAAATATACCGTAACGGCCAGTTATGGTGACAACCCTGTACTGGATGTTGATGCTCCTTATTATGTAGGAACACAATCAGTTACGGTAACAGACGGTCAGGAGTCATCTGCCGAGATTCAGTGTACGGTTGGCAATGCCCTCATCTCTGTCATCTTCGGACGAAATGAAGCGGAGAAAGCCCGTTTTGAAAGGTTCTACCAGTCATACGGGGTGAACGTCAAAGTCAGTGAATTGTCCCTCAATTTGTCTTCGGATGCCAAGAGTGCTTACTTTCGTGCCGGAACTCACCCAGAACTTGAGTTCACGGGAGTTCTGAAAGCGAATGGCGAACAAGTCCGCACCACGATGGACCTTTCTGGTACTGTTTTCCCTCAGACATTCCAGGCAGCCGACCATGCTATCGTTACCCTCACCTTACCAGATCCCGAGAGCGCTGCTGTTATTGAAATCAGCAAGGTTGAACTCGAAGAAGCAACCCTGGAGGAAACCATCCCCCTTTCTTGGCTCCCCATCCCACAAGCATCTGCCGAGCATCAGTATGTTGATGGTAACCTTGTTGGAACCAATGTTACCTTTACCAACAGTTACCCCGGTATGGCGTGGAAGGCCGTAGTTACGGATGCTGATGGGACGGAGTACCGCACTATTCAAGGTGCTGGTAGTTTGTCATCAACCTACTCTGACAATGCAGAAGGCTGGCCCTACCTGCCTGCAGGCAACTACACCGCTACGTATTACCTTGTCCAAGATGGTCAGGAACCTCAGAAGACGGGCAGTCGCACTTTCACGGTAGCCAATCCCAATCTAAAAGTGACAGTTGACGGCTATACCTCTTACAGCAAATATCTTGAGGGCGATGTGGATGCAGCTAATGCTTGTGATGCGTTTACTATCTATGCTTTGTCTTCAAAAGTTAACATTTCGCCTTCTTTGCTGTCCAATAGTAAGTACACTAGCTCATTGAAGACTTCTCTCAATGGTTCCCTCTTAAGTGGAGATCAGAGCGGCAACACATTCACTTACAATGACCAAACGGGAAAGACTCCCAGTTTCGATGCATATGCCATAGCTTGCTCAGCCACCTTCGACAAGGCTACTGCGACTGACAGCAAGGATGTCTATATCACGGGATTACCTGTTACGTTTGCACCACCAAAGCAGGATGATGGGTGGTATGTTGCTTCCAACAAGGTGTCATGGAACGACGATAACGTCCAACTGGGTCAAATGGCTGGGGCTGGTTCACATAGCATTGAGTATAACAAATTTGCTATTCCGGCTGGGACTAAAATGGAATGCCCATATAAGGTTAGGATGCATGGGGCAACAATAGCAACGACCCTTACCTTGTCTGTTGGTGGAGGAGATTCGTACATGGAATATTTTAAGGAAACATCTTCCAGCGGATTATTAAATTCTCAAAATCACGACTATGAGTCTGTTGCAAAACTGACAGCCAAAGGACAGACAGAAACCAGCAAAGCCCATAGCAGCTATGGTTCTGGTCAGACTTATAGTGTCATCTACTCCCTCTCATACAAGTACGGTAAATAAATGAAACAACTCGTCTACATATTGCTCATCCCCCTCCTTTGCCTCATGTCATGTCAGAGCGAAGAGGTCACCTCCCAAAACGCCAAGGGGATGCTTGACCTCACACTCCAGCGTGGTCCTGTGCCGGCGGTGAGCACCAGAGCGGTAGCCGAAGGACTGGCCGTTACGCTCCTCAATCCCGATGGCACTGTCTATAAGGAGTACAGCGCAGGGAACGTTCCTTCCAAAATCGAACTCATGGCCGATGTAGAATACACGCTTCGTGTCTATTCCCCCAACCAATCCACCTGGCAGACGGCCAACGATGGCAAGGGCGAAGCATGCTATTTTGGTGAGACGACCGTAACCGTGGGCGAGGACGAGATAGTCTACGTTACCTATTCCGTTCCCATGGCTAATTATGCTGTCACGCTGACACTGCCCGAACTCTTCAACGACCTCTTCAAGAGCTATACCTTCTCGCTCAGCAGCGGTGGTCGCAATGTTGCACTCCAGGAAGGCGAAAAGGCCTACTTCGCTGTACCCGATGCATTTAGCTACAAGCTTGCAGCTACCAATAATGATGACAAAACAAGCCAACACTCTGCCATCGAATACCCCGATGTCGAGGCAGGCAAACTCTATAATATAAAATATGTATATGGCACCAGCCTGAATGCCGGAGGCGTTGACATAGAAATCACGGACAACACCGAGCATGAGGATGTCGATGTGAAGGTTTGATGGTTGGTAAGGATGTCAGGATGAGAAAAACAAACTATTTCTTCCTTTTGCTGCTTGTTCAGCTCTTGCTCGCGTGTACGACTCGCGACTGGCCTGCTGCGCTATCCCCCGACGAGGACGGAGTAGGAGAGGGTAGTGTCGAGGTGTTGCTGAAGGGAACGCCGTCTACCCAGACGCGTGCCACCACCAGCACCATCACCAAAGAAGAAGCGGACCTGTTTCTTGTGACGATAACGAAGGGCGATGACATCGTTGCCCAACAGAAGTTATTAGGCAAAGTGGGTTCGATGACCTTCCCTGCTGGCTATGGCTATAAGGTCTTTGTCGAGAACATCACGGATGTTGATGCCGAAGAAGCCAACGAAGGGTGGGGTGCCAAGCGCTTCACTGGTCTGTCAAAGAGTTTTGGTATTCAAGCGGGACAGACCAGCAAGGTCGGTGTCAATTGTACCGTTGCCAACGCTGCCATTTCCGTCAATATGGCCGAAGGCGTAGAAGGATGCACCGTCACCATTTCCAACGGCAGCCGTACCCTCACGACCGACGAGGGTGGCAAGGTTGCCTATTTCAATGTATCAAGCGGTGTCGTTGCCGTAATCCTGAAGGTCGAGAAGAATGGAACCGTAGTCATCGAACAAGATTTCTCACTCAGTGCAGCTCAAGTCAAAGACGTCAACCTAACACCCTCTGAAAGCGAGTCCGAAAAAGGTTCTCTCGACCTCACCATCACGTACAATGACACTTTCGATGTCATCCCCGAAGAGATAGTTATTCCAGAATAATAATCAATATATTAGGATACAATGAAAAAGTTTTTTCTTTTTGCTGTCGTTGCAGCATCATTTAGTTTTGCCTCATGCTCTAACGAGGTAGACATGTTCGAGAACGCCACAACCAAGGCAACCATCGACCTCAATATCACCAACGACAACGCCATGGTAACGCGTGCTGTGCAAACCGCAACTAACGCCAACTGGTTTGCAAAGGTTGGGACTAACGAATGGGCTGCTGCAAGCTCCCTCGAAGGCAAGACCTATACTCCTGGTACATACAGCATTCAAGTGGGTAACTACAAGACAGAAGCTGATGCTTTGGCCGCAAATGAAGGTGCTGGCGACGCTTATTACACCTTGACAAAGAGTGTGGAATTGGTCAAGGGAACGAATACAGTTAGCTTCGAGTGTGGTACAGCAAAGAACTCAAAGGTTACCGTTGATTGGAGTGGAACTAACAATGTTGCAGGACTCGCTATGACTAGTGTTGTGGCTGTTCAGGGCTCTCGTACCTACACTTATTCTGCCAATGGTGCCGCATATTTCTCTGCAGGTACTGATGTTGTTTGCACAATCAAGTACAAGTACAACAATATTGACAAGACTATCGAGAAAACTATCTCAAATCCTGCAGCAGCTACCAACTATGCAATGAACATTGCTGCTAACGAGAATGGTACCATCACTACGCTCACCATTACTTACGACGACGAAATGACTGACGGCATTGCAACATCAACCACCATTGACGCTGCTACCGGTGCAGAAGTACAATAATCCTCCATCCCCCTTCCTCTGCCTCATTCCTGTAGGCAGAGGAAGGGGATATATAAACAACATCTGAATGAAAAGACGCACAATACATAGCCTTTCGGCAATCCTCCTTTTGTTAGCAAGCACACTCGTGGCTTGCCAAAACGAAACCATCCCTGGCATTGACGACAATGCCAAGACTGGACGTATTGTGCTTAGCCTCCAGGATGTGGAGGTATTCACAGAAGTCGCCACACGTGCCCAAGGTAATGTGGGCGACTACTCTTACACCCTTAGCGGTACAGATATCGACAATAATGTCGTTGCCGATCAGCCCATCACTTTCACCAATGGTTCTGCCATCATCCCCGCTGGCACCTATACCCTCACCGCCACCAGCACAACCGCCCAAGATGAAGCCCCCTGGTATCAAGGCACATCTGCAGAATTTAACCTCAGCATTGGCGGCACCGAATCCATCACAATCGACCTTGGCAAGCCCAAGAACGCTGCCATCGCTGTAACTTTCGATGCCAGCTTCACCGCCCTCTACGAGAACTATTCTGTCACCGTTGGCGGACACTCTATATCATCCACCTCTTCTATCCCCGATGCTTCTGCACCGGGTTCCACAACCCTCTATACCATGCCTGGCACCATAACCTACACCATCAAGGGCTCTGCCAAGCAGGACTCTCATGTTTCTGACATTCCCGAGGCAGGCATCACCGGCACACTCATCGTAGAAGCTGGCAAGTCCTATCCTCTAAACATAACCGCCAACACCATCTCTGACCTCTTGATCGGTTTTGGCCAAGGCGAACACAACGGTTCTTTCGACGCAAGACGAAAGTAGCAACATGCCACGCACCAGAGAACAAGCTATACAGATGGGGATTACCCTCCGCCCTGCACAGCACTCCATGAAACGGAGAGCCGTGTGGAATGATTATTATCTCTCTGGACGATACGGCATCACCCTGCATATCCAGCCCAACGAGGACGGCACCACCGACCGCTCGCTCCTCCTGGGCAACATAGAAGGCACATGCAACACTAAACCTGCGCTACCCGATGGCACCAAGAACACACAGTGGCCCCATATCAGGCTCAATGAGCTGGGCGCACTCATCGACCATCGCATCCACCAGATAGGTACGCAGAAGAACTACGAGGATGTATCCCTCATCAGCTACTGCATCATGCCAACCCACCTGCACCTCACCCTTGAGGTTGCTAAGCAACTTCCCGTGGTGATTAAGAACGGGCGTCCCTTGCAACTAACCCTTGGCCATATGGTGGGCTATTTCAAATCTGGCTGCACCAGTCTCTATAACCGCTGGTTACAAGGCGAGTTCGCCCCCTACACCCCAGGCAGCCCCGAGTGGACAGCCCAGGTCGACCTCCCCTATGCCCAACGCCCCCATAGCCTAAACGCCCAAGGTGCCCAAAACACCCCTAGTGCCCAAAACAACCCTAGTGCCCAAAGTACCCTTCAGTCATCTGAAGGGAAACAAGAAGGGAAACAAGAAGGGTACAAGGAGGGGAAACAGGAACAAAAGCCCGCTACCCGTCCCCTATGGGAGCCCAACTACAACGACAAGATCCTTAACACCACGCGCAAGCTGGCAGAGTGGATCCACTATGTGGACATGAACCCTTACTACTGGCGTTTGAAGGACGAGCATCCCCACCTCTTCGAACACCGCCTACACCTGAATATGCGCATGAAGGACGGTGAAATGGTGGACTTCAGCGCCTACGGATGTATGTTCCTGCTGCGCAAGGGCGA
>JAKSLN010000025.1 GCA_024401165.1 Bacteroidaceae bacterium
TCTTGACGAGATGCGGTAAGACTGCCGTATTCCTGGGCGAGTCTTTGAAAAAGGTTGCTGCAGTAAGCTAAATAAGATAGTAATCCTATCGCGATAAGATAGTAATCTTATTACAACAAGATAGTAATCCTACGGCGATAAGATAGTAATCTTATTGGCATAAGATAGTAATCCTTCTTGTAAGTCCCGCTACAAGGATTTCGTACGCGCCACCCAGTCAGCACTACGTTGACGGCCAGGGGGCCGCAGGTTTCTGCTTGGTCGTCTCAGCCAGGTTGGTTGGTCGTTTCGGCCAGGTTGGTTAGTCGTTGTTTGGCAGTTGTTTGTGGTGAAAATCGTGCTTGAGGGGGCCTGTTGGAGGCGTGCAAACTTTGCAAAACGTAAAAAATGGGGTATTATTTGTCGATTTTTACGTTTTGCAAATAATGCAATGGGCATTTTCGCGTATATTTGCACGCAAAATAATAACGCGCCTCATGAAGAAGAACATTTTTTTCGTTGTACTGTCCCTTGCCATGCTCCTGTCCTGCACCCAGTGCACCGACAGAAAGGCTGAGGCAACCGACGGCTACGGGAAAGAATATCCGCACACCTTTGAGGCCATTTCCATCATAGACAGTTGCATGAGCTTTGCGCAGGCCGATCCGGCCCGCTCGCACCGCATCATCGACTCCGTCTGCCAGGCCAAGCTCATGTCGCCCAGCCGCTGCGACTACTATCACGCCATGGTGGTCTATATGGGGGAGGACAATCTGGACAGCGCGCTGGCCATCTGCAACAAGCTCCTCGACGAGGGCCGTTTTGGCGATGACGGATATCTGGAGGAGGAAGTCTGCGTCCTTGCCTCCAACATCACCCTCTCCGTCGGCCGCTACCTCGAGACCCTCGAATACGCCAACCGCGGCATAGCCATCTGCCATGGGCAAGAACTCATGAGCGCTGACGAAGCCACGCTGATGGGGCGTGCCGGACAGGCAGAGCAGATGCTCGGACGCACGGAAGAGGCCATCCAGACCTACGCCGAGGCCAACCAGTTGCTCCAGGCCGACAAGACCTTCGCCGGACTCGTGGCCCGCATCTCGCTGATGATGAAGCAGGCCTCGCTCTATTACGACACAGCAGAATACGATCGGGCGATAGACGCAAGCCACGCTGTACTCGCCCTCGTGGAAGGCTTCCACCGCGACCCCTCCACCGTTGAGAACCGTCCGGATCCCATGAGCACGTCGGGCGACGCCACTCGCAGCTTTGCCGACTTCTACCAGAGCCAGCTGTACGCCAAGATTGCCAAGTCCTACCGGGGCAAGGCAGAGCAGGACGACTCGCGCGGCGCATCGGCCAACCTCGACTCCCTGAACCTCTATCTCGACAAGTGGGAGCAGACGCAAAGCCACAAGACGCCCGACAACCTTGCAAAGGTAATGCGCGAACTCTTCTTCACGGGCAGGATGGCGCAGTTCAACGAGGCCCGGCAGGCCGTGACCGACCTTTACAAGGGCGACAGCATCGTGCCCCAATACGTCGACTATCTCGACCTCCTCGCCCAGGAGGCCGCCTCGCGCCACGACTTCCAGGCGTCCAGCGGCTATCTGCAGCGGGCACTCGCCATCAGCGACAGCATCCGTCGGCAGGAGACGCTCCGCACGCTCTCCGAACAGATGGCCATCAACATGGTGCAGCAACAGCAGCTGGCCCGACAGGAGGCCGAGTACAAGGCATCCCGCTACAGGCTCATCAACGTCATCATTGTTGTCATCATCGTCATCCTTGCCGCCTCCGGCACCGTCATCGCCCTCCTGCGCCGCCGCAACCGACAGAAGGAGGAGATGCTGCAAAAGACACAGCACGACCTCGATGAGACGCGCGAGGAGGTGAACGAAATCATCCAGCAGCTGGAAGAGACAAAGCGCAGTCAGCAGGCTGCCAACCAGCAGGCCTATAACCCGCAGGAGCTCTACTGCTGCATAGAGCAGGTGGTCAAGGAGAAGGAGCTCTACCTCAATCCCGACTTCAACATCGTCATGCTTGCCGATATTCTAGGCACCAACCGCACCTTCATCTCCATGAGCGTCAACTCCGTCACGGGCAAGTCGTTCCGCGCATGGCTGGCCGAGTACAGGCTGAACCTCTACCTCGAGAAGCAGAAGAAGGCTCCCGACACACCCATCGACCACCTCCTCTCGCAATGCGGCTACAAGGACCAGTCCACCTTCCACCGGCAGTTCAAGGCCGCCTTCGGCGTCACTCCGTCCCAGTACCGGAAAACGTCTGAGGTACAATATTCAGAAGAAACAAAAGAAACAGAACAGACAGAAGAAACAGAACAGATAGAAGAAACATTAAATAACATAACAAGAAAATGAAAAAGCTAGTTTCCACACTTGCCTTCATGGCAGCAATTGCGTTTGGCGCATTCACTTTGGCGTCATGCGGCGACGATGACGTCACCACTCCATCAACCCCCTCTGAACCACAGACCACTTACGAGAAGCTCCGGACCTCTGTCCAACTCGAGCACAACCCCGTCACAAATCCGTTCTTCGACGGCAAGGCCGCAGAAGACAAGGCCGTTCAGGACATCAAGAACCTCATGGGTCAGGAACTCGAGAAGATTGATGGCGTCATAAACAGAAGTGGCACCTATTACTACGACGACAAAAAGCAAGAACAGGTTTGGGGCGCCATCCGCACTGCCATGGACAAGATCGTGCCCAGCATAGAAGGCATGAAGCCCAACCTGGATGGCAAGGTCACCTGCGAGGTGTCACAAGATGAGATTGGCGGTAAGTCGATATGGATAAAGGAGTTCGACTTTACCAAGGCCTCAAGCAGCTTCACCTACAACGGCATCGACTACTGTACCATCAGCGACACCGAGGCAGGCGTCGTCCTGAAGACCAGGAACATGCAAGGCTATTCTGCCTACACGGGCGACGTTGTCATCCCCGAGACCATCGAGAACGGCGGCAAGACATACACCATCACCGCCATCGGTCCCAAGGCATTCTTCCACAGCACCATCACAAGCATCTCTCTGCCCAAGACCCTCACCACGCTCTACACCGACTGCTTCGCCTACACCGAGCAGCTGAAGTCGATCACCATCCCCGGCAAGTTCAAGACCTACAAGGACGCCTCGAACTATTCTACTACCACTGGCGTCAGCACCCTGTTCAATGGCAGCGGCATAACCGAGGTCGTTGTCGAGGAAGGCGTTACTACCCTGGTCGACTGTATGTTCCGTGGTGCTAACGCCCTGCAGAAGGTCGTTCTGCCCAGCACCGTCACCGAGATTCCCAAATCCTGCTTCTCAACCTGCAAGCAGCTTGCCGACATCACCGTGAACGGCACCATCACCAGCATTGCCGAACTGGGCATGTATGGCACAGGCATCACCGACCTCTCTGTCTTCAAGTTCAAGAATGCCGCCCTCGATAATGAAGCCTTCCTGAGATGCCTTGAACTCAAGACCATCAACATCCCCGAGGGCGTGGTATCGCTCGGCAACAGATGTTTCTCAACCTGCGAGAACGCCACCACAGTCACCATCCCTGCAAGCGTAACCCAGATGGGTGCCATCGTCTTCACAGGCTGCAAGGCGCTGAAGGACATTCATGTCAAGGCCGAGAAGCCTGCCAACCTCGACGAGACGACTCTCGACAGTGGCGACGTTTCCAACGCCTTCACCGGCCTCGACTTCGCAGCTCAGGGCATCACCATCTATGTCCCCGCTGCCAGCGTCGACGCCTACAAGGCCGCTCCTGTATGGTCAAGGTACGCCGACTACATTCAGGGCGAGTAAGTTGCTTATAATCAAGAAGGTTTAGCTCGACGTAGTCAATTAGGGTAAAAATTAAGCATGTGAAATTTAAGTAAAAAAAAGATATGAAAAAAATACTACTTTTGCTTTTGACCCTCTGCACACTGGGTGCAAAGGCACAGTTCCAGAATCCTTTTAAGTATGAAGTAACGGATAAGTTTTGGATCACGTCTTCTGTTATAATGTCTTATATCGATAAACCCCTCGACAATGTATATCTGCCTCAGGATACCATCATACCTTTGGGCAGTTTTCAACTAAATGGAGGTTACCATTTTGAATCTGGCGCGAAAGTAAACGAGGAGACCCATAAGTTTCTGGAGACACTTGCTATCGATTTTCAATTACATGACTACTATGATCGTACTATCCTGCAATCGGATGATACCCGAAAGGATACTTTGTTTACCTATCGAGTTGATACTATAGCAATAGATTTTATAGATTGGGTGAAAGATGATTTTACCAATGGAGAATCCCGAGAGGTAGGTACTGATATTGGTGGCCACTACTACTGGTCGTGGACGGCTAACAATGGTATTGGTGGAATGTCGGGACATGTACAGCTGAACCATGATCCTTCGGACTTCGTCTGGGGGCAAAATGGTACCAACCAGAAGGAACTGATTGAGTACAACAAGCTGAGCATCTACTCGAAGTTCAATACTGGCTTCCCTTATGATGTGGCAAAATATCAGGGCAAGGCTAAGTACACGATATACAACCCCGACAGCGTTGTGATTTGCCAGAAGGAGATTGACCTGCGCATCAGCCCAGACAGCACGATGAACAGCCAGAAACAGCAGGATCTTATCTTCGAGCTTGACTCTGCCCTCCATGGCAAGTATCAGGTTTTGTTCGAGGCTCCTTTCCTTGACAAGCCCCAGACTTGGACGATTGAGGTAGTCGATCCCCTGGCCGCTGCTTCTTCCAAGAATCCCGTCAGTGCCGCCTATCGCTTCGCTGAGTCTAACTTCAAGGAGGCCGGCAAGGGCAAGGGCTGGAAGTACACAGGCTCGGTTAAGCCTACCTACTATACCGATGAAAAGGAACCCGCCAAGTCAGTCATGGTAGTCCGTCCTGAGGAAAATGGTGGCGGCAACGCCTTCTCGCTGACACAAAGCGTGGGCAAGATGCCTCAGGGCTTCTACAAGCTGAAGGTGCCTGTAGCTTATCAGCCTTGCAAACTGACCGACATGCAGGACGGTACGGAGATTCTGGCTTCCTTCGAGGCCAACGGTTACACTAAGATGGGTAAGAACATCCTGGCTGGTGCCACTATGGATACCGTCAAGGTGGACGGCGAGTTATACACCACATACAAGGTGCCAAACAATGATAAGTCCTTTGCTGAAAACTTGCCAAAGTACACGCAGGAGATCCTCTTCGAGGTGAAGGAGGACAGCCTCGTACGCATCGGCGTTCACAAGAGCCATACCGACTCGATAGGTGAGATTACCGCCATCGGTGCCATCGACCTTCTGTACTATGGTGCCGGTCTGCCTTACGCTGATGTGGCATTCCCCCAGGAGAAGGAGTTTGCTCCTGGCGACAGCATCAAGATTACCGCACAGCTGCACGATGGAGTAGGGTGCAAGGTGTTTGCTGGCAATACGATAAACCTTGTGATTGGTCACCTTGACGCGCAGGGCAACTTAGACAGCGAGCATCTCATCCAGACCAAGCAACTGGATGCCGACAAGTCTGGCTTCTATGACCTGTCGTTTGTGCTTCCTGCTGACAAGGAGTATCAGAAGGGCGACTACATGATCTATGTCTCTACGTTGATGCACGATGACAAGTATGAGTGCGAGGAGGGTGTGATCTTCCAGATCAAGGGTGCCACCGGCATCCAGGAAGTGAAGGGCACCACCTTCGACTCCTCTGTCTATAGCCTCTCTGGCGTACGTCAGAACAAGGCTTCCGACACCAAGGGCGTCTATATCCAAGGCGGCAAGAAGTATCTGAAGAAGTGATGAAGAAATATATATTCCTTGTAGTGGCTGCCATAGCAGTGCTCTGCAGTTGCTCAAAAGATGATGACACCACCATCGACAGCGTTGTCGCATGGGAGTACGAACTTTCGATGGGTAAATTCAAAAACGGAGTAACCCGCATTGTAATCGAGACTGGCATCAACACAAGCTCCTACGCCTCGGATGCTACTCACAAGCCTCTAAATGCCGCAGGTACCCTGTGGGAGGTGCTCGATGGCAAGGTGCTGAGGATTCAGACCTCGGGAAGCAAGATCCTGGGTCACGATTCTTTTGTCCGTGAAGATATTCATTTTGGTCTTTTTTCTGATTATTATAAAGTTGAGACTATCAGTGGTATTGAAAACCTGGACATGAGTAAGGTGACTAATATGAGTAATTTGTTCGCAAATTGTCAAGAGCTGACGAGCATTGACATCTCAGGTTTCGATAACCACCTTGTGGATAGGACGGATGCAATGTTCGAGAATTGCTATGAGTTAAAAAGCATTACTGGCCTTGAAAAGTTGAACACCAGCAACGTTACCAAGATGGACTTCATGTTCGCCAATTGCAAAGCGTTGACAGAGCTTGACCTTTCTACGTTCAACACCAGCAATGTGACCAGAATGTTTTACATGTTCGCAGGTAGCGACGCATTGACAAAGCTTGACCTTTCTTCGTTCAATACCAGCAAGGTGACCGATATGGGAGGCATGTTCTTGGACTGTAACAAACTTGGTTCTCTGACCTTTGGCCCATCGTTCTCCATGGCGAAGGTGAAAGATAAGGAGGAAATGTTTTCCGGTTGCGGAAGTGACGGACACTGCTACGTGCGTGGCATAACCGATCCTGCCCTGAAGGATGCACTGCGCGAAGGCACCGGATGGGATGAGGCAATCATGGAATTTCAGTAAATAACTACAACTATCGTGGCATCGTGATAAAGAACGGAAAGAAGATCAAGAGATGATTTTTGTTAACCAAAAACGGGCAAAAACGGATAAAAACTTTCTATCTTACATAGTAAAGTAATATATAATTAAAGTGTTTTTGCATGATGTGTAAATTGATAATTGACAATTAAGAACCAAATAATTATAATTTATGAAAAAACTTAGTTTTATTCTTTCGCTCGTCGCTATGTTTGCTGCCAGCGCCCTGTTCGTAGGCTGCAAGAACGACGACATTGTAGACCCCGGGACGGACAAGCCATTCAATGAAGTAAAAGCCGGTAGAGGCATCTGGAAGGTGACAGGTGCTCGTATTGCTGGTGGCACTGTCGACATGGCTCCCTGCTATGCCGTTGTCGACCCCGAGAACCGTGTTGCAGCCTTGATTGGCGACTTTGACGAAGATGACGATTCAAATGATGTCATGGTAGAAATCGTTCGCCTTATAGTAACCGACAAAGAACTGCTTCTGATTTCTCCATACAAGTATGAGGAATTCCTCGCCAACCCGAACGACTCCTGCTTAAAGACCAAAATCCCTTATATGGGTAGTGGCGATGAGATTACGCTCTCTCCGCGTCTTGCCGATTTCGATATTGACGAATGGGGGTACAAGGGTGCTGGCATCGAGTCGTTCAATCTCTTTGTGTACAGATGTGTCGACCTGGAAAAGGAGGTTGAAGAAACCAACGTTACCAGAGTGCCTGTAGGTCCATCAGGTAAACCAAACTGGTTCGACAAGGCAAAGGAGAAGGTGAAAGAAGAATTCCAGGAGAAAAGAGAAAAAGGCGAGGTTGATGAGTATATGAACAACATAGAAATAGACCAATGGGCAAACAGCAAGGGCTGGTGGTATGATAGCTGGATGAGCAAGCTGGACGACGCTACCCCTGTTGCCTGGGTCAACCTGCCTGGCTCGCACGATTCTGGTGCCACACTCGAAGACATGGAGTTGAAGGGTATGGCCTATGTTTCCACTGCATGGGTGCAGAGATTCAGAATTGCAGAACAGTACAAGAAGGGCGCAAGATTCTTTGACCTCCGTGTAGGACTGCCATTGGAAGAAACTCTTTTTTCGTATAAGGTACCTGATTTGAATAGCATCAATGACCTTAATCTGTATCATGGTCCTTTGAAGATAGATACCAAATTTAGAGAAACCGTCCATGACTTGGCTTCAAAGATTACTCAGTCTAAGACCGAGTTCGCCTTCATCAACGTACAGGCCGAGAGAGAATGTACGGGATTGGTTTCTGAGGCAAACAACTGGCTGGCAGACAAATTGCTCGGAATCTTTGGAGATGGAAATACTTCTGCTAAAATGCATGATCAAGTTTTAAGACAGTCTATGGTTGCGGCTAAGAAATTGCTGGGGGCTGTCAATCATGAATTTGGCGATACCCTCCTCATTCCCTACACACGCGACCTGACTGTGGGCAAGGCCCGTGGTCATATCATTGTTTTTTTGGATGCAGATGACGGTGAAATTGTCCAAACGATGATAGACGGCGTCTACCATAAAGAATATTTCAACTATGACAACAAGACTATCACCTATTATGACCCATGGCCACAAAGTGGTTACGGCTCGTTGTTCTACAAAGAGATAGATGATACAAATAAGAATAACCTCTTTATTCAGAGCAAGTATGAGATGGGAACGTCTGACTTCGACAAGATGAATGAGAAAATAAGGCTGATGAAGGAACTCATCGAGACCATCAGCGCAAAGAACCTGAGTGACGACAAGCAGTATGTGCTCGGCTTTAACGCAACCAATGCCAATACCGGAAACGCATTCTTGCACACTCACTACTTTGCCAACAGGTTCAATGGTCCCTTGTACCGCCATTTCATCGACTTCATGAAGCAGGGCAAGCCCATCCGCTGTGGTATCGTGTCGATGGACCACTACGGCGATCCCGAATATAGCGGCAATAAGATGTACGGCGACATGTTAAGCTGGGCCGTCATCGAGAGTAACTTCTACGACTACAACCAAAATAAGTAAGTCGTAACGACCTCCAAAAACAGTCTTTCGACCTCGAAAGAATAGAAGAAGGATTCGCTGACTAAAAGGGGTATGTTAACCTAGTTAAAGTTAAGCGTAAAACTAGAAGGTTGCGTTTGAAGGTGAGGTTGCCAAAGAGAGATACTACATCTCTGGTGGCAAAATCCGTAATGCCACTAAGGCTACCATCGCACCTTTCCGTTGTTACTTCTTAGGGCCAGATATCACTACGCTTACCGGCAGTCAAGCCAAGGCTATCAGCTTTGAAATCGAAGACGAGGATGGCACGACCACAGCCCTTGAGCTGGTAGGCGAAGACATCGTGCCCGTACAGCACAGCGGCAAGGCATACTCCATCATGGGAACCGAGGTGGACAACAACTACCGTGGCATCGTGATAAAGAACGGAAAGAAGGTGATCAAGTGAAAACTATAGCTAACAAGACATTATGAAAAAAGAATATATCCAACCTGTTACAAAGACCATCGAAGTCGACGATAACATTCTTATAGCACAGTCTCCCGATCCAAACTTTCTCGAGTTAGAATTTGATCCTTTCAATCTGGAGAATATTGAAAACGAAGGTTTTGCGGATTAACGCAGTCATTATGTACGAACAAACAAAATTTCATTAAATAAACTCTATTCCCCTAAGATGAAAAAAATTTTATTCTCACTCCTCATGCTCTGCGGCATGACGGCGGCATTTGCCTCTGCCCATGCAGACGGATATACGGGTGTTCTGGTGACCGACGCTGATCAAAACAAGACATACTATCTGTTCGAGGAGATGCCTTCCATCAAGTATCAGGACGTAGAGGGCGTGATGAACGCCTGTCTCTACACATCGGGTGGAGCAGCCCCTGTTGTCAGCGTTCCGTTGCAGAATGGAGCCAAGCTGTCAGTCAAGTACGATGCTTTCGTACGTGTCAACCTCAATAGCGAGGGCTATGCCACCTTCTCGGCAAAGGACGCTTCGTTCATTGCTACTGAGGGCGTCACCGCCTATAAGGCCGCTGTCGATGGCGAACTCATCACGCTTACCGCTCTTGAAGGCAACATCCCTGCCGGCACTGGCGTGCTGCTCTATGGTGAAGGGACAACAGATGCCAAAGTAAATCTGCCAATAGCAACCTCTGGCGAGACTGCCAACGTTGACGGCAATGACATGAAGCCAACAACACTTTCTGACGGTTCGCTGGCAGCGAAGGAGGACAACTCCTGGGTTCTCGGTGGCGCTAACCAGTTCCTAAGGTACACTGGCAATGCCTACATCCACAATCGTGCATATCTTGTTCATCAACAGGCTGCTAATGCAAAGGCTATGCGTATAGTCTTTGCCGACGGCGAGACAACCGGGCTTGACACTATCAGCGACAAGACAACTGTGCGTGAGGGCAAGTTCCTTGAGAATGGCAACATCGTAATCGTCAAGGGCGGGAAGAAGTACAACGTTGCTGGTCAGTCAATCAAATAATCATACAAAACGGGAAAGACAATGAAAAAGCAATATACAAAACCTCAGGTGAAAGTTTTCAAGATTGACACTACTGTACTGATATGCACCAGTCCCGGCGTAGGGTTCGGCGATGGTGATACTGATTTCATGAACGCAAAACGCTTTGACAACTTGTTCCTTGAAGAAGACGACCATTGGGAGTTATAAAGAAAGCCCCATAAACATACAGGTTTAGCAAATTAAATACAAGAACAAAATATCAATGAAAAAGATATTATTCTCGCTCGTGGCACTCGTGTGCGCAATGAGCATGAACGCCCAGATAATGAAAGTCATGAAGGGCGAAACAATAGTAGCAACCTATACCGCCGACCAGGCAGACAATGTAGTGGTTGAAGAGGCAGACTACAACGGTCACGCTTACGTTGAGCTTGCAGGTTATAAATGGGCAACAGAGAACGTCTCAGGAGAAGTCACAGAGGGTACGTCAACTTTCACAAAAGCAGGACATGACGATACTTATGGTGACTATTATGATTATGACAATGCCATTAAGGCAGGAAAAAGCTGGGGTGGTAGCTGGTCGCTCCCAAGCAAGGAACAGTGGGATGCTCTCAAGGACGCTACAAAATGCAAATGGGAGTGGAAAGAAAACTATTCATTTGGTGGCAAGACCATGAACGGCTACTTGGTGTCAGACAAGAACGATGAAAATAAGTCCATTTTCCTTCCTGCCGCTGGTTTTGCCAGCATCAGTTACGTCTTCGACCAGAACGGCGAGAGCCACTATTGGTCGTCTACGCCTTACGACGACTTTGACGCGTACTGCCTCAAGGGCAAAGATGGCGTGACCCCCATCAATTCTGTCTTAGGTATGTCTGTGCGTCCAGTCGTAAGCATGACCGGCCAGGTCATGAAAGTCATGACGGGGGAAACAGTAGTAGCAACCTATACCGCCGACCAGGCAGACAATGTAGTGTTTACACCTACCATCAACGGTCATGAATACGTGGAACTCGCTGGCTACAAATGGGCAAAAGAGAATGTCTCAGGAGAAGGCGGTGAAGGTGAGTATGCTTTCACAAAAGCACAACATAACGACACTTACGGTGACTATTATAATTATGAAAACGCCATTAATGCAGCAAAAAGCTGGGGCGGCAGCTGGCAGCTTCCAACCAAGGAACAGTGGGAGGCTCTCATAGAACAGTGTGATTGGACATGGATTACTAAAAGCGATGGTCAATTAGCTGGCTACAAGGTATCAGACAAGACCGATTCTTCCAAGTCCATTTTCCTTCCTGCCGCTGGTTATGTCGAGACCTTCAACAATGATTACTGGTGGCTGGACAGAGAGGGCTGGTATTGGTCGTCTACGCATAACGACGACAAATTCGCGCGCTTACTCAATTTCACCGATAGATACCAGGACGTGTGCAGCGACTATCGTATCAACGGTATGTCTGTGCGCCCAGTCTCAAAATAAGCTTACTCCATCATGGGTACCGAGGTAGACAACAACTACCGTGGCATCGTGATAAAGAACGGAAAGAAAGTTTTAAGAAAGTAAAGCAGGAAGTACACATTATATAATATATATAGATGAAAAAAATCTTATTCTCACTCCTCATGCTGTGCTGTATGACTGCGGCATGGGCGGAAGGAACGGACGATTTCGTAGAAGTCGCTTCGGCTTCCCAAATGTATAATGTCCTAAGTGGTAACGCTCGTGCAAAAGTCCGCCTTACGGCTGATATTTACCTGAGTGATTTGGGAGCAAATTTTGGAGATACTTTCTGCAGTACATTCTACGGAATTCTAGATGGCGACGGCCATGCCATAAAGGGCGATCACTATGCTGATGGCACAACAGAGCGTAGGAACAGAACTTATCTGTTCACCTATTCTGATGGCGCTACATTCAAGAACCTTACCTTTAAGCATATTCGCAAAAACAGCGAAGATCATTCCAATCAGGCAATCATAACCTCTCAGGCAAAGAACGGATGTGTCTTTGAGAACATCACATTTGAAAATTGTGGCACATGGACTAACTACGACAATGCAGGTTCTGCTGCTGGCTGGGCAGAAAACTGCACCTTCACGAACATCACAGTCAAGAACAGTGATTTTACAGCTGATAAAAACCAGTCAGGCTGTGTAGTTGGCCATGCCATTGGTTGCACCTTCACGAAGATCAAGGTAGAGAACTGTGAAAGCACTTCAGCCGCTGATAAAGGTGGTGGAGATCCAGGTAATAAAGCGGGGGGGGTAGTAGGCCGTTCTGATAAATGCACATTCGATGAAGTGGAAGTTCTTGGCAGCTACATCAAAACATATTGTGAATATGCAGGTGGCGTAGCTGGATATTCTACCCAATCTAAATATTCAAACTGTACAATTGATGACCAGTCTTGTGTTTATGCACATGGTAGTCAAAAAGTAAATGCCGACAGAATATCTTACAGAGGTGGCATTGTAGGATATGCTGTAAATGGTGATATAATACAGGGTTGCATAAATTCCGCCTTGATTGCAGGTTTTAACAGGGGAGGGGGTATAGTAGGAGAGTCTAGCAATGGAGGAGTCATTGAAGGATGTTTGAATACGGGTATGGTCATCGCCATTACAATGGAAGAATTAAATGATTTCTATAATAAATACAAAAACAAAACGGGTATGACCTGTGTCACCAAAACTTATCAAGGAAAAGAGTATGTGATCAGAATATACAATGGGAATTGCACAGATATGTTTAATTTGGGTGGAATTGCAGGTCGTATAAGCAATAGCAGTGTATCTAAATGTGCGAATTTTGGCTCTGTGCTTTTCAAAAAAACTAATTTTGCTAATGGTGGAATCGTAGGAACATTAGTAAACGGAACAATCAGCGATTGCCTCAGCGATTTTTCTGGTAGTAGTGGAGTCCACGGAATTTGCGGCAGAACAGGGGGTAATTCCCGCATTGATAATTGTCTGAATATGACAACCTATAAAGACTTTGCTGCTATAGACGATGATTGGACTGGTTTTAAATCAAATGATAAAAACTATTCGCTGACGACAGCTGAGGATGCACATCATATAAAAAAGACTACAGCTGCCGACTTGGAGTCTGGCAAGGTTTGCCATCTTCTCGGTGAAAACTGGGAACAGAACCTCGGCACAGACGCATATCCTACTCCTACTGGCAGCAAGGGTGTTCACCATTCTCGCACGGTAAGCAACCATTACGGCACGGTGTGCTTGCCATTTGCCATGCAATCTAACGACAAAGTGAAGCTCTACAGCATGAACGAGGTGAATAATGGTGAGGATGACGTGACTATCAGATTCAGCTATGTAGATAGAGTCGAGGCTGGACACCCTGCACTCTTCTGTGTTGAAGAACTGGGTGATATCACCTTTGAATCTATAGATGACGAAATAATATACAATCCTCCTTTTCCACCGATGCTCGGCGATTGGGCTTTCGTTGGAGTATTTGATACGAGAGTGTTTTCTGGCGATCTTACCAAAACAACATACTACATCTCTGGCGATAAGATTCGTAATGCAAGCGTAGCAGTTCACATCGCTCCATATCGTGCCTATATCTTTGGCCCAAGCATCGACAAACTCACCAGCAACAGCACAAACAGGGCCAAGGCCATCCAGTTCACACTTGACGACGAGGACGGCGAGACCACAGCCCTTGAGATGGTAGGCGAAGACCTCGTGCCCGTACAGAAGGACGGCAAGTCTTACTCCATCATGGGTACCGAGGTTAGCGAAGGCTACCGCGGCATCGTGATAAAGAACGGAAAGAAGGTGATCAAGTGAAAACTATAGCTAACAAGACATTATGAAAAAAGAATATATCAAACCTGTTACAAAGACAATCGAAGTCGACGATAACATTCTTATAGCACAATCTCCCGATCCAAACTTTCTCGAGTTAGAATTTGATCCTTTCAATCTGGAGATAGAAAACGAAGGTTTTGCGGATTAACGCAGTCATTATGTACGAACTAACTAAAATTTATTTAATTAACTTTATCCACAAAAGATGAAAAAAATCTTATTCTCACTCATGCTGTTGCTCTGGGTGACGGCAGGCATGGCACTTCCTAACCAGGACGAGAATGGCTACTACTTGGTTTCGAACCTCCAGGAGCTGAAGGATGCAGTCAATGCAACTAAAGACGGCAACGGAAAATCTACTTCCAAGATCAAGCTCACCGACAACATCTATCTCAACGGCATGGCTAGCACGCTCTGCACCACCTTTGCCGGTGAGATTGACGCAAGTTATACCGTAAAAAATAATAGCGGTGAAGATGTTTACTTAAAACACTTGATTTTTAGTTCAACCCCAGGAGATGAAGAGACACGAAAGAAGTGCAGCTACTTGTTTTCTTCTCTGGATGGAGCCACTATCAAGAATGTTGCCTTCTATAATATTCGTGTTGAGAGTAGTGACCGTGATAATATAGGCGTGATAGCCAGTATGGCCACTAACACCACTTTCGAACAAGTTACATTAGAAAAATGTTCTATTTTTACCGATGAGAATAATGCAGGCGCCTTGGCTGGCCAGGCCACAAGCTGTAAATTCTATGCTGTGTTTGTCAACAGCTGTTCCGTTACTGTCGATGGCGTTCGTGCTGGTGGTTTCGTAGGCTATTCAGAAAACAATAAATATTGTTATGGCGGCTCAAGTTTAGGTACAGCTGTATTTGCTGACGGCAACAACGCCACGAACGCAGGTTGGAGTGGCGGCATTGCTGGCTATTCAAAGAACGACAGCTTCTTCTATATGGTCAATTTGGCATTGGTAGGCGCAGACCAGAATTTCGTTGGTGGCTACGCTGGTGAAAGTGAGGGCTCTAATTTCGTAAGATGTCAGAACAGCGGTGCTGTGCTCCAGATCGATGAAGAGGATTCTGATCCTGACGAAAGTTTCAGAGCACTTCACCAGAACATGTTAAAATACATCAGCGATCACAAGAGCGAATGGACCCTTGGTGACGGGGTGAATCAAAATACTAAGCTATTAGCATGTGCGCTGAATGTAGCAGGTGACCTCGAAGTGAAGGATATTTTGGATCTTCCTACTCGACCTGTGACTCGCGTAGCAGGTTTTATAGATATAGGACTACACCTACTCAATTTTGAAGAGGTAGGGACTGCAGTCGGTGTTTTCGAAAATCTTGAATTGGGAGCTTCAGGGCTCTTGGACACTGCCATGGCTGCAGAAGGTGTAGCATCTACAGGAGCAGGTTTGAGCATGACTGCGGTATGTGGAATCGCAGCCGCCGTCGCAGTTGCTGTCGCTGCTACTGCAATTGCAATCTACATTTACAACGGAGATGATGAGGTCGGCGGCATCTGTGGCAAAGCTACAGGTGGTTTCTTCGAGCAATGCACCAACAATGCTACGCTGAGTTGCCGCGACGATAATTGTGGCGGTATCGTAGGTCTGGGCAAGGGCGTTACCATCAACAACTGTCTGAACACAGGTCAGATAATTTGGGATGAAAAGGTATGCTCAGGAAGTATCCTCGGACAGGCTGAAGCCAACGGCAGCAAGAAATGCAAGGTGACCAACTGCTTATCTCTTACAGAATTGCAGATCGTAGGCACCAATGACGTTTCAAAAGGTATGGATCCTGCTTCGGGCAACAACTACTGCATTGATAGGTCTATCGTATGGCAGGACATTGTTGACTGGCAAAAGTTGAGTTCAGGCATAGTGACTTATTGGCTGAATAACGGTATTGAGAATCGTGAACATGGTCTTACTCCATGGAGGCAGAATATAGGTAGTGATAGTTGTCCTTTGCTCGATACAACTCACGATATCGTTACGCGCGATATGTTTTTTGACATGGAAATAGGTACTGTTGACCAGTTACGTGAATTTGCAGAAATGGTTAACTTTGGTAACGTATATACTAACGCAAAGCTCGTTGCAGACATCGATATGACAAATGAGTGGTGGACACCTATCGGCTATGATGAGTGGGGACACAGATTCTGTGGTATCTTTGACGGTCAGGGTCATACCATCAAGGGCTTGACGTATAAGAGCGATGAAAGACCAGCAGGACTTTTCGGCTGTGTGACAACAAATGCTGAAATACGCAATGTCATCATAGGCGAAGGCTCTGAGTTTAGCAATTCTTACGAAGGCGCTGGCGCAATCGTAGGTCGTGTGCATTATGATTGGACCTGTGGTGATGTAATCATAGAGAACTGTGGAAGCTATGCTAATGTGAGTGGTAAAAAACATGCTGGTGGTATCCTCGGACGTGTCAGCACTGGAGAAGAAAGCGATGGACTCAAGGTTTATATCAACAACTGTTTCAGTCATGGCATTATCACCGCATACGACGGCAACAGTGGCTTGATCTCTGGATACATGAAGGATCATGGCTATGTAACCAACTGCTGGAGTAACGCCTATCTCAGAAGAACTGAGGAACGCAACACATGGCCATACGGTTGTGAATACGACATAAATGAGTGCTTCGTGGGATACAACCGCAAACTCAATATCAGTAATTGCTTTATCACCGATGCTTCGACCCACATCGACCGCTACTCAGAGTATCCTCTCCAGAGTGGTGTCACTGACGTCACATCAGATGAACTGGCAATTGGTAAGGTAACATATTCGCTCAACAAAAGCAATGCCACTAATAAGAAAGAATTGATATGGCAGCAAAATATCGGTAATGATGGTAGTCCTACGTTTGGCAACAAGGGACTCTACCACTCTCGCAGTCGCAAGGTCGGCAACCAGTATGGCACAGTGTGCCTGCCATTCCGTGTGCAGTCTAACGACAAGATAAACTATTACGATCATAAATATAACCTTGACAACATCGATAGTGAAGGCGTGACACTTGGTTTCAAGTATGAAGAGGACTATATTGGACAAGGTCAGGCTGTTCTGTATCGCGTACACGATGACTCCCCTAGCGTATGCTTTGAATGTGCAGACCAGACATGGTTTGAAGATAAGCCACAAAACACAAGATTTAGTGAATGGGATATGTTTGGAACATACGAACAGATGACATTAACCGAGGATTCTGAGCCAAGTTCCAAGGAAGTCTATTACCTCTCAGGCGATATGATTCACAATGCAAGGAAGACGAATATCGCTCCATACCACGCATACATCATCGGTCCAAATATCGATACGCTCAAAGCCGCAGGCGCAAAGGCAATCCAGATTGTCTTGGAGGACGAGGATGGCATGACCACAGCCCTTGAGATGGTAGGCGAAGACCTCGTGCCCGCACAGCACACCGGCAAGGCTTACTCTATCATGGGTACCGAGGTGGACGAGAGCTACCGTGGCATCGTGATTAAGAACGGAAAGAAGGTGGTCAAGTGAAAACTATAGCTAACAAGACATTATGAAAAAAGAATATATCAAACCTGTTACAAAGACAATCGAAGTCGACGATAACATTCTTATAGCACAATCTCCCGATCCAAACTTTCTCGAGTTAGAATTTGATCCTTTCGATCTAGAGATAGAAGACGAAGGTTTTGCGGATTAACGAAAGAACTAACCATTTTTATATCAATTAAATTATGTGAATTATGAAGAAATTCCTAACTTTTGCATTGTTCGCAATGCTATGTGGTGCGACAATCACATCGTGTAAAGACAAAGATGAGATCGCTCCGGAGACTGAGAAACCGGAACCCGCCGGTAAAGAGGATCTCAATGTAGACCTGTCGATGGTAAGCGAACCTACCGCGTGTGTGGGTACTGTGCCAGATGCAATCCGCAAGCACTTCACCAACATTGAAGGTGGCGTAAGCGAAAACACGAAGGTGCTTATCGTGAACCGTGAGAACGTAAGCGCGTCGCAGGCCGACATCGACAAGGTGGAGGACGCAGGCGGTGTAATCGTATTTGTAGAACCTGATGACCACGAGTTCGACGTTACCGGCTCGTGCGAGACCCTGAACTCAAAGTATCTGCTTGAGGACGACGAACTCAACATCAATTTTGGTGATGGCATCACGTCGGATCATTCTAAGCATGAGGACCATGATGGGCATGAGCAGCCAAGTACTAATCCCGACGACTTGCTCCCACACATCTATTCGGACGAAGAACTTGCAGAGGCAGTTCACATGTTCAACCCCCTGGCAGAGTGGGTTAACACCCAGTTCATTGAAATGAAGGCAAGACAGACCAGAGCTGCAACCAGAGGCGACGATGACAGAACCGACATCACAAAGAATTTGGAGCAGCAGCGCATCTCTCACACCTTCTATTTCAAAGGAGAAACACGCTTGAGATGCATCTGGTGGGAAGATTATCACGTAAGAGGTACAGGTTCGGTGACAAATACCTACACCATCTACAAGCTTTATGCTTTCGAAGGACAGGAAGGCAGCGGCGACTACTACATGGTGAAGTGTAACTCGAAGATTGCCAGCAACGACATGTACAAAGGCCGCTGGAAGGACATTCGCATTGGCATCCATATCCGCCAGACTGGCTATTTCCTCAAGGATGTGCTGTTCACACACACACCATTGGATGCAAACAACCAGCCTTATAGCGCTGATGTAGTGATGATACCTACTGACGGTGCCGTGTCGCCCACTACTACAGTTAACCAGACCACCTATACCTCAACTAAGTCATTTGGAATCAACGTAGGTGGCAAGCTTAAGCAGAGTTCTGGCATGGATGATGGCGATCCTAAATCGGAGACGTCAGGAGAAATAAACGTATCATTCAGCTGGGGCTGGGAAGATTCGGAACAACAGACGCTGAGCGACCTCGACATTCTGGAGCAATCTAATGGCTGCGTAGTAGGCCATACGTATAAGGTAAGAAACACTCCTAA
The DNA here is from genome assembly GCA_024401165.1 of Bacteroidaceae bacterium. Lineage (GTDB taxonomy): Bacteria > Bacteroidota > Bacteroidia > Bacteroidales > Bacteroidaceae > Physcousia. Next base: position 19,085 of record JAKSLN010000025.1, read on the forward strand.
ATACCAATGGAGTGATCTCTATGGATTTACCGAAGGATGCAACGCATGCAAGTCTACCATTCAGCTTAACAGCAGCTGGGTATGGTACATTAAGGGTACAAAGGACGACACTACCGACCAGATACTGAACATTCGCTCTGGCTACCGCTGCAACTACGGAGCCATGTCGTTTACTACAACAGACGTGAGCTTGGAAGAATTCAACTGGTCTGCTCATGAGGAAGAAGTGCTTCAGGTTACTCCTCCCGACCGTACCACTGTAGGCTACGTAGAACTGGAGAACACCTTCGGCGACCTCAGCATTTCAGACATAGAGATTCTCGACGACAAGGGTAATTCTGTCTACCAGGGCAAGGGCACCTATTCGCCCAAGGATAAGGTGAAGCTGGCTTTGGGCAAGGGCAAGCGCTCCATCCAGTTCAAGGCAGGCCAGAATGCTGCCAGTGCCAAGACATACGTACTCGTAGCTGGTCCGCTTACTATCGAGAAGGGTAAAACTGTCAACTTGAAGAGTGCATACGACTTCAAGGTGAAGGAATGATAACTATCACAAACAATTCAACTATTTAAACTTTATGAAAAAACATTTTTCAATGATTGCCATGGCAATCGCATCAGTCCTGGCCTTCTCAAGCTGTCACTCGGAGAGTACGGACATCGTTGACCCATTAGCCGGTAAGCACGAGGTGGAGGCCACCATCCATGCAGAGGTTTCGGGCGCTTTCACTAAGGCTGTTGCCATCGAAGTGGAGTATAAGGATTTCAAAGGTGAGACACACAAGGAAGTTGTCAACGGCAACTTTGACGGCAAGGATGCCGTATTCGACAAGACCATCAGAACTGTTCTGGACGGCACGGAGTCGGAGGCTGCAATCCGCTTCAGGGGTATCACCGGCAATGCCGATAACTACAAGACGGCGGTGAGCCCATGGGGTATCAAGTGCACTGCAGTTGCAAAACTTGACGGCAATCAGAAAGCAAGCTTTTATTACGATGGAAGTGTAACTGAGCCTGACAAGCCCATCCTCGAGAGTTATCCTGGCGTCACCTGGGGCCAAAAAGACAATGCTTATTTAAGCGGAGTGAAATATCTTGAGGACATCTTCACCAAGGACACTCATGATAAGGATTTGATCATCAAGGTGGGTAAGACTGACGTTACTTTCACGAACTGGCCAAGTAAATAACTGTACTCTCTCATCCTAAGTGAGCTAGGATGACAACCAAAAACTTGCAAGTTTTTGCAAGTTTTTGGTTATAGTTAAGCAGGCGACGATTCAAAAAAATATCGTTCTCTCATGTCTTCGGTAGATTTAACATAAATCTCTGATAAATTTACCGTAAACAGAAAGAAGGCAATCTGGGCGATCGGGCTACGCCCTCGAATCGGTGATAAATCAAAATGATAAATCAAAGAGATAAACAGGTCTGTCACTACACGTTCATTTTTGTTCCATATCATACAGTGTGCCTATTTGTATATCGTTCCCAAAATTAAAGTGTTTTTGTAAGTTTTTGCAAGTTTTTGGTTGAAGTTAAGCATAAAACTTGAATAAAGATGAAAAAGATTTTATTTACACTCCTCATGCTGTGCACTGTTGCCAGCGCTATGTTTGCAGCGAAGGCGTCTTCGGGCTATAGTGTCGTCAAGCAGAAAGATGGCACTACGTTGACTGTCAGGCTTTTGGGCGACGAGAACTTCTCTTGGTGCCAAACCAAGGATGGAGTCATACTTTATCAGGATGGCACGGACTACTATGTGGCAAAGGTGCATGAAGACGGCAGCATCGCGCCATCTGCCATGCTTGCTCATGAGGCTTCCGACCGCAAGATGGAGGAGAGGCGACTCGTGGCAGCACAGGACAAGGCGTTGTTCTACAACCATGCCACTGCCCAGCTGAAGCGTGGCGTGATGCGTCGCGAACCGATAGCTACCAATAGAGTCATTTTCCCGCACATGGGAAAGCCGCGTGTGCTCGTCATCCTTGCCGACTTTGCCGACCAGCCTTTCGGGCATGACGATGAAACAACGAAGCTTATCTTCAACCAGTATCTGAATGCCGACGGCGTGCCTACGACTGGCATCGGGCAGATAGACAAGACGGAATGGCTTGGCATGAATCATGGCTCGGTGAAGAAGTACTTCAGCGACATGAGCAATGGCATGTTTGAACCGCAGTTTGACGTCTATGGCCCTGTGCATCTCACGCAGAACATGAAGTATTACGGCGAAGGCCAAAGTGACTACATGAGTCGCTTCATACCAGACGTGTGCAAGGCGATGGACGAAAGTATAAACTTCAGCCAGTATGATGCTGACGGCGACGGCATTGTCGATCTCGTCTATGTTATCTATGCCGGCTATTCGGCTAGCTTCAATGGTAACTCCTCCGACTGCATCTGGCCTAAGACCGGAACAGGCAACTATGGCACTTACGATGGCGTGACTGTAAGACTCTACGGCGTCAACAATGAGCTCAACGGCACACCGGCGGACACCAAGTCTTATGGACATGTATTGATGAACGGCATCGGACTCTTCTGCCATGAGTTCTCGCACGCCATGGGCTTGCCCGACTTTTATCCTACAGATGCATCAGCACACGCGAACAATCAGGGCATGGAGAACTTCTCCGTAATGGATGGTGGCGAATATTGCAACAACGGCTATTATCCTACTGCATACACTGCGTGGGAACGGGAGGCTATGGGATGGTTTGAGATAGAGACTCTCACAGAGCCGACGACGATCAAGGGCCTTGCTTCCGTAGAGGCTGGCGGCAAGGCGTATCGCATCATGAACGATGCCGACGAGACGGGTCACGAATACTACATCCTTGAGAACATTCAGCGCGGCGGATGGAACAACTACATCGGAAACGCGACTGGAGGATATGCCCACGGCCTGATGATTACGCATGTGAATTACGATGCAGCGGCATTTAATCCATCTTCTAACAAAGTAAACAACATCAAGGGACAGCCGCGAATGACAGTGCTCCCAGCAAGCGGCATATTGGTATCGTCGTTTAAAGATGATGATTACCGCAATTATCTTGCGGCTTGCCTCTTCCCTCACAATAAGGAGAGCATGGACTTCCTTTATTCCATCCCTGGCTATACAATCCCTGTAGTATATAGCGGCCTCGCAGAGACGATGGCTGCCACGAAGCCTGTGCTGAACATCTGCGAGGATGTGGGTGCAAAGACGGTGTCGTTCACCTTCATCAGGGAACCGGAACATACTCGCGACGTAACGAATACTTACAGCACGATATGTTTGCCATACGCTGTGAACTCTGACGACAACGTGAAGTTCTACACACTGGGCAAGGCGAACGAAGGGGACGATGCCGTGACGCTCAGCTTTAACTATGTTGAGACGCTGGAGCCTGCAACCCCTGCAATCTTCAGTGTGGCAGAGCAAGGAGACATTACCTTTGAACGAGCTGACGACAGGCAGAACTTCAAGCCGGAAACCTGTGTTTCGGACGAATGGAGCCTCGTTGGTACTCTCAAGGAGATGGTGTTTGAAGGCACTGCTGCCAAGACCGTCTACTACTTGTCTGGCGACAAGATCAAGAACGCCAAGAAGACTACCGTAGCTCCATACCGTGCCTACTTCCGCGGCCCAAGCATCGAGACGCTCACAGCCGCAGGCACAAGTCAGGCAAAGGTCATCAGCATTGTCCTGGAGGATGAGGATGGCGAGACCACAGCCCTTGAGCTGGTAGGCGAAGACCTCGTGCCCGCACAGCACAGCGGCAAGACTTACTCCATCATGGGTACCGAGGTGAACGAGAACTACCGCGGCATCGTGATCAAGAACGGAAAGAAGGTCAAGAGATGATTTTTGGCTAAAATTTAGTGAGTAGTTACCTCAAAACCTCATAACCATAATGCCGAGAAACTGATAAAACTTGAACTAATGTAATTCAACTTTCGCAAGCTCCAGTTGAAGGAGTTAAAAGGAAGTTAGACTTTTGACGATGGTCAAAAGTAGAAGTTATACTTTTGACGGCGGTCAAAAGTGGAAGTTAAAAGGGACTTTTGATGACGGTCAAAAGTAAATGTCTTGCTCCATGAATGACCTACAGAGGTCTTTCTTTTGCCGTCATCAAACGTCCTTAGCGACGAAGGAGCGATAACTTCCTGAGCGAAGCGAATAACTTCCTTTTAACTTCCCAAGCGAAGCGATAACTCCACAATGTTGAGCTTGCGAAACTTGATTAATGTAAATTAACAATAAATAAAATGAAAAAGATCTATTCTATCATTGCACTCGTTGCAATGCTTTGCACTACTGCGTGCATGTTCACAAGTTGTAGTAAGGATGACGAACCCGAGAAGACCGAGGATAAGCCCTCTGCCCAGTTCTTCCATGCCCGCTACAAGGCCAAGATGTCCGAGGATATCTTTAAATACTTCGACGTCACCGTCACCATCCACATGGGCGAGACGCAGAAAGTCTACAAGTTCGAGGAGAACACCAAGGTTGCCGACATCGCAGTCATGGGTGTTGAGGATTTCGATAAGCCCCACCCAGGCCGTGTGATTGACATTCCCACCTTCGAGGTTGCCGGCCTCCCACTCCGCTTTACCACCGACATAAAGCTCAGCGAGGCAGGCCAAAAGCTGGTGGACATCGCCAAGGCCAGCGGCAATGATGACGATCAGATGGACTTCATCGTCGCACTCGAATATGGAACTTGTAACGAGAAGGGTGAGTACCACCATAGTGACAAATTCCCCGTGGATGAGGAGTTCCCCCATGAAGGTATCTATGTCAAGGACCTCCCAGAATTCCTGCGTGTCTTCTTCCAGGGAACCGACTTCTTTGACAAGACGTTGTAAGCGAGCAGTTAACTGCAACCTGCTGTTTTTTCCGAAAAAGTTTGGTGGGTTCGGAAAAAGTGCGTAAATTTGCCCCCGAAAAAGAAGGAATAAACACAAAAGAGGGTTCCGACCGCAACAAGTCGGGATTCTTTTTCGTTTACTCTGTCTTTTTTCGTCCACACTAACGAACTCGAAAAAAACTAAGATACAACATGGCTTACATGACACAAAAGGGCTACGACAAGCTCGTGGCCGAACTCCAGCACATGGAGACCGTTGACCGCCCTGCAGCCAGTGCAGCAATTGCCGAGGCTCGCGACAAGGGTGACTTGAGTGAGAATGCTGAGTATGACGCTGCCAAGGAGTGGCAGGGCAAGCTTGAGGGCAAGATTGCGAACCTGAAAGCCGTCATCGCTGCTGCGAAGATCATCGATACCAGCAAGCTGAACAACGAGACCGTTCAGATTCTGACTAAGGTGAAGCTCAAGAACGTGAAGAACAACATGACGATGTCCTACACCATCGTGAGCGACACGGAGGCTAACCTGCGCGAGGGCAAGATTAGCGTCAGCACTCCCATCGCCCAGGCGCTGCTGGGTCATAAGGTGGGCGAGAAGGTTGCTGCCAAGGTGCCTGCTGGCGTCGTCGAGTTGGAGATTCTCGAGATTACGTTTGATGAGTAAGTAAATAGTCCTATGAGTATATTTAGCCGTATCGTGGCTGGCGAAATCCCCAGCTACAAGATTGCTGAGGACGACAAGTACTACGCGTTCCTGGACATCAGCCCCTTGCAGAAGGGTCACACCCTGTGCATCCCCAAGCGTGAGGTGGACTACATCTTTGACCTTGAGGATGACGAACTGGCTGGCTTGCAGGTCTTTGCCAAGAAGGTGGCAACGGCCATCAAGAAGGCCATTCCTTGCGTAAAGGTTGGCCAGTGTGTTCTGGGTCTGGAAGTGCCTCACGCACACATCCACCTCGTTCCCATGCAGAGCGAGGCAGACATGCGCTTCACCAATCCTCACCTCGAACTTACCAAAGAGGAGTTCGAAGAGATTGCGCAGAAGATTCGCGAGAATTTTTGAACCCTACAGCAGCGACTCGGTTCGCATGCGTCGCATCATAGCGGCATCCTCCTTGGGACATACCATGAGGATGCCGTTTTCTTGTATCACGACGTAGTCCTTCAGACCGCAGATGACGGCCTTCTGTCCCTTGGGCAGGCGGATGATGTTGCCTCCGGAGTTGTAGAGCGTTGCCTTTCCGCCCAGCACCAGGTTGTCGTTGTCGTCGATGGGGGCATCGTTGAGCAGGGCGCTCCACGTACCGATGTCGGCCCACCCGAAATGGGCTTGCTGCACGTAAGCCTTGTCGTTGCCGTCCAGCACGCCGTAGTCGACGTTGAGCTTGGGCAGCGCCGTGAAGAAGTCGGGCACCTTGCGCTCGGCACTCTGCGCCAGTTCTGACATCAGGCGGGGCAGCTCCACCTCGTAGGCGGGTACTTGCTTGATGAGCTGTTGCAGCATCACCTGCACGTTGCACATGAAGATGCCGACATTCCACAGGAACTCGCCCGACTGCAGGAACATCTCGGCGTATTCGCGGGCGGGTTTTTCGGTGAATGACTTCACGCGTGAGAAGCCTGGCTTCACCTCTTCGCCCATCTGAATGTATCCGTAGCTTGTCTTCGGACGGGAGGGGCGCAGTCCCATGGTCAGCAGCACCTTCTCCTGCCCCACGAATTCCAGTCCTTTGCGGATGTCGTCCTGGAAGGTGGTCTCGTCTGTTATCCAGTGGTCGGCAGGCGAGCAGACCACGTTGGCCTGTGCGTCTCGCTTGGCAGCAATGATCAGGGAACCGAGCGCAACGCTTGCCAGCGTGCCTCGGCGCACGGGTTCGGCGATGATCTGGTCGCGCGGCACGTCGGGCAGCTGCTCTTGTACGGTCTTGAGGTACTGCTGGTTGGTGGAGATGTAGATATGGTCGGGTTTGATGAATCGCAGGAACCTGTCGTATGTCTGTTGCAGCAAGGTTCGTCCTGTGTCAAGGACATCGAGAAACTGCTTGGGCATTTCTTCGGTACTCATGGGCCACAGACGTGTTCCAATACCGCCTGCAAGGATGAGGCAATAGTTCTGATCGGTGTTGTTCATGGGTCTTTCAGGTTTTGTTTAGTGGTTACAAGTGCGAATTTACACAATAATCCCTAAACTACCAAAAAAACGGCCGTAAATTTTTTTAGCATCACTTTGCCATGTCGATGCAAAGCATGTCCTGTATCTGGTGACCGGTTGCGGAGCTGCTGACGTTGTTGACGAGGATGCTGAAGGCGAGCTTGTGACCGTTGGATGCTGTTACATAGCCAGATAGGGTGGACACGCCACTCACGGTTCCGGTCTTTGCCCTCACGTTTCGGAAGGCGGCAGAGTTGCGCATCCTGCGGCCTATCGTGCCGTCCACTCCGGCAATGGGGAGTGATTCGTAGAGGGCGGGGAACACCTGTTCGTTGTGGTAGGCATATCGCAGGATGTCGGTCACCGTGACCGCCGTTGTCTTGTTGCTGTGGGAGAGTCCGCTTCCATCGGCTATGATGTAGCTGTTGGGTGCGGCACCCGCGTTGCGCACCATCTTGCGCACCTCCTCCTGGCAGCGTTCGTAGGACCAGGTGCCCGTGTCGAAGAGGTCGCACAGGTTCAGCAGCATCGACTCGGCATAGTAGTTGTCGCTGTTCTTCATCATTCGCTGCAGGACATCGGTGATGGGGGTCGAGAGCGACGTGAGCTCGATGCCCTTGAAGTCCTTGGGGTTTGCTATGGTTCCGTAGGCCTTGTCCTGCGAGAAGGTGACGCCGTTGTCGACGAGCGACTGGTAGAGCGTGGAGGCAAAGACCTTGGACGGATGCTTCGCCCAGAACCATGCCGCATCGGCTGTCAGTTCCTTCTGGGGCTCGTAGCAGTAGACGCGCCCGTCGATGCTGTCGACGCCCATGGCCATCACTTTTCCGGCCACGAAGTCGACTGCCGCCTTGTCCAGCGTGGGGTCAAAGCCGCCCTGCACGTAGATGTTGCCTCGCCAGTAGGAGCGTTCTTCGTTGACGACGTCGATGGTGTCCTGCACGATCTGCCCCGTCGGCAGCGTGTCCGCCTTCACCACGTAGGTTGGGACGAAGTCGACGGCTTCCTCGCCGTCCAGGTAGACGTTTGTCGTGAAGTGGTAGTCGGGGCCGATGCCCGCCAGGGCGGTTATGGAGACGAAGAGCTTCTGGTTGCTGGCGGGGATGTACATGTCGCGGGCGTTGTAGGAGAAGATGACGGAGTCGGCCGTCAGGTCGTAGACGTGCACGCCAACGCGGTAGTTGCGCGTAACCGTTCGGGTGACACGCTTGGCCTTCTTTCCGCGCCCCTTCTTGGTGGTGACCTTGGTGACGCGGTGGGACTGCAACGACTGGTTCAACCGTTTGCGCAGGATGTACAGCCAACGCTCGTCGGCAGACATGCTGGCCAGTTTCTCCTCCTCGGTCAGCACCAGCGTGTCGGGCAGGACCTCCTCCTCGTCCTCGCCGATGATTTCCTCGTCGTCAGGGTTCAGTTGGAAGTCGTCTTCTTGTGCCGTCGCAGCAAACGTCCAGAAGGCGCAAAGAATCAGAAAAAAGTATTTCTTCAGCATACGGTGCAAAATTAGTGCAAAAATGCGAAAGCGCCAAGGTTCGGGGAATAAGAATGCCCTATTTCGACACGAAACGGCACGATTATAGCACATTCCGTGCTGCCGGATGGCTTTTATTCGTGTTTTTTTCGTATTTTTGCATCGTTTCATGTTTGAGGTTATGAGGCTTTGGGGTTATAAGGTTATGAATAAAAATAAATATGATCACTTACTTATGAGGAGAATCTTCATACTGGCTATACTTGCCCTTGCCACGATGGTGGCCTATGCCCAGTCCAAGCGCCCAAAGGTGGCTGTCGTCCTGTCGGGAGGCGGTGCAAAGGGAGTGGCGCACGTCCGTGCCCTCAAGGTCATTGAGGAGGCCGGCATCCCCATCGACATGATTGTCGGCACGAGCATGGGTTCGCTCGTGGGCGGACTGTATGCCTCGGGCTACACGACGACCCAGCTGGACAGCATCGTGAGCACGATGAACTGGATGGACCTGCTGACCGACAAGGTGGACCGTGGGCAGCGCGACCTGACCTTCAAGCAGAAGACGGAGAATTTCCTCATACACACTACGTTTGAGAAGTCGCCCTTTGAGGTGATTGAGGGTGGTTTCTTGAAGGGAAACGGCGTGTCGTACCTTCTGAGCGAGTTGACGGCCGACTACCTCACTCCCATGGATTTCAATGATTTGCCCATACCGTTTGCCTGCGTAGCCACGGACATCACGAAGAACAAGGAGGTGGTGCTTCGCCACGGCATCCTGGCCGAGGCGCTGCGTTCGAGCATGGCTATTCCGGGCGTGTTCCCACCCGTTAAGATTGACAGCATGGTGCTCGTGGATGGCGGCCTGAAGAACAACTATCCCGTCGACGTGGCACGGCAAATGGGGGCCGACTACGTCATCGGAGTCAGTGTGGCGGCGGAGGGCTTTCAGTACGAACAGCTCAACTCCAGCCTGAACGTGCTGCTTCAGGTGCTCGATATGGTGTGCCTCAACAAGGTGGAGGAGAACATCAGCCAGTCCGACGTGTACATGCACGTCGACGTCAAGGGCTACTCGTCGTCCAGTTTCACTTCACAGGCTGTGGACACGTTGCTCGTACACGGCGAGCAGGCTGCCCGAAACAAGTGGAAGCAGCTGACCGACCTGCGCGACAAGCTGGCTCAGTATGGGCCGCTGCCCACGCAAGTCCGCAAGCCCAAAGAGAAGCGCAATATACACGTTGACTACGACTTCGCACCGCCCTCCACCATCTACAACAACCGTCGCAAGGCCAGCTTCATCGGCATCGGAGCCCGGTTTGACAACGAGGAACTGGCCTCGCTGCTCGTGGGGGGCGAGTACGAGCTCAATGCCAGAAACCGCCTGCACGTGGGCCTCAACGCTCGACTGGGCAAGCGTATCGACGTCAACGCGTACGTGGGACTGTCGCCCTGGAAGAAGTGGAACGTGGACCTACGCTACCGCTTCTCGTACTACCAGACAAAGCTGCGCAACGAGGACTACGAGGCTGCCAACCTGGAGTACAGCAAGAACCGTCTGCTGCTGGAGTTCTCGCGCTCGTGGAGACAGCTGCGCATCAATATCGGAGGCCAGGCCTCGTACGTCACGTACCATAATGTCTTTACCGACGAGACGTGGGAGGGCCTGCGCGACTATGCCAATGACGAGCACGCAGTTCTCTATTTCATCACCCTGCAGTTCGACAACCAGGACAGGCGCCTGCTGCCTACGCGTGGCATGAAGTGGCATCTGCGCTACAACTACATCACTGACAACGGAACCGGCTTCAACGACGGCGGAGGCGTGAACGTGATGGAGGGCTACTGGCACATGTCCCTTCCCCTCACTCGCACCACCATCCTCTCACCCTCCGTTGAGGGCCGCTTCATCCAGAACAACAACACGCTCATCAGCAACTTCAACTTCATCGG